>JAUQOZ010000369.1 GCA_030550625.1 Chloroflexota bacterium | reverse complement strand
CCAATGCGGCGCTCCTCACCGCCGCCGGGGGGGGGGGGGGGCCGGGGGTGGGGGCATCAGCCCGCGCAGAGCGCGCAAAGGGTTTTGACCGCCGAGGACGCCGAGGACGCAGAGGTTTTTCCGCGGGGAACGCTGGAGGAGCGGACAGAACATGTGGGTGATCACAACCGTTGATCGCTGGGCGATGCCTGATCGTCCGGCGCTGCGCTCCCCTCGCCCGCGCCAGCGGGAGAGGGGCTGGGGGTGAGGGCATCAGCCCGTGCAGAGGACGCAGAGGGGTGGTGATACTCCCCCTGCGTCCTCTGCGTTCTCTGTGGTAGATTTGAGTTTTTTCCAGAAGACGCGATCAACGTACTTCCCCAGCACCCGGTGCCAGCAGTGAAATAGTGGTACCATACATAAGAGATTAGGTTCAGCACTATGCAGCTCGTTTGGTTCAAACGCGATTTGCGCTTGCACGATCACGCGCCGCTAAGCGCCGCTGCCCGGCGCGGGCCAGTGCTGCCGCTCTATATTGTCGAGCCGTCGCTGATCCATGCCCCAGATTTTGCGCCGCGCCATTGGACATTCATCAGTGGTTGTTTGCATGAGCTGCGCGCGGCGTTGGCTCGCCTCGGCCAACCGCTGGTGGTGCGAGTGGGTGAAGCGGTAGAGGTGCTCGACCGGTTGGCGAGCGAGTGGCCGATCGAGGCGATCTGGGCCCACGAAGAGACTGGCAATCTGCTCAGTTATGCGCGTGATCGGGCGGTGCGGCGGTGGGCGCGGGCGCGCGGCATTCCCTTCCACGAGATGCCGCAAAACGGCGTCGTGCGCCGGTTGCCGTCGCGTGATGAGTGGCAGGCGCGTTGGGAAGAGCGCATGGCGCTGCCGCAAGCTCAACCACCCGCCGCGTTGCCGTCGCTGCCGATTGACCCCGGCCCGATCCCATCTGTCGCCGACCTTGAGTTGCCGCCCGACACTTTGCTCGAACGCCAGCCACCCGGCGAAACAGCCGCATTAGCAACCCTCACCGATTTTCTCTACCGGCGCAGCCGCCACTACCACCGCGCCCTGTCGAGCCCGCTCACCGCGTGGGAAGGCTGTTCGCGCCTGAGCGCCTATCTGGCGTGGGGCGCGTTGTCGCTGCGCACCGTGGTGCAAGCGACACGAGCGCGGATCGCCGAGCTGAGCCAGCAACCCGATCCGGCTGAAGCGGGGTGGTTGCGGGCGCTAGCAGCGTTCGAGTCGCGCTTGCACTGGCATTGCCACTTCATTCAGAAGCTCGAGGACGAGCCGGAGATCGAGGTGCGCAATCTGGTGCGAGCGTATGACGGCATGCGCGAAGAAAACCACCGGCCCGACCTGATTGCAGCATGGGCCGCTGGCCGCACCGGCTACCCGTTCGTTGATGCCTGTATGCGCGCGCTCACCGCCACCGGCTGGCTTAACTTTCGCATGCGTGCAATGCTAGTCAGCTTTGTCGCCTACGACCTCTGGCAACACTGGCGCGAGCCGGGCTTGATCTTGGCCCGGCGCTGGATCGACTACGAGCCGGGGATTCACTACTGCCAGCTCCAGATGCAAGCCGGCACGTCGGGCAATCGCACCATCCGCATCTACAACCCAATCAAACAAGGGATTGACCACGATCCCGAAGGCATCTTCATCCGGCGTTGGGTGCCGGAACTCGCCCACGTTCCCACGGCCTACATCCATACCCCGTGGCTGCTCGACCGTACCAGCCAAGAGCGGGCCGGCTGCCGGATTGGGCGCGACTACCCGCTGCCGATTGTCGATCACGACGCCGCCTACCGGCGGGCGCGGGCCGCTATCGCCGCCGTGCGCGCTCGCCCAGAGACGGCGGCAGAGGTGGCTGCTGTGCATCAGAAACACGGCTCGCGCCGGGCGCCGCCGCCAAAACCACGCCGCACCGAGCGCGGATCGGCGCGCCAACTGCGGTTGGATTTGTGAGGAATCACATCATCGGAGCGTCGTGGCTAATTGCGGAACATCGGCCAACGGCAACACTGTGATCCGAGTGTCAAGAGGATATGCTTGGCGACCGGGATAGATCACCCAGAGATGATCAAGTGCAAGATCGTTCAGGGCAATCCGCATCGAGCGGGTCACACCGGGAGCATCGGCAAACTTGATCTCGAAACCGTAGCGTTTGCCGCGGATATGAACGAGCAAATCAAGTTCAGCTCCGGAATGCGTTGCCCAAAAGTAGGCTTCCTGCGCTTGGAGCAGAGTAATAATTTGTTCGATAGCGAATCCTTCCCACGAAGCGCCAAGTTTAGGATGGCCCTGAACATCAGCCAATGTTGTCAGATCCAGCAGACCATGCAACATGCCGCTATCACGAATATAGATCTTAGGTGATTTGACTTGCCGTTTGCTTATATTTTCAAACCAAGGCGGCAGGATACGCACCATATACGCACCGGCCAAAATGTCGAGGTAGCGCCGAGCAGTCGCTTCGCTCGAACCTAATGAGCGAGCAAATTCGGCGGCATTCCACTGCTGACCGTGGAAATGAGCAACCATCGTCCAAAACCGGCGGAGGATCTCGGCTGGAACAGTAATGCCCAATTGGGGAATATCACGTTCGAGGAACGTGCGGATAAACGCCTCGCGCCAGCGCATGCTACGTTCGTCATCAACGGCGAGAAAAGAGCGTGGAAAACCGCCGCGCAGCCAGAGCTGGTACAGGTTATCGACGCCGGCTTCAGCAAGATTGAAGCCAGCCATATCAACAAACCCAATCCGTCCGGCCAATGTCTCAGAAGCGCCGCGCACAAGATGAGGCGAGGCTGAGCCAAGCAAGAGAAATTGCGCAGGATTGTGCGGGCGATCGACGAGGACGCGCAGCAACTCGAACAAGGCCGGTTGGCGTTGAATTTCATCGATAATGACGAGACCGGAAAGCGTCTCAAGCACGGTAAGCGGCGCAGTTAAGCGCCGCGCATCGACCGGATGCTCGAGGTCGAAATAGGTTGCTCCCTGTGTGTTGTTGAGCATACGAGCCACGGTCGTCTTGCCGCATTGCCGTGGCCCCAACAGCGCCACAACTGGATGAATCGTAAACAGCCGTTTAATTTGGTCAATAATCGCTGGTCGCGGGATAAGCATAGTTCGATTGTATTCCTTGAAAATCCTCATGTCAAGTACGGATTTTCAAGGAAGAACCTCACTTTGCTACCGTAAACCGCACCAGCGCCCAGACGATCGCTGCCGCCGCGATAATGTGCATCACGTTGAGGATCATCTGTTCAATCAAGCTGATCGGTAGGGTGAAGGGGCCCGCGAATGAAATGACCAGCACCGCGGCTGCGATGATCAGAAAGACACGCAGCGGGCGGGCGGTGAAGCGGTTGAGCAACGCTATGACAATGGCTGCGCCAATCGCCGGAATAACGGTTGAAACAATCACCGCCACCGCCGGCAAGGGCATTGGCTCGTTGGTAGGTGGCGCCGGGGCAAGAAATTCAAACCCGGCGGTGCGTGCGGCGAAATAGACGATCAAGTTAGCGATCACGCCGATAAGAGCGCCGATGAGCGTGGCGAGCGGCAGGCGGCGCAAATCAAGCGGTTGGTTAAGCCAGTTCATCATCATATCCTCGGTTGGCAATCACCATCCAAAACCTAAGATCCCTGCTCCCTATGGTTCATGGGCAAACGGAACGCCTGAGCGCAGAATGCAGTTGATGGCTGAGCGATGAGTCGTTTCACCCTCACCCCCAGCGTCGCCCCCATTAGTTCAGGGACGGACAGACCATCTGATCCGGCATCCGGCCCTTCAGGGCCGGGCTAGGCTTACGAATCCCGCTGCGCGGGCTGCTGCCACTTACCCCAAGTCCCGCTCCCACTGGCGCATGAGCGGGGAGTGGAGAGCCGAGCGTTGAGGCATCGCACAGCGATCAATGATCGTATTCGACCACATGTGTTGTCCGCAACTCCCTATGGGTGAGGCAGAGAGCTGGCGAGGCGAGATAGACCCTCTAATCACAGAGAGCGGAGAATCATGCCTACTCTCCGCGTCCTCAGCGGTAAACGTCTTCACGCCTGATCGGCCAAATTGCGATACACCCGTTGCATTGCGGCAACCAGCGCTGCGGTTTCTGCCGCTGTTAACCCTGCAAACGCCTGCCGGGCGACCGCTTTGCAGGCCGCTTCGATCGCCGGCCTGATCGCGCGCCCGCGTTCGGTCAGCCAGACGTGGCGGGCGCGGGCATCGCCAGCGGCGGCGCGTTGGGTCACGAGACCGATGCGGGCTAGCCGGCGCACCATCTTGCTGACCGTGGGCGGCTCGATGCGCAGACGAGCGGCGAGCCGGGTTTGGCTTTGCCCATCCTCTTCCCACAACGCGCGCAAGATCATCTCTTGCCCGACGTACAACCCGTGCTGGCTGAGGGCAATGTCGAGCTGATTGCGATAGGCTTTGCAGAGGTTAGCAAGCAAGACGCTCAGGTCATCATCCATAATCATTGGCTGGCAAATAATAAGCTGGCTAAGAATATTGTGCCATGAATTGCTTGCCTGTCAAGGGTGCGCAGGCTGCTTAGGCGGCGGTTGGATGGCGGAACGAACTTGGCTGACCAGCCGCCATAATCAGCCGGTTCACGTCAGCGTTCAGATAGATTGCACGGCTGGCAGGATCGCTCAACCGGCTGGCCCGCTCTTGCACCAAGGCGCGGCCTAGCTCAAGAATAGCCTGCGCCTGCGGGTCGCGATTGGCTTCCAGCGCCTGATAGGCCGTCCAATAGATCCGCAGCGTCTCTTCCGCACCATAGAGATTGCCTCCCGCGAGCAGGTGCTCGACGATTGGCGCGGCGCGACGCAGCGCTTCCGGTGCATCGTTGCGGGCAAGTGCAACGCGAACGAGGCCAGCCTGCGACTCAAGGATCAGCGGCTGGTAGTTGAGGCGTTGGCGAAGCGCTTTCGCTTGGGTATATGCCTGCTCGGCTTCATCAATCCGGCCCAGCGCCAGCAAGGCATGGCCTTGGAAGTCGTAACCGTAGGCTTGGAGATCGATCAGATGAGCGGCCTGCTGGGTCGCGGCGCGGGCGTAGTCGAGGGCCAATTCGTGGCGTTGGTTGTGGTGAGCATGCAGGCTCAAATTGGCCAGTATCACCGTGTGATGTTTAGGATTGCCCACTTTGTCGCAGAGTGCGAGCGCGATTTGGGTGTGCGCTAACGCGCGTTCGTAGTGCCCCATTTGGTCATACGAGATACCAAGATTAATATGGGCCACCAACTCGGCATCCCGGTTGCCGCACTCACGGGCCAGCGCCAATTCTTGCCAGTAGTAGCGTTGCGCCTGCCCGTAATCGCCGCACGCATCGGCATTTTGCGCCAGCAGGTCGAGCACGTTGGTTTGGTGATAGGTTAAGCGGAGACGTTGGTAGATCGCGAGCGCTTGTTGCAGATAATATTCTGATGCGGCGAAATCCCCTTGCGCGTTGACCACATTGCTGAGATGTTCGTTGCAGCGAGCCAACATCACGTCATGATCGGCTTGGCTAGCGAAATCGAGGGCTTTCTGAGCATATTCCTTCGCCAGCTCGTTGTGGCCCGCGTGGAGTTCACGCCAACTCAGCAGACGCCAGTAGGTGCTTTCGATCGCGAGGACGTCGCTCGCGTCAGGCGGAACGAACTGGTCAAGCACCGTGCGCAACCGATCCAGCGTTGCCCGACCGGTTTCGTTGTAACTGCCTGCGTTCTCGATGATGCCTAGCCGCAAGAGCGCTTGGGCAAGCAACCGCGGATCGGCCACCTGTTCGGCTAGCCCGACCGCTTCGTGGAGCATTGCCTCAATCGCTGGCCCGCCGCTGCGATAACGCTGTAACAGCCCTTGGGCGAGCAGCAAATGCACTCGTAGCCGTTGGCTGGCCGGTTGGTTGGGGTGGCTCACGTAAGCCAGACTCTGCTGGATCCGCTCGAGCCCATCGACCAATCGCCCGCTCAGGTAAAAGAGATCTTCGTAGGCGGGCGCCGCAGCGCTGGCCAAGTCCCACGCGCTATGCGTCAATGCCCAGCGCCATGCGGCTTCGATATCGTTCAGGCTCGCGATCAACCGCTCGCGGACGGCAAAGCTCTCCGCTCCTTGCATAGCGTGGTATGAGCCGGCCAGCCAGCCCAAAAACCAGTGGGCATGGCGGCGAGCAGCTTCGTTAGCCAGCTCATGACCAAAATCGTCGGCCAGCTTCTCGCCAGCGAGCTGGCGGATATGCTCGTGGAGCCACACGGTACTATCGTCAAGCCGGCGGGCTAACGCCAGATCAAATAACTCATCGAGCGCTGGCGCATCGCCGGTTATGGCCTGTGCCGCCTCGATCGGGCATGGCGCTCGCACAATGCTCAGCATTGCCAGCGCTTGCCGGCTGCGTTCCGCCAACGTCTGCCACGTCGAGACAAAGATGGCAGCCAAGCTGCGATGGCGGGCCGGTGTATCGGCCAGCGGACTGCGCAACGTTTTGATGCTCTGCTCGACCGTCTGGCGCAAAGCCGGTAAACTCATACTGTGCAGCGCAGCCGCCGCTAATTCAATGCCCAACGGCAAGCCATCAAGATCGGCGCAAATGTGTTCAATATCGTCCAACGCCATACTGCCGCTGAGCGTCATACCACTCCGCTCAGCAAGTTCGATAAACATCTGCGCGCTGGGACTAAGCCCTCCAGCAGTGATAGCGGTCGAGAGCGGTCTGACCTTGAGAATATGCTCGCGGCGCAACTGGAGGGGCTGGCGGGTTGTGACCAAAGCGACACAATCGGGCGCGGCTGCCAGCAGTTCGTTGACAAACAGGTTCGCAGCGGCAACGTGCTCGAAACTATCGAAGACCAACAGATAAGCGCGTGTTTGCAAGGCGGCAATGACTTGCGCCGGCAGGGGCTGGCGATCATTTAGTTCGATATGGCATGCAGCGGCAATGGCGCGGGCTACATATCCGGCTGCATCGTCGTCAGCCAGCGCAGCGCCATCTTCAGGGTGCAAGAAGATATACCGCACGCCATCCCTGAACGCATGCTGCATCAGGTGCGCGGCGCGTATTGCCAGCCGGGTTTTGCCGATCCCGCCGGCCCCGACCACGCTGATCAATTGGATGCCGGGCTGATTGAGCCAGCCGGCCAGTGTCTCCACTTCGCTTGCCCGTCCGATCAACGGCAATTGGTCAATCGCAGCGGCTTGGCGTTGCGAAGGTAGGGCCGGCGCGATGGCGTTGGTCACATGGCCGGCGCGAATCGTTGATGCCAGATGTTGCGTCTCGGCTTCCGGCTCGATCCCGAATTCGCCCTGCAAGACATCGCAGCAGGTTTGGTATTGCGCTAATGCTGCTGCGCGTTGCCCCTGCAGGGCCAGCGCCAGCATCAATTGGCGGTGAGCCGCTTCGTGCCATGGTTCGAGGTGCAACTGTTTGCTGGCATAGCTTTGCGCTGCCGGCCAATTTCCTGCGCGCAGCGCCCGCTCGGCAAGCTGACCAAAAGCCTCGATCGCGGCCCGGTGCATGGTTTCACCCTGATGGTTTGACCATTCGAGAAACGGTTCGCTTTCTGGGGTGATGCCGGCCAGAAATGCCCCTCGGTACAGCGCAGCGGCCAAGTGCAAATGCGCTTGGCAGCTAGGACAGCCAGCGGCGGAGCGGTGGGAGTGGTTGCGCACTGCGGTGACTGCTTGCGCAAAATCTAACGCATCGACCTGCCACGAGCCGGGCAGGTCGAGGGTGACGGTAGCGGTTTCGGTGCGCAGTACGTGTTGATCATTGCCTAACGCCTGCCGGATACGGCTGAGCGTGACGCGCAGGGTATTTTGCGCTGCATTCTGGGGCCGATCCGGCCAGAGCAAATTGGCCAGCGTCTCGCGCCTCACTGCTTGCCGTTGGTGAAGGCACAGCCACGCAAAGAGCAGGCGCGCGCTGTCGGTTTGAAACGCCCCGCTCAGCGAGACGCTGTCGCGGCGAACGTCAAAACCGCCGAAGAGTTGAATGTGCCATTCAGTCATGATGGTGCGTTGGGTGATGGGTTGGCAACATGATTCGGATTATACAACTTGCCGGCGGTGAGTGCCAACCGCGCATGGTATCTACATCTGTGTCGTGGTGGGAGCCGGACAGCCGTCCGGCGCTACGTTGCGCCTTTGCGCCATGGGGGGCCGGACAGCCGTCCGGCGCTACAATCGTTTGGAAACCTGTTACAATACTTGTCATGACAGCCATCTCCGTCCAACACCTGCACCCCGCCCTGCGCGCTGCGCTCTGGATGGCCGGCGCGTTGCTCTCGTTCAGCGCCATGGCCGTCGGCGGGCGCGAACTGGCCGCCGAGCTGTCTACGTTTCAGATTCTCTTCTTCCGTAGCTTGATCGGTCTGCCGCTGGTCGGTCTCGTCGCGCTGCGCTACGGCGGTGCGACCCAGTTGCGCACTCGCCGCCTGCCGTTGCATCTGGCCCGTAACGTGGCCCACTTCGGCGGCCAGTACGGCTGGTTCTACGGCTTGGCCTTCATCCCGCTGGCCGAGGTCTTTGCGATTGAGTTTACCGTGCCGTTGTGGACGGCGCTGCTCGCGGCGTTGCTGCTGCGCGAACGGTTAACCCGCGCCCGGTTGGCGGCGGTGGCGTTGGGTGTGGCCGGGACGCTAGTCATCTTGCGTCCCGGCATGGGGTTGGTGCATCCGGCGGCATTGGCCGTGTTGCTCGCGGCGTTTGGCTATGCGACTGCTCATACCCTGACTAAAAAGCTCGTCAGCACTGAGGCGCCGCTGGCGATCTTGTTCTATATGACCCTGATCCAACTTCCGCTCGGTCTCATCCCATCGTTGCCGGATTGGACGCTGCCCTCGCCGGAGCGGTGGCCATGGGTGATTGCAGTGGGGGTCTCGGCGTTGACCGCGCACTATTGCATGGCGCGCGCGTTGCGGTTGGCCGATGCTACCGTCGTCGTGCCGCTCGATTTTCTTCGTCTGCCGCTCATCGCGCTGATCGGCGCGCTCTTCTACGGCGAAACGGTGACGTGGCCGCTAGCGCTCGGTTCTGTCCTCATCCTCGCCGGGATTGTGGTCAATCTGCGCGCCGAGCGACGCTGAGCCGGGTGCAATGAACCAAGCCGTGCGAATCCGTGTCCTATTACAACGCACCCAACCATCCCTGTGCTACAATGACAATAGGGTTGCGCCCGATCCGTGAACATCCGTGTGAATCCGTGTCCTATGCTATGAACCCTCCCTCCAGCGGCAACATCCTCTCCCACATTGTCAGTTTCGGCTATCTGCTGCGCGAAATGGGCATTCCGGTCAGTCCCGGCCAGATCGTCGAGCTGATCGAAGCGATCGAGCACGTCGGCTTGCTCCGCCGCGAGGATTTGCGGGCCACCATGCGGTGTATGCTGGTCTTGCGTCGCGAAGACCTGCCGTTGTTCGAGCTAGCCTTTGAATTCTTTTGGAAGAAGGCGCTGGGTGTCGATCTCGAACGCGAGATGATGCAGATGCTGCTGCCGCAGGTCAAGATTCCGCGCCGCCAGTTGCGCTTGCCGCGCCGCCAGCCGGTCGCTGACGATGCCGAGACGTCTGAAGAGCAGGAGCGGGAAGAGATCGATATCCAGCTCACCTTTAGCCGTGATGAAGCGCTGCGCACTAAAGATTTCGCCCAGTGTACGTGGGAAGAGGTTCAAGCTTGCAAAGAGCTGATCCGGCGCATGGAGTGGCGCATCCCGCCGCGCCGCACCCGCCGCCGCCGTCCGGCCCGCGCCGGTCGCCTGCTCGATATGCGCCGTACCCTGCGCCAAAGCTGGCGGTTTGGCGGCGAGCCAGTTGAATTGGCGTGGCGCGATATTCGCACCGAGCCGCGCCCGCTGGTGCTGATTTGCGATATTTCCGGCAGCATGGAGCGCTATTCACGCATTTTGCTCCAGTTTGCCCATGCGATTTCGGCTGGCTTGGGCGATGTTGAGACCTTTGTGTTCGGCACCCGTCTGACCCGCATCACCCGCCAGTTGCGCCACAAAGACATTGACGATGCGATTGATGCGGTCAGCAAGCACGTGGTGGATTGGAGCGGCGGCACCCGCATCGGCGAGGCGATCAAGGAGTTCAATTTCCGCTGGGGCCGGCGCGTGCTCGGTCGCAGCCCGGTGGTGCTCTTGATTAGCGATGGCTGGGATCGTGGCGATCCTGAATTGCTGGCTCGCGAAATGGATCGGCTGCAACGGTCGTGCCATCGGCTTATTTGGCTGAACCCGCTGCTCGGTACGCCCGGCTATGAGCCGCTTACCGTCGGGATGCAAGCAGCGCTGCCATTTGTTGATGATTTTTTACCCGTGCATAACTTAGTGAGTTTAGAGCAACTCGGCGCGAAACTGGCCTCGCTCAGCGCGCAGCGCCCGCCGCGCCGCCAGCGCATGACGACGATGCGAGGGACACGATGACACATCCTGCTCAGTTGAAGGCGGAAGCCGATGCTTTGATTGCGCGCGGCAAGGCGCTCATTGCCACCGATCTACCGCAGGCGACCGATCTGCTCAATCAGGCGGTTAAGCTCTATTGGGCGGCTGGTGAATACTACAGCGCTGCGGCGCAGACCGGCAACTACGGTTGGGCATTGCGCCGCATGGGCCGGCCCGATCTGGCCCGACCCTATTTGGCTCGCGCCGCCGAGATTTTCGCCGATCTCGGCCTCGCCGATTTCGCCGAGCGCCATCGCGCCGCTGCCGAAGATATCGCTGCCGATCTGACACCGGAGTTTCTCGCCAGTTTGCCGCCAGCAGTCCGTCAGGCGATCGAGCAAGGTGATGGCGCGGCGTTGCAGTTTGCGATCAACGGCTTGCCGCCGGCTGAACAGCAGCAGGTCATCGACCGCTTGGCGGCGATTGGCCTGATTAGCATCGCTGAGAGTGAAGAAGATACCACCCACGCGGTGCAGCAGTTCGAGCCATTGTTGCAGGCGATTGCCGCCGTCGCGCGCGGTGATGAGAGCGAGCGGGCCGATGTTGAGCGCGCGTTGGATGACCTTGAACGCAAGGGTTGGCGCATCCGCAAGGCTGTGCGCCAAATCTGGCAAGGCGAACGCCGCCGCCAACGTCTCACCTACGGTCTCGATGAGGTTGACACTGCGATCGTCAATCGTATCCTTGACCTGCTGGCGTGAGGAAGAGCCGTAACACGGTGTAAGGGGCAGCGGGTATGGCCCTCCCAACCTCCCCCGCTGGAGGGAGGTGTGTGACTCCCCTCCCCCAGCGGGGGAAGGGCTGGGGGTGGAGGCAAGAAATCGCCACGCAGAGACACAAAAGGCGCAAGAAAATAGTATGGTCAACGCTGGTGTCTCTTTGCAGTTGTTCTCCAAAACCCCTTTGCGCCCACTGCGTTCTCTGCGCCTTTGCGTTTGACCCCTCTGCGCCTTTGCTCGCTTGGCGCCTTTACGGTGGCGAAGCGCTGTAGTGGCCGACGAGGGCATGGAGGGGAAGCGCCAAGAAGCGACGCCCAAGATGGTATGTTCTGTTTTTTA
>JAUQOZ010000111.1 GCA_030550625.1 Chloroflexota bacterium | reverse complement strand
GAGAGGGGGCCGGGGGGGTGAGGGCATCAACGCAAAGGCGCCATAGAGCCGGACGGCTGCCCGGCTCCGGCGAGGACGCAAAGGGGTTTGGGATGGCGATCATCCTCCGCGTCCTCGGCGTTCTCTGCGGTAAAAAACTTAGCCCGCTCCCCTTTATTTTTCGTGCCTTTTGCGTCTCTTTGTGGCTATTCCCGCCGCGCCCTCGGCGGTAAACAGACCCTCACCCCCACCCCCTCTCTCGCTGGCGCGGGCGAGGGGCGCTGCTGTCTCTCGCTCCACAAAGCCGTTCCCGCCAACCACGCGGCTCCCCCTCTCCTACCGTCAGGTGGGAGAGGGGGCCGGGGGGTGAGGGCATCAACGCAAAGGCGCCGTAGAGCCGGACGGCTGTCCGGCTCCGCAGAGGGCGCAAAGGGTTGGGAAGGCGTCGTCTCCACCGCGCACGTCGTAACACTAGTTTCTTTTTCGTGCCTTTTGCGTCTCTTTGTGGCTATTCTTCCGCCGCGCCCTCGGCGGTAAAAACCTACTCTCTCGCCGTCAGGGGGAAAGGGGACAAAGCAGATCAGCGATCAGGAATAAGCGTTCGGATTCTCAGCCGGCAGGCCTTCAGTGCGCGCAGCGGCAATCAGGTCTTCATCGGCAGCAATGAACGTCAGCGCCGGCAGACCAGCGGCAATCAGCGGTTGATTAGCGAGCAGCGCCGCCGCGAGTTGCACCGCATCGTAGCCGCGCAGCCGGTGACGCTGGGTTAGCAGCATTGCTTGATCAACTACAGCCACACTAACTGGCGCTACGCGATACTCGTCGGTACTATGCCGTACTAACAACTTGAATAATCGATCGCGTTCCGCGAGGGAAATACCATTCTTCGCCCGTTGGCGAGCTGCAAAGGCAGCAGCTACTTCCACGCGGGTGATTTCGGCGATGATCACCGTATGCCCGCTGGAAGGATCCAGCAAGCTCGCGATCCATGCACTGCCGGTCTCATGCAAATAACGCTTCACCAAAGCGCTTGAGTCACAGAAGAGAACGCTCATTCCTTTGGCCCGCGCATTTCCAAGATGACTTCACTGAGGGGTTTCCCACCGGCGCGATCAAGAATTGCGCGCGCCTCTTCTAGTGTGAGTGTTGACTCTGCCGCTAATTGACGCATTTCAGCGCTAGGTTCAACGAGCAACCCGGCGGCGCGAAGAAGAGCGGTCACCTGTTCGCGCTCGCTGAGCGGCGCCGCCGGCAACTGCGCACTTAACAACTCGGTGGCGACCGTCTCAACCGGCTGCCCCCGGCGCAGTGCCTCGGCGTGCAAACGGCGGTAGATCTCATCTGGCAGGTGAAGGGTGACTGTAGCCATAGCTGCTCCTTACTTGCCATTGATTGTACCATGCCGTTGCGTTGGCAAGCGCTTTGCCGCCGCTGTAGCTTGGTAGTGATTACCCTCACCCCCCCCCCCTCTCCCGCTGGCGCGGGAGAGGGGCGCTGCTGTCTCTCGTTCCACGATGCCTCACCCGCCTACTACGCAGCTCCCCCTCTCCTACCGTCAGGTGGGAGAGGGGGCCGGGGGGTGAGGGCCAACAACCCAAATTCCCCCATCCATGTGACCGTACATGTCACAACCCCCTGCTATCCTGTTCGTAGCAGCATCGCACGACGATCTATCGTAATTTTAGAACTAGGCGGCAACCCTGCGGTCAGGTATGCTGACGACAACAGCGGTGCGCTGCCTGTGACCATCAGCATCTCGTAAAGGAGCTTGTATGGCCACCCAACCACCCGGCTCTCCCCCTATCCCTCCCTATCGTCTCGCCACGCACCAGCTCGGACGTGTCCTCTTGCGGACGCCGGAACTTGTTGTCTTGCTGCCCTGTATGGTGTGGATTAAAGCTATCGGCTGGTCACCGGTAGCGTTAACGTTTGGCGCATTGAGCGGCCTTTGGTTTCTGGCTCGCTATCTGCTGCTGTGGCGCGCCCGGCAACACTTTCAGCACGGACGCTATCACGATGCCACTGCACGGGCCTGTACCGCGCGCCGTATGAACCCCTATGCCGCCGATGCGTATTGGCTGTTGGGCATCAGCGCGTTACAACGCAATCGCCCCGCACTAGCTGTTAAGTATCTCCAGCAGGCTTGCCGGCTTGATGCGGATAACCCTAAGCTCTACGCTGCGCTGGCTGCTGCGCACGTTTTAGCCGAAGAACCGGACGCAGCCATCCGCTGTGCCCAGTATGCCCGCTATTTGCAATCAAACATGTTTGAGGCCACTATGGTGATGAGTGATTGCGCTACTAGCGATCAGCAGATCGAGCACTATTTGCGTGCTGCGATCCCCTATGCCCGCCGCCTATCCGATCGCGCTGTCATCTACTGCGCGCTCGCCGATCACTTGCTCAAGACTGGGAGACGCACCGAAGCGGTCTCCTACCTTGCCCAAGCAATACGGTGGGCCCCGGCATGCCCGCCTGCCACGCGCGGCTCGTTGCACTACCAGCTTGGTGTGCTGCTCTGGCAGTGCGGCGAAACCGAAATGGCCTACGAGCAATTCCGCGCTAGCCTGAAGGTTGACCCGCAAGGCCTGTATGCTGCCAAAGCATGGCGCGCAGCGGCGCTTGGCCTTACCAACCTATCAGAGACGCAGGCTCGCGAACAACCAACAGCAACCGGCAAAGTGATTGAGTTAGCACCGGAACAGGAGAAGGTTTCACACTCGGCGTAGCGCGGGTGATCGGCTCAGTCAACTGATAATGGTAAGGCAGCAGGGCGTATTGCTATACCGGCAATCACGCCCTCATTCGCTGAATCACAGTCGAGCGATCGCACCCGTCCGCAGGCGCTGTCCGCACCACCCATCCCACGCTCATCAGCCGAATCGCAGCGAGAACGATCGCACCCGTCCGCAGGCGCTGTCCGCACCACCCATCCCACGCTCATCAGCCGAATCACAGCGAGAGCGATCGCACCCGTCCGCAGGCGCTGTCTGATCCATACCCATCCATCACGCCCTCATACGCCGAAACGCAGTGGGGCTATCGAATCCGTCCGCAGGCGACGATCCGTAACCCATCACGCGCTCATTCGCCGAATCGCAGCGGAGCGATCGCACCCGTCCACAGACCCTGATCCGTAACGCCAATCACGCGCTCATTCACCGAATCGTAGAGCCAACAAGGAGCGAATTGCATTCGCTTCCTCGTTGGCTCCCCGCTAACTATTCGTTCCCTCATTCGTTTATTCGTTGTACGTAATCGAGCGGGTTCTGATTCACCCACTGGCCATCACGCCAGACCCACACCTGATAATCGAGATGCGGCCCGCTCGACATGCCGGTCGAGCCGATATACCCAATCAGATCGCCGGGATTGACCCACTGCCCATCGCTGACCGCAAAGCCGGCAAGGTGAGAGTAGCCGGTGCGATACTGTTCATTCGTCACCCAAATATGATTGCCGGCTGGCCAGCTATCGCGCGTCAGCGTCACGCGCCCGGCATGAGTCGCATACACCGGCTGGTTCCACGTCCCTTCGGGATCAGCTTTACCGTCGCCATCACCATCAAGGGCGAGGTCAATCGCCCCCCACACGCTCGCCGGCGCGTGCGTCCCCACCCCATACCCTTGCGTGATCACCGTATTAGCCGCCCGCAACGGGTTGCCGCTTGGCACGAGCGCCGCATCGAGGCCACGCCCTTGCGGCTGGGCCACACCAACTAACGCATTGGCTGGCGCTGCTGCCGCATTGGCAACCCACGCCTCGCCAGCGCCCGCCGGGCCGCGCCAGCCGCTCAGCACGCGCCGGTCGCTGTTGGCCATGCCGAGTAAGACAAAGGCGGCCAGTGCAATGATACCGATGATGAAAATGGTTGAGGATTGCCGCATAGAGCTTCTGGGTGAAAGGTTGTTGGATTATGGAGTGCGGCAGTCCAACTGCCGCATCAAACCGTTACAGTACCATCACTGCCCCGTGACCTCACGGCACCTGCCCGGCGCGCCACCGGTCAACAAAGCTTGCGAGGCATTGATATGGCCTTGCCCATCTATGACGATTATGGAGTGCAGCAGTACAACTGCCGCATCACGCCGTTAACAGCACTGCCAGCGCACTGTCCCACCGCTGCCCCGTGACCTCACGGCACCTGCCCGGCGCGCCACCGGTCAACAAGGCTCGTCACCACGTTAATATAGCCTTGCACATCATTCTCAAACGCCGGCGCATAGATCGGGATCACCTCGGCCACCGTCTGCAATCCGCGCCCGCGGATGTATTCCACGTCGATCAGGCGATACCAATCGGCAATGCCGGTCTCCCAATTAGGATAGTCGCGGAACCGGCCATAGCAGGTTGGATAGCCGGCGCAGATGATGTTGCCAACGTTGTGCGTCGTGCTGCCATCAGGCTTGCGCCCAGCCCAATTGGGGTTGGTGCCGGCACTGCTCTCGTGGATGAAGAACGCGACGGCGTAGGCCGGATCGATGTTATATTCAACGCCGAGCCGGTACCAGATTTCGCCAGTACCAGCCGCCGGCGAGCCGTAGCTGCGCAGGATTTGGTCGATCTGCGCCGGCGAGAGGCTAGGAGCAACGCGCAACCGGTGATCACCCGGCGACGGAACGGCAGCCAGTGCCAAGGAGACATTAGCGGTTGTATCACGGCTGCCGGCGCCAGCGTTAGCGTATTGAAAACTCAAGATCGGCGATGCGGGCGATGCTATCCACGCAAGGGCGATCACTACCACGCTGATCACCCCGATCACGGCCATGACCAGCGGTTGGTTGAACCAACCAGCAACCGGCGGCGGCTCGATTCGCCGCGCCGGTAACGGCAATTCCGCCTCATACGCAAACACCTCGGCCGGCAACGGTTTAGCGACCGTGACAGGAGCAGATCGAGCGTATCGTGCAGACCGTTCGGCTTCAGCCACCCCCGCTGTGATGCGGGTAGGGGATAGTGCGGGTTGGGCTGGCGTTAATGGCGCACGTGCCTCAAGAGGCTGCGCTGCCCTGTACCCACCAACCCCGCCTCTCATCGGCGCGCGAGGGACGCTGGCCGTATCCGCTGGGAACGCACGTCCGCCCAGTGTGGATGCTGGCCGTGTACCGCCAGTGGGCACGCTTGGCCCAACCGCTCGCTCGGCCCCGCCACGCGCCGATGTGCGCTCTGGCACGGTGCGGCGCGGTTGAGATGCGCTGGCCGCCCGCGCCGGCCGCTGAACCCGCTCGTAGACAGACCGTACATCGTCTGGCACCCGCAGACCGGGCAGCACCTCAGGTGCGCGCTCGTACCGGGGTCGATCAGCCAGCGCCGCATCGAGATCGGCGGTCAGATCGGCCAGCGGCTGCGACGGCGCGCGCTCAGGGGCTGGGTCTTCGATTGGGAAGAGCGGTTGACCCAATTTCCGGGGCCGCTTACGGTGAGGGAACGCGCTCACTTGCTCCGCTCCTGCGCCAGCCGGTGCCACTCTTCCGGGGTAGGCAAACGAAACGTACCATCACGGTTGAGATAGACCAGTTGTTCGTGGTGGATGGTGACCAACAGATCGGCCAGACCGTCACCATCGATATCCTCCAATGATAATACCACAGGCGTCAGATCTTCGTGTAACCCAAACAGATAGGGGCCTTGCCACGTCTGCGCTTGGGCCGGATCGCCGCCGGGCAAGGCAACGATCACCACTTGCCGGTCGAGATTCATCGCAATGAAGCGCGATGGCTGGCCAGCTCGCTCCGCCGGCAAGCCCGCGTAGCCGGTGAGATGCGTGGTGCGCGGACGCCCATACCGCCAATCGTCGATCATGATACGGCCAAACTCGGCGACAGTTCCCACAACGACAACCAAGGCTGCTACTGCCAACACCGTCACTATCCCTTTGATGATACGACCAGCCGCATCTACGCGCCGCGCCGGTTGCAATTCCCGACTGGTGGTCGCCATGCCAGCCCTCCTTTCACGATAGTCACATTGCGACCTGCCCTGCCGCGCTGCTCTTCCCGTGGCGCCGATCGGTGATGACCGGTTTAATGAACTCTTTTTTCTCGAACAGGTCGAACAAGTGTTCTAATTGTAGCAAGAAACACGCCGGTCGTCAAGCGTTTTTTTTGCATTGTGATCGAGAAAATCCGCTATAGAGACTGAACGCTGGTAGTACGATGGTTCGCCGGGCAGGTACAATATGAACAATTAGTAATTGCGTGCTCGCGCCAGCGCCGGCGCTTGTCTCCACCCGCGCAACGGCAGTTTCCCATAAGTTATTTTCATCGATAAGGAGTGCTATGCGGTATCTGCTTGATCAACGCTCATACGAGGAAATGTTGGCCCGCAAGAGCCATCCCCGTGATTGTTACGTGCGCAATCAAGAGTATTGCCACCACCTCTATATCGATGGCGTCAAATACACGGTCGCCCGCGCTGTCTATGCCTGCTTGAAAGAAGCGCAAGCCAAAAATGACATTGACGCGCTGCTGCACTTGCAGATGCATGTGACCGACCTCGAACGCTTGATTAGCGAAGCACGCGCTCGCGGCGAGAATGTGGCTGCGCTGCGCATGCTCGGCGACCCGCCGCCCTCTGATGATGAAGCCCGGCCCCAACTGAATAATGCGTTTCTGCCGCCGCAGCCGGCCACGATTGATGAGACCGGCCTTAACCGCACCTTCCTTACCGAGCAATTTTTGCGCATTCTCTACAACAAAGGCCGCGCGACCGGCATGGAGCTGGCTGAGGCGATGGGGTTGTTTTATCGCGTGATTGAGCAGATTATCATCGATCTGCGCAATGTCGAACAGATCGATATTGTCGGCCAGCGCGGGTTTGGCGATATTAACTACGAATATGTTTTGACACCGCGCGGCCAAACCGCCGCCCAAGCGGCGATGGAAAAAGTGCAATATGTCGGCGTCTGCCCGGTGCCGCTCGACAAGTGGATCGAGTCGGTCAAGGCGCAGACGGTGAAGAATGTCAAAGTCACCCGCCGCAATATCCGCGATGCCTTTGAAGGACTGGTGATGGACGAGTCGATCTTGAATATGGTCGGCCCCGCCGTCAACTCCGGTTCGTCGGTGATGCTCTTTGGCTATCCCGGCAACGGCAAAACCACCATCGCTGAGCGGATTACCTATCTGATGGGTGATGACATCTTCATTCCCTACGCCGTCTACGCCGATGGCGCGGTGATCAAGATGTATGACTCGGTCATTCACGAACCACCCCGCCGCCCATTGCCCGAAGAGATCGAGTACGACCGGCGCTGGATCCGGATTAGCCGCCCGGTGGTCATCGTTGGCGGTGAGTTGACGCTCGAACAGCTTAATCTGGTCTACAACCCGACCTCAAAGGTCTATGAAGCGCCGTTCCAGATGAAAGCCAACTGCGGCATCTTCCTGATCGACGACTTTGGCCGCCAGCAGGTGCGGGTGTTTGACCTGCTCAACCGCTGGATCGTGCCGCTTGAAAAGCGGTATGACTTTCTCAATACGGTCTCTGGGCAAAAGATCCAGATTCCGTTTGACCAGTTGATTATGTTCAGTACCAACCTTGACCCCAAGGATTTGGGTGATGATGCGCTCTTGCGCCGGATTAAGTTTAAGATTGAGGTGATTGACCCCACCGAAGAGCAGTGGCGCGAGATTTGGAAGATTATGTGTAAAGTGCGCAAGGTACCATACGATGATCGCAGCATCGATTATCTGATCGCGAAGTGGTTTAAGCCTGATCAACGGCCATTCCGTATGTGCCAGCCGCGCGATATTCTCGATCAGTTAATAGCAATCGCCCGCTACAATATGGAAACGCCGACTCTGAGCCCTGATCTGCTTGATGCGGCGTGCCTGTCGTATTTCCCCAGCAAGGAAAAGAAGAACTTCGGCGCCAAGGTGCGGCTGGATTTATGATCGTACCGCGCCAAACCAATGGTATGGCAGCGGCGCACGGTTGTGCGCCGCTATTGGTTTCGCCGCACCGCTCATCACCCCCGACTATGCCCAACACCTCTAGCCACCCACCGGACATTGCGCCATAATACGCCGCCGGTAACAGACCATTTTGCTATTGATTCAAGATCAATAGGTTCTTTTCACGCATGATCACCCCAGCCCTGATCAAGCTGGATGGCTTCCTAATGCCTCGCGTCTTTATTCACAAAGAACAAGCTCATAGTTGCAATCGGTAGACAATTGATCGTAATTCCGTTATAATTCTGAAGCGGTACAATACTTTGTGGGGTAAGTCACGGATATTTCACTGCTGCCGGCCTGCGCCGGCAGTTGATTGTCATCTCTTTATATTGCGCAGATGTTGGTTTGGGGAAGGATGGAACGATGACAGGAGTGCTCACCCTCACCCGCACGTCGGTCGGCAAGAAGGTGATTATGGCGCTGACCGGCTTTGTTTTGGTCGGCTTCGTCGTGTTTCACATGTACGGCAATCTCAAGATGTATCAAGGGCCTGAAGTCTACAATGCGTATGCCGCCGGGCTGCGCGAACTCGGCTACCCCGTCTTCGGCCACGAACACCTGCTCTGGATCGCGCGCTTTATTTTGATCGCGTCGGTCTTTCTTCACATCTGGGCAGCCACCAGCTTGACCTTGCAAAGCCAGCGCAGTCTGCGCGCCAGCAGCATTTCCACCGTGCGCCGCTATGGCCAGCACAAGCGCCAATCCGGCTATGCCGACTATACGATGCGGTTTGGCGGCGTGTTGATCTTCTTCTTCATCATTTATCATATTCTCCATCTGACCTTTGGCGTCGTCGGCTACGAACCGGGCCAATTCGTCCATCCCCACGGCGATGTCTACGAGACGTATCAAAACGTCGTCTTCGGTTTCCAGAATCCTTTCATCGTCGGCTTCTACCTGCTGACGATGGTCTTCCTTGGCTTGCACCTCTACCACGGCGTCTGGAGCATGTTCCAAACGTTGGGTTGGAATAACCGCACCTACGATCGGCTGTTGCGCGGCTTGGCCATCTTAGTGGCGGCAGCCGTCTTTATCGGTAACGTCTCCTTCCCGTTGGCGGTCTATTTCGGCTTTGTCGCCTAACGAGCCGCCCCAACGCTAGAAGAGCGAGGAATTCCGCATGAGCGAGATCAAGAATGAGACGACGGTTCGCACCGGAACGCGACAGGTTGAGTTCGTGAGCGCACTCGACGCTAAAGCGCCAAGTGGGCCAATCGAGCAGCGCTGGGATAAGCATCGCTTCGAGATGAAGCTGGTCAACCCAGCCAATCGCCGTAAGTACACCATTATCGTCGTCGGTTCCGGCCTTGCCGGCGCCTCAGCCGCCGCGACCCTCGGCGAAGCGGGCTACAACGTGCTCTGCTTCTGCTACCAAGACAGTCCGCGCCGCGCCCATAGCATCGCTGCGCAGGGCGGGATCAACGCCGCTAAGAACTATCGTAATGATGGCGATAGCATCTATCGCCTCTTTTACGATACGGTGAAGGGTGGCGACTTCCGCGCCCGCGAGAGCAATGTCTATCGCCTTGCGCAGGTCTCGGTCAATATCATTGACCAGTGCGTCGCCCAAGGCGTGCCGTTCGCCCGCGAGTACGGCGGTCTGCTCGATAACCGTTCGTTCGGCGGCGCGCAAGTGGCCCGCACCTTCTACGCCCGCGGCCAGACCGGGCAGCAATTGTTGCTCGGCGCCTATCAGGCCCTTAGCCGCCAGATTGCCGCCGGCACGGTCAAGATGTTCCCACGCACCGAGATGCTCGATCTCGTCGTGGTTGATGGCCGCGCGCGCGGGATTATCACCCGTGATCTAGTTACGGGCAAAATTACCCGCCACGTCGCCGATGCGGTGGTGCTAGCCACCGGCGGTTACGGCAACGTCTTCTACCTCAGCACCAATGCCAAAGGCTGCAATGCTACCGCGATCTGGCGCGCCCATCGCCGCGGCGCGTTCTTCGGCAACCCTTGCTTTACCCAGATCCACCCGACCTGCATCCCGGTCAGCGGCGATTATCAGAGCAAGCTGACCCTGATGTCTGAGTCGTTGCGCAATGATGGCCGGATTTGGGTGCCCAAGAAGAAGGGTGATCCGCGCCGCCCGCAAGATATTCCCGAATCTGAGCGCGATTATTATCTCGAAGAGCGTTACCCCAGCTTCGGCAATCTGGTGCCGCGCGACATCGCTTCGCGCGCAGCCAAGCAGGTCTGTGACGAGGGCCGCGGCGTCGGCCCCGGCGGTCTTGGGGTGTACCTCGACTTCTCTGACGCGATCAAGCGCCTTGGCCGCCAGAAGATTGCCGAACGCTACGGGAATCTGTTTGACATGTACAAGCAGATTACCGGCGAAGATCCGTATGAAACGCCGATGCGCATCTATCCCGCCGTTCACTATACGATGGGCGGGTTGTGGGTTGACTATAACTTGCAGAGCACCATTCCCGGCTTGTTTGTGATCGGCGAGGCCAATTTCTCGGATCACGGCGCGAACCGCCTCGGCGCATCGGCTTTGATGCAGGGGCTAGCCGATGGCTATTTCATCTTGCCCTACACCATCGCTAACTTCCTCGCTCAAGTCAAACCCGGCGGCCTGAGCATTGACCGGCCTGAGTTTGCCGAAGCCGAAGCCGAGATTAACCAGCGTATCAATCGTCTGCTCAGCATTCGCGGCAAGCGCACCGTCGATTCGTTCCACCGCGAATTGGGCAAGCTGATGTGGGATAAGTGCGGCATGGCCCGCAACGCTGCCGGTCTGCGCGAGGCCTTGGCCCGCATCCCTGAGATCCGCGCCGAGTTCTGGGAGAATGTCAACGTGCCCGGCGAGGCCGGTGATCTCAATCAGGCGCTCGAGAAGGCTGGCCGCGTGGCCGATTTCCTCGAGTTGGCCGAGCTGATGTGCCTCGATGCCCTCCACCGCGAGGAGTCGTGCGGCGGCCACTTCCGCGAGGAATACCAGACTCCCGATGGCGAGGCGCTGCGCAACGACGAGCAGTTCTCGTATGTGGCGGCGTGGGAGTTCACCGGTGATTTGGCCAAGCCGCGCTTGCACAAAGAGCCGTTGGTCTTTGAGTACGTCAAGCCGACCCAGCGCAGCTATAAGTAAGCCTAACTGCCGCCGGTTGGCTTGCCAGCCGGCGGTTGGAGATAAGCTATGAAGAAGATGAAGATCACGCTCAAGATTTGGCGGCAGAAGAACCGCTCGACCCCCGGCGAGTTCAAGACGTATGTGATGGATAATGTCAACCCCGATATGTCGTTCCTCGAGATGCTCGATGTGCTCAACGAGGAGCTGATGTCGCGGGGTGAAGAGCCGGTGGCGTTTGATCACGATTGCCGCGAGGGTATCTGCGGGATGTGCTCGCTGATGATTAATGGCATCGCCCACGGCCCCAAGAATGCCATTACCACCTGCCAGTTGCACATGCGCAGTTTCAACGATGGCGATACGATTACGGTTGAGCCGTGGCGCGCGGCGGCGTTCCCGATCCTCAAGGATTTGGTGGTTGACCGCAGCGCCTTCGACCGCATCATTCAAGCCGGCGGTTATATCAGCGTCAGCACTGGCTCGGCCCCTGATGCCAATACTATTCCGGTACCCAAGACCGCTGCCGATCGGGCGATGGATGCAGCGGCTTGCATTGGCTGCGGCGCGTGCGTGGCCGCCTGCCCTAACGGCTCGGCGATGCTCTTCACCGCTGCGAAGGTGACGCATCTTGCCCTCTTGCCGCAGGGCCAACCCGAACGCTACCAGCGCGTGGTGAATATGGTGGCGCAAGCCGATTTCGAGGGTTTCGGCAATTGCACCAATATCGGTGAATGCGCCGCCGTTTGCCCCAAGGAGATCAGCCTCGACACGATTGCCCAGCTCAACCGCGATTTGGTCGGGGCGGCGTTGCGCGGGATCGAACCGAATACGCCAATCGCACCGGCCACCGCGCGGTGATGTGTAATTCATTATCGTTATTATTGTAGAGACGCACGGCCGTGCGTCTCTACATGTTTACGGCCGTGCGTCTTTACCCCAACCGTTCCGCCCGGTACCGTTCCCGCAATTCGTCGATGCTGGCCAGCCGGCCAGCATCGTCTTCAATATACCAATATTCCCACCCGTTATACGCCGGTTTACCCTGCGCTCTGGCGGCAATGGCATGGATCGACCCGCTGACTCCGTTCCATACCACATGGCCATCGGCTTTGACGACCGCTACCACTGCCCGATCCCGCGAATAGAGCTGCTCGCCAACTTGCACATAACCGGCGGCTACCAACTCGCCAAACGCCACTCGCGGCGCCTCCCGACGCGAGGGTGTCATCAGCAGCGCCGCGCTCGCTGGCGCGGGAATGGCATCGATCCGCTCGCGCGCAATCGCAACATACGCCGGGTCTTGTTCAATGCCGATAAAGTGCCGGCCCAGCTTTTTCGCCACCGCCCCGGTTGTGCCGGAACCGAAAAATGGATCGAGCACCACGTCACCCGGCTGCGATGAAGCTAAGATCACCCGGTAGAGCAACGCTTCCGGTTTTTGGGTTGCATGCGCTTTCTGGCCGTTCAGCTTGATTCGTTCCGCTCCGGTGCAAATGGGAATGCGCCAGACGTTTTGCATCTGTTTATCGTCGTTCAGATGCTTCATAGCATGATAGTTGAAGGTGTAGGTCTTCTGATCGGCTGAGGTTTTGGCCCAGATGAGCGTCTCAGTGGCGTTCTGAAAGCGGGTGCCGCGAAAGTTGGGCATCGGGTTGGTCTTGTGCCAGATCACGTCATTCAAGATCCAAAAGCCGAGATCCATCATCAGTGCCCCAACCCGAAAGATGTTGTGGTACGAGCCGATCACCCAGATTGTGCCGCTCGCTTTTAAGACCCGCCGGCATTCGGTGAGCCATGCCCGCGTAAAGGTATCGTATGCTTGGAAATCGCTAAACTTATCCCATTCATCATCCACCCCATCAACAATCGTCTGATTAGGCCGGCGTAACTCGTTGCGCAATTGTAAGTTGTAGGGTGGATCGGCAAAGATCAGATCGACCGATTGCGCCGGCAATCGTGGTAATATATCAAGACAATTTCCGCAAATAATCTGATCGATTGGCAATGACGAAAGAGTCATACAGAGTACACCGTTTTTACATGAGAGACGGCCCACTGGGCCGTCTCTTTCGACCAGCGCTGTGAGTAAGCTTTGGCAAGATTACACTGCCTTCCGCATGTGCTGGCGTTCCCTCGCCGCCTGTTCTAATACTTCGAGCGTTGTTGCTGCGGTGCGCTGATACGAAAAGCTAGCCGCCTGCGCCAACCCGCGCGCGCTGAGATCAGCGCGCAACGCTTCGTCGTCCAATAACCGGTTGATCGCCGTCGCCCACCCAGCAACGTCATCGGGCGCGATCCGGATTGCCGCTCCCCCCACCACTTCCGGCAACGAACTCGCATCGCTGACAATCACCGGCGCGCCGCACGCCATCGCTTCCAGCGGCGGTAGCCCAAACCCTTCATAACGTGATGGATAGGCAAAGATGGTGCATGCCTGATACAGCAACGGCCCATCATCCACCGGTACGTCAATCCGGCACACCGCCGCGCCAAGGTCAAGATCGGCGATCAGGGCGTCAATGTCGGGGAAGAGGCGCGGATCGCGCCCTAGCGCCCGCCCAGCGATGGCCAACGTTACTTGCTTATGGCGATTCCGTACCAGCGCGAATGCCCGCAACAGGGTTTGCAGATTTTTGCGTTCGTCAAGCCCGCCGACATAATAGATAAAGGGCGGTTGGACGCCGTACCGGGCAGCTACTAACGCCTGCGCCGCCGCCCGATCCGCCGCCGGATGGTACTGCTCGCCGGCAGCCAGATACGCAACGGTAACTCGTTCCGGCGGCAGACCAAGATAGTTGAGAATGGCGCTGCGGCTAAAGTTCGAGAAGGTCAAGACATGCGTGCTGCGCAGAGCCGCGCGGCGGGCCAGCGCCATATAGGCGCGCACGAGCCAATTGCCGCGATAGGCCGGTAACAGCAGCGGGATCAGATCGCCAATTGTTGTCACCACCGGCAACCGCGATCGCAATGGCGGCGCAAAGTACGGCACAAATATCACGGTTGACTGGCCGTTGCGCGCGAGCCGCCCAGCAATGGCCGGCACGGCAATCTGCTCGAAGATCACTTTCGCAATTTGGCGCGGGCCGCCAATCTTGACCGTGATAGCCTCGATCCCAACCGGAACCGGCGGCAGCGCCACGCCAGCCGGCAGCAGCATGGCATAGCGATGCTGCGGGGCAAGGCGGTGCAACCATGGCAACAAATTATGCAGGTATTGGCCAATGCCTACTAATGGCTGGGGCCAAAAGCTGCCATTAATGACGATCTGCACGCCGGACTCCTCAACCATACGCGAGGACGGGGAGATTGTGATGGCGGTGTCTTACTGTAATAATAGCCGATTTTGCCAGAGTTGTGGCAACCGCTCCGTACGCAACGTTTGACACAGCCGATCACCGATGTGATAATCGCCGCTACGCCACAGCACTTGTTGGCAGAAAGGCAGCTCGCATATGCAGAACCATTCTTCCGACCTCAAACTCGAATCATGGCTCGTCGCCGCCGGACGTTCCGCCGATCCCGGCGCTCCGCTCAATGTGCCGCCGATCCCGGCCTCCAATTTCATCCTTGGGCAAGGACGTTCGTATTCGCGCACCGATTCGACGCCAACGTGGGAAGCGCTCGAAGCGATCGTGGGTGGGCTTGAAGGCGGGTACGCCATCGCCTTCGCTTCCGGGATGGCAGCCGTGGCCGCGGTGTTTGACCAGCTTGCCGCCGGTGCGTTGGTTGCCATCCCTGACGATTGTTACCAAGGCGTGGCCGGTTTAGCGATGGCCGGCGCTGCCCGCGGGCGCTGGTCGGTGCGGCGCATTGCGCTGACCGATACCGCCGGTTGGCAGCAGGCCTGCGCCGAAGCCGATTTGATCTGGCTGGAGTCGCCTTCAAACCCGCTGCTGACCGTCGCTGATCTGGCGGCGATCTGCGCTGCGCCACGCAAACCCGGCGCAATCGTGGCGGTTGATAACACGTTCGCGACCCCGCTCAATCAGCAACCGCTCGCCTTTGGGGCCACAGTGTCGGTGCAGTCGGCCACCAAGTTTATCGGCGGCCACTCCGATCTGCTAGCGGGAATCGTCACTACCCGCGACGAGACGCTCTGGCGGCAACTGCAACACACCCGCGCCTTAGCCGGCGCTACTCCCGGGACGCTAGAGGCTTTTTTGGCGGTGCGCGGCGCGCGCACGCTGGCTATCCGGCTCGAACGAGCGCAGCGCAATGCGCTGGAATTGGCCCAACGGCTAGAACAGCACCCGCTCGTGACCCGCGTGCGCTACCCCGGCCTGCCCTCGCACCCCACCCACGAGGTTGCCAAGCGCGTGCTCAAAGGCTTCGGCACGATTATCTCGTTCGATGTACGTGGCGACGCTGCTGTCGCCGATGCGGTCTGCCGCAACGTCCGCCTCATCCGGCATGCCACCAGCCTCGGCGCAGTCGAGTCAACGATGGAGCGCAGGGCAGCCATTGCTGGTCAAGAACACCTGCCGCCGACCTTGTTGCGCTTGAGTGTAGGGATCGAGGATGTCGATGATTTGTGGGCAGACCTAGACACCGCCATTCGAGCGGCGGCGAATTAACCCAACCGCGCTCGTTCGGCTCGCAGATGGGCAGCCAGCGCCTCAACCGGCGGAAACTCGGCTGCCCAATCATCGTTGGCCGGCCAGAACGAATCGAGGCCCCGCGCGCCGGCTCGTTCGTAGGCGAGCGCCTGCGCCATCAGTTCAAGGCGATCAATCGCTTTAACTAGCCGCGCCTCTCGCGAGGCGCCATCAGCGTATTCATCCCACAGGGCGATATATTCGGCAGCGCGGGGCAAATGCCCGATCAGGCTCTCTAGCCCATCCCGCTCGGCCCGGCGCTTCGCTTCTTTGCCCAACAATCGGGTCGCCGAAGCGGGCAGATCGCCGAGCAGCGATTCGGCCAGATCGTGCAACAGCGCGATGGCTAATACCTTCCCCCGATCTATGCCCGCTATTTGATCGCCGATCAGCAGGCAAAGCACCGCCACGCCATACGAATGCTCGGCAATGCTCTCGACATCGCGCACGCCTCGTTGCAGCCAACCGGTGCGCGGCAAGAGCTTCAACGATAGCAGACGCGGGATCAAGGCGCTCAGATCGGGCTGATCCATGCTTCTTCCTTCGGATCTCAGACCACAAACCGCTAGCACAGCGCCACAACCGCAACCGCGCCCTAATCATGCGCTGTCTCAGACGACGGATCGACGCTGCTCTCACGCGGCGCAAAGAGACGCACAGCGCGCAAGGTAGCAATCATCTGCGCCGCATCTTCCGTCATCCGCACAATCCGATCAAGACTGGCGCGCAACGACATATCATTCACCTCTTCGCGCACGAGTTGCGCCTCCCCCATCATAACGGTCAACGCCTGACTGATATGATGAGCCACTGCGCGCACCGCTATCCGCGCCTCGTCTACTTCGGTTTTGAGCCGTTCATATTCGCGCACCTGCAACCGGAGCTGGTCATAACTCACGGCCCGCCGTAAGGTATGGCGCAAGGTATCGTGATTAATGGGTTTCGTGAGATAATCAAATGCTCCCAGCGATAACGCCTCAAGGGCAGCCTTAGGCGAATCATTGGCGGTAGTGACAATAATCAGCGGTCGATCTGGCTCCATCGCCATCCAATTCAAAATATCGAAGCCACTGCCGTCAGGCAAACCGAGATCGAGCAAAATAATCCGCGGGCGGCGGGCCAAAATCGCTAGTCGCGCTTCGGTTACGTTGCGCGCTGTGTCAACCGCATATCCGTCACGCCGCAACATCGTGGTGAGCGATAGTTGCAGAATGTGGTCGTCTTCGACGAGCAAAATTGGTTCTTGCACCGGATGAACCTCTCTAACAATGGTATTAGCCGTCAATTCAATTGAAATGAAGAAACAACGCTTATGCTCTATCCCCTATTCCCCACTTCCTGCTTCTCTATTGTACTTATTGGAGAGGGATCATGCATCCATATTTGGCACGTTGGGCAAAAATAGGTACTTCTTTGCGCCACAACAATTCGCTCAACTGGCGTCTGGCAACGCGGGCACGGTTCGCCCTCGCGATCGTAAACATTAAAATGCTCTTGTTGGCTGCCGCGGCGACCGTAACCATCCCGATAGTTGCGCAATGAGCTGCCTTGATTGGCAATTGCTTCAGCCAACACTACTCGAATCGCACGGTGTAAGGCAGCGATGTGTTCTGCCGCCAACGTCCCTCCCGGCGTGAGCGGATGGATGCGGGCCAACCAGAGCGCTTCGTTGGCGTAGATATTGCCGATACCAGCGATCAGACGTTGATCGAGCAAGAGCGCTTTAATCGGCGCACGTCGGTCGCGGAGCCGCTCGGCCAGCACCTCTGGCGTAAACTCATCTGCCAATGGTTCAGGGCCATGGGCTGCGTCAAGCATCGCCAACCCCTGCGGGTCGAGCAGATGAACCCGGCCAAACTTGCGCTGGTCATCAAAGATCAAGCGCCGGCCATTGTCGAGGTCGAGGGCAAAATGGACGTGCGGCGCATCGGCGGCGGCCGGTTCGGCCACTAGCAGATGGCCAGACATGCGCAGATGAATTGCCAGCGTCCACCCGCCATCGAGCGTCAGCAACAGCCACTTTGCCCGCCTCCCGATCGCTTCGATCCTGCGCCCTGATACCAAGGCGGCAAAATCCGGCGCCGGCGGCGTGAGCATCCGCGGCCAATCTAGCTTTGCTAGCCCGATAA
Organism: Chloroflexota bacterium; assembly: GCA_030550625.1. Lineage (GTDB taxonomy): Bacteria > Chloroflexota > Chloroflexia > Chloroflexales > Chloroflexaceae > Chloroflexus. Next base: position 31,288 of record JAUQOZ010000111.1, on the reverse strand, counting down.
TGGTGCGGCCCACTAATTGCGCTTCCAGCGAACGGGCCACCGTCTCGACTTCAGGTAACTCGGGCATCGCTGTCTCACCTATTCACGCCACTCAGCCGCGCCGTCGGCCCAATGTTCCTGCTTCCAAATCGGCGCAATCTCTTTGATCCGATCCATAATGTAGGCAGCCGCGGCAAAGGCCGCATCGCGGTGCGGCGCCGCCACCACTACCAGCACCGCCGTCTCGCCGATTTCTAGCTTGCCCACCCGGTGATGGACGCACACCTTCCCGATCGGCCAACGCGCCCGTGCCTCATCGGCGATCTGGCGCAACACCGGCACGGCCATCTCGGTATAGGCTTCGTAGACCAAAAACGCCGTCGGGCGTCCGCCGAAGTGATTGCGCACGACGCCGCTAAACGTCACCACCGCGCCGTCATCTGGCGTTTGCACCGCCGCAACCAGTGGCGCCGGATCGAGCGGTTCGGTGGTGATGACAAAGGGTTCGACCATCCTGAGACCTCCTCGTGTTACCGCAGAGACGCAGCGGACACGGATTGATGCGCACGTTGTTGCTTCCGCGGTAGACCTCACCCACCGCTGACCGGCGGGATGAAGGCGACCTCATCGCCATCGGCCAACACCGTGGTTGGCTGGCCAAACTGCTGATTCACGGCAAACAGCAGCCGTCCGGTATACCCGGCCAGCCGCGGATATTCAGCCACCAACTGCTCCCACAACTGGCCGAGGGTAGCGCCCTCAGCCAGCGTGTACTGCGCGGTCGCCTTCCCGACAATATCGCGATGCCCGGCAAAAAACCGCACGGTGACGGTGATCATCCTCCACCTCCTCGTTACAACCGCGCTTCCATGCCGCCATCGGCAGTAATCACCGCCCCAGTCAGATAGCCAGCAGTCGGGCTAAGCAGGCACAAAATGACCCCGGCCACCTCTTCGGGAGTGCCAAGCCGGCCCAGCGGCGTGCGACGGGCAAAAGCCCGCAAGGCCTCGTCAGGACGTTGGGCATTAACGAGAGTGGCGTTGGCCCGCAAGAGGGAGGTATCGATCAAGCCGGGACAGACACAGTTGACCCGAATCCCGTCAGGCGCGCCATCAAGCGCCATCGCTCGCGTCAACGCAATCACGCCGCCTTTGGAAGCCGCATACGCAGCCCAACCCGCTTCGGCGCGCAGGCCGTACACCGACGCCACATTGACAATCGCGCCGCCACCGCGCCGGCGCAGTTCCGGCATGACAAAGCGCGACACTAAAAAGACGCCGGTCAGATTGACGTTGATAATCTCTTGCCACAATTGCAAGGTGGTGCTTTCGATCGTGCCCGGCTGCTGAATGCCGGCGTTATTCACAAGCAGATCAATCCCGCCAAACGCCAGCACCGTCTCGTTGGCAATGCGCGCTGCATCGGCCTCATCGCTGACATCGGCGATCACGGCGAGCGCGCGGCCACCCCACGCATTGATCCCCGCGACCAGCGCCGCCGTCGCCGCTTCGTCGCGGTCGGCAATAGCCACCGCTGCGCCTTCGCGGGCCAATGCCAACGCCGTTGCCCGCCCGATCCCCTGCGCGCCGCCGGTGACAATGGCGACTTTGCCTTGAAATTCCATACGACCTACTCCACATCGTGCTCAGCAGGCAAGACCGGCCCAGTTCCGGTTGGGCGCAGCGCCTCAGCGGCGACCCGCCGCCAGAAGGCGCTAAACCGGCGCGGCGGCTCGCCGCGCCACGTCACAAACGCTGGCGGTTCATGAACCACCACCTGCAGCCCGGCGGCGCGCAATTCGGCCACATACTGCCGGAAACGCGGCGCCACGCTCGCCGTCACATGCACCGCCATCGCCTGCTGCTCGGCGGCAAATGCCCGCACTTCCTCCACCACCACCCCGCGCCGGATGCTGCCCGTCCTCCCGGCGATCGCCTCCAGCGCGCATTCGTACAGAAAGAAGAGCCGCTTGAAGCTGAGTTGGGCCGCCGCCAAGAACGGCTCGTCAAACACGAAGATCGCCGGTGCAACCGGGTTGGCCAGCAGCGCTGGATCGGTTGGGCTAAGACTATCGCCGTGGAGCCACACGATCGCGCCGCTCATCGCCGCCCCTCAAGTTCCGCTAGTGACACGCCAAACAGGCGCAGCGCCAGATTCTCGTAGCTATCGTCGAACGGGCAACCGCCGGCGGCAAGGGGACAACGCGCACAAAACGCGCCCCCGCTGAACCGTTCGACATTTTGGCGGTTAAAGATATACGGTTTGTGACTGAAGGTGCTGCCGACCCACTGCCACGACAAGCTGTTCGAGGCCGGATCACCATCGAGCAGGTGGCGGTAGAAGAGGTCAGCTCCCTCGCGCCAATCCACGCCGAGCCAGTGTTGCAGATAGGCGGCCACCCACATGCGGGCATGGTTGTGCATATAGCCGGTCGTGTACAGCTCGCGCAACGCCTCGTCGATACACACGAGACCAGTGCTGGCCGCTGCCACCTCTGGCGGCAACTGGCGGCGCGGCGCGCGGGAACGATGCTTGGCCGGCTCAAGATCGTGCTGGATCCGGTCGCCGAGCTGGGCATACACCAGTTGCCAGAATGCACGCCATGCCAGCTCATTGACGAATTTTTCGGTATCAGGCGTATAGCCAAACCGGGTCAGGATCGAATCGCGCACCTCGGCCAGCGTGAGCACCCCGTGGCGCAGGTATGGCGAGAGGGCGGAAACGCCGCGTTTCGCGACATCGTTCCGGGTGCGGGCATAGCCGCGCGCATCAAACGCGCGCAGCCGGCGTAACGCTGCCCGCCTCCCGCCGCGGATTGGCGAAGGCGTCGCCGGGCCAGCGTACAAGCCGTCGAGCGCGCCGGCGAGATACGCCACCTGCTCAGCGCGAGTTGTTAGATCGGTACGAAGCTGCATTGTAGGTTCGTCGTTAAGATTCTCTTTCGAGTATACCACGAGTTGGGAACGCGCGTACATGCAGGCAGTGGTGGCGATAAACCGCTATTTTCACTCATTTGCTTACCCCAATGACAAAGCCTACATAGCTTTGTCAAGTAAAAATTCTGGGGTTAGCAACTCTGGGGCAATCGGTTTCTCTCTTGGCAAATAGATCGCGACTGGAATCGACAGCGGGGCAAGATAACGGCACATCAGCGGCCCCACATCACGCCAATCCAATCCGCCCAAGCCGCAGCCAAGCGCCGGCATCGCTAATGAGCGAATACCTTCTGACTGATAGTGATCTTGCAACCATTGCAAGCCCTGCTCGATGCCTTTAAGATCGGACGGTTCGCGCCAATGCCGTTTTGTGGCAAATAGCAAAAACCACTTGTTGGCGTTGGGATTGGCAAGCGAAGCCGGCTCATCAGCTAACTCTTCATCGATGAAGGCTTCTCGCCGGTAGAGATATGGTTTGCCCAATTGCAACTGCTTGCTCCGGCAAGCATCTTGATACACCACATACACATCAGGAAATTGATACTTGGCCCGCGACGCTAACCCTTTGCCCATCACTCCCACCGTATTGACGCTAATGGTCAGAGTTTGCTGACGAGAAAAGAACAGATCGCCATCCACCAACGTGATCGTATCGGTAAGTCGCTTTGAGGAATCCGGTTGAAAAAACATATTTGGCTCAGGAACAACATCAATTGGCGCATCAGGCAATAGTTGGCGAACGTAGTCAACTGTTTTGTGGTCAGCGGTATAGATTGTTTGCAAATACGCTGGTGGTATACCATCCGGCACTAACAATTCAGCCATGATCTGGCGCTTTGATCCATCAGCTTCTCGCCACCATTCCTTATCCCAAATCTTTCTCAATGCAGCCAGATGTTGCAATCCCTCGGCCAACGGCCAAATGTTTGACAATGAATGAGCGGCATTACCATCAGAAACAAAGCATCCCGGTATTTCCATCACTTTTGGATCAACGCCAATCACAACAACGTTCCTGATGCCCGCTTCCTGAACGACACGATACAGCATCGGATTCCGCGGCTGAAAGTAGAGATTGGCAAATTCCCACAAGCTGCGACCGTCAGGCGTGCGTCGGTCGCGCCGGCGCAAAACAATGTTCTTATCATAAACCGGTTTCGGTGACAGTCCGTTAGCCTCGACTTGAGCATGTGACAAGATACCGCGCTGTATGATCGAAGGAAGATTGTCGCAATGGGTGATATAAAAGAGGCTGCGTATGTTCAGCTTGGTTTTGGCCATCGTCCGATCCGCTGCTATGCTTCCGCCTTATGCACTCGTCTCAATCATAACACGAGCAACTACAAAATACAAACGTTTGTTCTACATTTGTCCAGATTGTTAACGTCTGGGGATAAACCATGCCGCCTGCGCACGCAAATCAATGCTGTAGAGCGGGCGCAACGACTCTATGATCGCACGCACCTCAGCAAGGGTGAAACCGGTGGCTTCGAGCGCAAGCCGCACATTACTCCCCCGCCGGTTGGCATTCGTCTCAATCGCGACCCGATACCGTTGCCCGCGCACTGGCTCGATCCGTACCCGCCATGGGCCGATCACGTCGGTTGGAATGGCGCTATCGATACCCGGCAGCCGGTCAAAGGTGAAAATCAATTGCTTGCCGGCGCCAGTATAGATGGCGCCATTGATGCGTGCACCACGCCAGCTTAAGAAGACCGCCCGTTCGATCCCATCAGGGATAGTCGCCGGCAATACGAGCGAGTCGCTGACTCGCCCGATCTCGCTTGGTGCGATCACGTTGCCCAACCGCACCAGCGGCCATGCCGGATCGACGAGCGGCTGCACCGGCATGCCAGATATTTCCGCCCGCCCGTTCCATGCTCGCTCGAAGGTGAAGGCATCGCGGATCTGCTCGCCGGTGACAAGCCAATTAAATTCGACCAACCGCCACACCACCCGGCTGGTTTGGGTTCCGCCGGGAGGCCCAATTAACTCGGTGATATTCAGCACGTGACCATCGGTCTCGCCAATCGCCATCAGCACCGTTACCGGTTCGGCAACATCTGCGGGAACATCAACCGGACTGATCCCGCGAAAGCTGACGATATACGCCAACCGCTCACCGATCCGTTGCCGGCCCAGCAAGCGGAGATCAGACGCTGCCGCAGCTTGGTGCAAGTAATTTGGCGGGATATGCCATGGCCCGCTGGTAAGACGGGCCACAAATGCGGCTTGCTGTTGGCTGGGATCAGCCGCACTCACCATCAGCGCCGGTTCGTTTGGCAGCGCCGGCACCGGCAGGTCGCCGTACAGCACCGGTGCATACGCGCCGTCAAGGGCGTAATACAAGCGGCGCTCGCCGTCGCCGAGCTGAAACTCATACGGCGCGCCGCCGTCAACGTGGCGCAATTGCAAGCGGTGGCGGGCCGGATTGTCGCGGTCGTGCCAGATTTCGGCATACAACGGGGCGACGGTGCGGTTGTTAAAATACCAGAGGGTTTGGTAACGCGCCTGCCACACGGGCGGGCCTTCCGGTTCAGGGATGCCGCCATGGGCCAAGGCCCGCGCCACTAAATCGTCTGCCCGCACGACCGGTTCGTTTGCACCGGTGGCCACGACTGTCACCGGATTTCTGAACATACCGGGCACTATGAGGATTACAACAAACGCCGCCAGCACCACCACCGGCGCTGCCAGCGCAACTGTCGCGATGCGCTGACGCGGCGTCACTGCTGCGTGTAGCAACCGATCGGCCAGCTTCGCAGGCATTGGGAAAGCTTGCGCATAGCGGCGCAGAACGAGCGTTAGCTCGCGCGTCGCCGCTTGCCATTCGCGCTCAAAGATTCGGCAATGCGCGCACCCGGCCAGATGCCGCCGCACCTGTTCAAACGCGCGGAGATGCTGGGCCGGATCAATCAACGCTTGCCGCACCGGTGCGCACTCATCACTGCTCACCTCCGCCGGCAGCGAATGGCGCGAGATAGGAGCTAACGCTTGCACGGCTTGCTCAAGAGTCCGGATCGCATCCGCCGGCTCTTGGCCGAGGATCTTAGCCAAGCGGGCGCTATCCATCCCCAACACGCCATACGCTAACACAGCCATCCGCTGCGGCAACGGCATCGCCCGCAATGGCCCCAGCACTGGCGCGGCTGCCGGCGCCGGTCGCCGTTCCAACGGGCGATCGGTATAGTTGGCGACTGCCACCCGGTAGAGACGGGCCGCCAGTTCATCAGATTGCCAGCTCGCAGGCGGACACCGGCTAAGATCGGCTACCCATTGCCGTAACAACCGCTGCGCTGCCCGTTCGTCCGGCGCCAGCGCCAAGGCGATGCTGTACAGCGTATCACCAGTTTGCGCCAACCAACGCGCCAGATTAGCTTCGATCATGGGTTTGCTCAGAGTGCCGCAACGCAGCGGCATCATCTGCCAGTTGTTGCTGCAACCGCCACATCGTCTTGACCCGCGCTCGATGCCACGCCGCACTCTTGGGGCCAGTCTCGCGCAACAAGACAATCCGTTGCAAGGCGGTACGCAACAGAGCGCGCCGTTGCGCTATCAGTTCATCAGAATCATCGGTCGCCATAGCGATACCATCACATCAATTGGCTACCATCCGCTCAAACCGCCGTCCGGCCCGCGCTCCCGGCACCGGCGTCGATGCCAGCACTTCATCAATCACCGCGTTTGCAGTCACATTGCGCACCCGCGCCGCCGGGCTGACGATCAGGCGATGGCCGAGCACCGGCTGCGCCAGCGCCTTCACATCATCAGGCGTCACATAATCGCGCCCGTTTAACGCCGCCCATGCTTGCGCCGACCGGTACAGCGCCAACGCGCCACGGGTGCTCGCGCCAAGGTAGATGTCGGCATGGGTGCGGGTAGCCGTCGTCAACGCCACAATATACTCGACGATCAGATCATCAACGTGAACCTGCTTAATCTCGTCTTGGAGGGCCAGCAACTCGTCGATTTCAACCACCTTTGGCAACGTTTCCAGCGGGTGACCTTCGCGCTGCCGTTTGAGAATTGCAATCTCGTCGAGCCGATCGGCGTAACCGAGATGCACCCGCAGCAAGAAGCGATCGAGTTGCGCTTCCGGCAACGGAAAGGTGCCTTCGTACTCGATCGGGTTTTGCGTCGCCAGCACCACAAACGGTTGCGGCAACGGATGCGTGATGCCATCAACCGTGATTTGGCGCTCCTCCATCGCTTCCAACAACGCCGACTGCGTTTTGGGGGTAGCGCGGTTGATCTCATCGGCCAGCACAATCTGGGCCATGATCGGGCCGGGCCGAAACTCAAATTCGCGGGTTTGCTGGTTGAAAATCGAGACACCGGTGACATCACCGGGTAACAGATCGGGTGTACATTGAATCCGTTTGAAACTCGAACCGATCGAACGAGCAATACTCTTGGCCAACATCGTCTTACCGGTGCCGGGCACGTCTTCGATTAACACATGGCCGCGGCACAATAAGGCTACCAGCACGAGCTCGACAATCCGGCGCTTGCCGATAATCACTTGTTCGACATTCGCCACAATGCGCGCAGCTACTTGCTGAACATGTTCCACATGCACCTCAATTCGGAGTATTGTCATCTTGATGCACAAGCAGTATACCACGATCACTGATCGCAAGGCGGACATTAACCAGATTGCTCTAACGACTAACACTTGATCCATCCCAACACCTATTTACCTACTTCCCCACCCTCTACTCCCTATTCCCTATTTCCCCACTCTCTACTCCCCATTCCTATGGTATTCTGATGCAAACAGCATGACACGGAGGTTTTGGCAATGCTTGAGCGCGTGGCGGTTCTCTACAATCCATTGAGTGATGCCTCTATTCAGCTTTCGCGCGAGGTGGTTGATTGGTTAACCGCTCGCGGCATTAGCGCAACTCGAGGTGTCTCGCAAGAGTTTCGCGATCAGCCGCAACTGGTCGCCGATTGCGACTTGATGATCGCCCTTGGTGGCGACGGCACCGTCTTGCGCGCCGCCCGGCTCTGCTTTCCCCATAACATTCCTGTCTTGCCCGTCGCGCTCGGTCATCTCAGTTTTATGGCTGAGATCGGCCCCGACGAGATTTATAGCGGCTGCGAACAGATTATCAATGGCGGCGGCTGGTTCGACGAGCGCGCCCTCGTGCGCGCGCAACATTGGCGCAACGGGCAAAAACTCGGCCAGCATACCGCCCTGAACGAGGTAGTCATCTCGCGCAGCGATCTCAGCCGGATCGTCAATGTGCATGTAACGATCGATGATAGCCCGCTGACCACCTACCACGCCGATGGGGTGATTGTCGCGACGGCCACTGGCTCGACGGCGTATGCGCTCGCCGCTGGCGGCCCGATTGTTGACCCGCGTTCGCAGGCGCTGGTATTGGTGCCAATCGCGGCTCACCTTACGAACATTCCTTCAATGGTATTGCACGAGGACGCCGTGGTGACGATGCAGCTCCGTTCGCGCCATCATGCGTTATTGGCAGTCGATGGCCGCGAGAATATTGATCTGATCGAAGGCGACGAAGTGGTAGTGCGCCGCAGTCCGCAGGTCTGCACCTTTGTGCGCCTACGCCCAAGCAATCAGTTTTACACTCAATTAGTCGCCCGTTTGCGTCGCTCATAAGGTGCGCCGATTCCGCTCAACGGCGCGAGATGCGTTACACTACAAGCATAGTGGAGAGGGCATAAGGAGAAGACGAGGTATGATTCGTTACACAGGCGCTTCGGTAAGTGGGCGGATTAACGCTCCGGTCGAGGCCATTTGGGAACTGGTCAGCGATGTCGAGCGCCATCCGCAGATCGCCGGCAGCGGCGAAGTGCAGGCCGTGACTATCCGCGATGGGCGACCGCTCGAGGTTGGCGCAGTGTTTGAGTCACAACAATTTATGCGTGGTATCCATTATGTCACTGCTAACCGGATCGTGATCTGGGAGCCGCCGTACCGTTTTGCGTGGCGCGTTGGCCTGCCGAGCGCACCCGGCATTGCCCAAATCTGGATGTTTGCGCTCCAACCGGAAGCTAATGGCACCCGCGTCACAAATGGCGTTGCCCTGATTTACGCGCTGCCGACCTTCTTCCCATTCTCGTTGCTGCGCAAGAAGATGGCCAAAGGCTACGCCAATTCGATGCTCCCGACGCTCGATAATCTGGCCCGCATGGTCAATGCGCCGCCGCCTGACGATGTGCGTGTGATCACCGAGCCGCCGGCTGAACTGACTGCGATGTTGCCGCCGCTGATCGTTCCCGGTGCGACGATGGTTGCGGCGGTGGTCGCCGCCGTCGCCGGCATCCTCGCCCTTCGCCGCCGCAACCCACACTAACGTCGAGGCGCAGAGAACGCAAAGGACACTAAGTATCTAAACGCAAAGGCGCGAAGGTCGCAAAGCCCGCAAAGGTTTTTGAGGTGGTCTCCCAAGTGTACTGGGAGACTATTTCATAGTGTAAACATGACCGCAAATACGTCTGAAAGATATGCCACACGCACACTTGTGAGATGATCCAAAAACTTCGCGCTCTTGGCGTCCTTTGCGTCTTTGCGTTTAAACCCTTTGCGTCTCTGCCCCCTTTGCGCCTTTCGATCACGGCAACGGTATGCCAAGCGTTGTGCTGCCGCCGCGCGCGCCGCCGCCGGGGAAGATCGACCGCTCGGCCACAATCGGTTGGTTGCTGCGCACGATCGCGGCTACCGCAGTTTCGTTCGGGAAGGCTTCGTGCATCGCTAGCGTATACCGCGCTCCCGCCGGAATCCGCACGCTCAGCTCGGTCTTGGTGCCGTCACCGAAGATCGCTTCCACCGTCACAATTGCCGTCAACGGACTCACATTGCTGAGGCAAAGGTAATACGCTGCATCGCTGGTGCGGCCATCGATAAAGGCCCACCGATAGGCCGGCGCATACGCTCCAGCGCCAATCGTCCCCACCGCGCCACCAGCAAAGCGCATCGCTCGTTCAACCGCGACTGGCCGGTCGGCAACCACTTCAGTCGCAAAGCCAAGATCAGGCACGACTTCGTTGGCGTCAATGGCCAATTGCGCCCGCGGCGGAATGGCGTAGCGCCGCGTCGCCGCCACCCCTTGCGGGCCGCGGAAGATGGCCTCGACATTGGCCGGTTGGTTATTGGGATTCAACACCACCAACTGGGTGCGAAACCCGCCTTCAGTGGTACCCTCGGCGAACAACCAGCGTCGCGAGAGCGTATCAATGCCTCGCCCGGTATGCAACCCGCTCCCGCCGGGGCCAAACCGCATCGTGCGCTCGACGGCGACCGGTTGGCCGGCGATCACCCGGATGCCAAAGCTAGCATCGGCCAACGGGCGCGTGCCGTCGGGCAAGGTAATATCATGCACCGCGACCACCAAGCGGTTGCGCGCCCCGATCTGCACCTCTTGCTCAAAGACCGTCCCGTCGCGCTGCATATAAGTGATTTGAGCGCGGGTGTCGCTCGACTGCGGGTTAAAGATGATCAAGTAGGTCTGCGTCTGCTCGGTGGTGCTGCCCTCGGCAAAATACCACACCCGCGAGAGCCGGTCGATGCCCGGCCCGCTGTCAATATCACTGACCAGCGCCATCGAGCGCTCGGCTAAGATTGGCTCGTTCGCTTCAACGATGGCTGGCAACGCATTCGCGCCGGGCACAACCTCGTTCGCATTCAAATCAGCTCTACCGCCGCCCGGCACTTGCACGTCGCGCACCACCGGCTGGCCAGTGGGCGGGAAGAAGGTGATACGCGCGGTAGCAGGCCGTGACGCCGGATTGTACAGGCTGAGGCGTTGGCTATAGCCGGCAGTATTCCCCTCGGCGAAATACCAGCGCGCGCGCACTGTAGTGTTATCGGCTTGCGCGCGCAACGCAGGCAAGAGCGCACGGAAGGCTGGATAGGGGTCAGGCGCAGCAGCATACACCTCATAATGGCCGGCAATCGTTGGGCGCAACCCGCCACTCGCCGCTGGTTGCTGCCCGTTTGGCGCAATGTTGTAGGTCTGAGTGAGCCATGCCAGCAGCGCCACGAGACGCGCTTGAGCCGCCGGGGTTGGCGGTTGATCAGCCGGGGTGAGCAAGGCAATCTGCACATCCGCCGCACTGCCAGCTACCCGCCGTACCAGCGAGGTCGGCCCGCCCAAGCGCCCCTCAAATAGATTGCCTTCGCTATCAATAATGTAATGGTAAATCAGATCGTCCCAATCGAGCACCTTGGTCTGATAAACTAGCAAGGCGCGCAGGTAGGCGAGCGTTGCCCCCGGCGACACATCAACCGGCACTTGGTGAATCACAACCCCCTGCGGATCGCGCCGGTCAGGCCGGGCCGCCGCCGGTTCCGCCCAATCGGTGCGCGCAATCTGCAACGGGCGCGGCGTCAGTACCGGCAGGCCGAACATAATCGGGCGTTGCGGCAGGCCGGCAGCAAAGATTGGCGGCGTGATCTGCGTCGCCAAATACGAGACGGTCACATCATTCAGCACCGCCGAAGCACGTGGAATCTGGCTGGTAAACGTCGCCCGCAGTTGCAAATAGCGGGTATCTTCCGGCAAGGCCAGCGGCACGGCTGTGGTAAGCGCATCGGGATCGGCAGCGGGCGGTTCATCGGCCACCACCAACGGCTGCCACGGTCCCCATCCCTCGTCACCATCGGCTGGCGGCGTCGCCCGCGCCCGTAGCTCCAACCGGAGTTCGGTGCCCTCAACCCGTTCAGCACGCCAGATAGCGCCAGCAGCATTTGTGGCAAACGCCGTTTCAAACGGCGCCGAGATGAAGCTGCCTTCGCGCGCTTCGGCATCGAGCCGCAATTCACCGCCGGCATTATTCGTCACCAGCAAGCCAGTGATAGCACCAGCCTGCCAATCGCGCACACTGCTCAACCGCCAACTCGATACTTGCGCCGCTAGACTGCTCGGTCGCGCCGCCACCGGATACGTCGCCGCTACCATCGCTGCAAGCGCGATCAGCAGACCCATCCTCAGCGCTACTTGTCGGATCATAACCTTGTGCCCCGCTGCCAGAGCGACCACTGCCACTCGGCCCAGATCAGGCTGTTGTCACCCATACATGTGATTTGTGCAAATAATTATACTGGTAGCGACGCGATTTCGTCCACTTTTTTTCGCTAAAATGAATGACAATCACACTGAAGAGACGGCCCGCGAGGCCGTCTCTTCCAATCGTAAGGCCTACACCTTCGTAGCGGTTAGTTTATGGTGCGGGCCGCACCGCGCCATTAAATGCGCCTTTGTAAATATTGGCCGAGTCGTACAACAACCATCCTGCCGCCGCTTCCGGCTGCTCTTCGGTGGCATCAATCTGCGCCCGTACCTCAGCCGGACCATACTCGACTACCACTGGCGCCCACGGGTCGGTGTGGTCTTGCAGCCATGGCCGCTGTTTGCCATAGCTCGCCGTCATCTGGCGTCCACCGTTACGCACCGCGATCTTCAGTGTCTCGTAGGGAAATTTCACCGGCACCGCGATGTTCTCCAAGCCGCTCCACCACAACGATGGGTACGGCATCGGGCATACGTAGTCGGCAAACTCACCCATGCGCGTCATGTCTTGCGCGATCGTCAGCGAAGGGCCATTGACCACGCGCCCAAACACATCGACCGACATAAACGCACCGGCAGCGTTGACCGCATAATGTGCGCGCTGCATAAACTCGAGAATCACTTCATACATCCGGCCCGGATCCGTTACCGGATCGATTGGCTCGCTAAAGAGCAGCTTTTCGCTAAACTCGGTGTATGGCCCAAACCAATCCGGGAAGCGAATGTAGTCAAAGTTGATCTCATCAAACCCCATCTGGGCCGCTTCCACCGCCAACGCAATGTTGTAATCCCAGACATTCTGATTGGTCGGGTCGAGGTAGGCGTAACGAATGCCCGGCCCCGGATAGTCGGCGTAGACTTCGCCGGTCGAACGCAGCCGGATCGACCATTCGGGCCGCGCATCCGACAGCGCATTATCGTGTGAGAAGAGCTGCACGCGGGCAATCGTGTAAATGCCACGCTCTTTGGCTTTCGCCAAGATTGAAGCAAAATCCACCTTCGGGATGCTCAACCCCAGCTCGCGGGCCAACGGCACCTGTGAGTCGTAGTAAACCATGCCGAGATCATCGCGCAGATCGCTCTTGATATCGATCACGATCGTGTTCAGCTCGGTGCGATCGATCAGGTCGAGGAAGCGATCAACCAAGCGCGGCACCGACGCTACCGCCGCCGTGATATAGATACCACGCACGTAGAAGGGTTCTAGCTCGATCTGCTCCGGCATGTTGCCCGGCTCAATCGGGATGACCTTCTTGGCGTACCCCGGCGCCAGCACTTGCACAAAGCCGCGTTCAGGCATGTTAGGTAAGCGGAATCGCCCTTCCCGACTGTCGTTGATCCGCACAAAAGCGACTGCCGTCGAGGTCAGCGTTTCCGTTGCGATAATGGCCGCATTCGGCACCGGCTTACCGGTCGTGGCATCAACCAACCGGCCAAAGAGGGTATCAGGCCGGAGCGCCACATCAAGCGCAGTCGTCCGGGCAAACGGCTGCGTGACTGCGGCAAAGCCTTCCGCCTCAACAGTAAGTTCACCCCGTTCAGGTATCTCGCGCAACAGATAGCTGCCATCAACGCCAGTCGTTGCGCTCAGTTCACCCAGCTTCACCTTCGCCCCGGCCACCGGCTGGCCAGTGTAGACATTCGTCACCACGCCGCGCAGCGTATTCGGGCGCAAGCTGACATCGAGCGCCGTCGCCCGCGCTATGGTCTCCGTCGCCGGCGCGTAATCAGGCGCGCTCACCGTGACCGTAAACGATTCCGGCACCCCGGAAAGGGTATACGCGCCGGAACTGTCAGTCACCGCTTGCGTAGCCTCATTGCCATCCAACCGCACTTGCGCGCCGCTGATCGGCTGGCCGGTATAGAGATCAGTCACCACGCCGCTGAGCACATTCGGACGCAATGCCGTCGTGATAGTCACGGTCAAGACACCGCTCTGGCCCACGCCGGGTTGATCGGCGAGCGGCAGGTTGAGCGGCTCGTAAGCGGGGGCCTGCAGCGCCAAGGTATCTTCAGGCCGCCAGCGTTCGGTTTGGAATCGGCCTTGCTCATCGGTGGTCAGCATCTGATCGCCAATCGCCACCGTTACGCCAGACAGGGGCGCGCCGGTGTAGGCATCGGTCACAACGCCGGTCAAGACAACAGGCTGGGCAGCACATCCAGCCAACACTGCGACTATCAGCGCGCAGAGAATCGAAAAGCGCACAATGCGCCGCGTTAACAACGCCATGGTTGCCAGACTCCTCTAGGTGGAATGGGCCGGGTGCCGGTTCTCACCGGTTAGGGGTATCTTAAAAGGTTGATGAGCGAATGTCAAACGTTGGAACAGTTGAGTCATGAAACGCATTACCACGCTACACCTGTTGCGCGACCGGCGCCGGCTGCTCGATCACCACCTCATAAATGAGGTGTTCTTCCTGTTTGCCTTTGAGGCGGGTCGCCCCCAATTCATGCAGCGGGTACGGCGACTGGCCGCCGAGCGCGTTGACCAGATGCGACGAGACGATTATCTGGCCAGCTCGCGCAATCCCGCACAAGCGTGAGGCAGTGTTGACCACATCACCGATCAACGTATAGTCTTGGCGTTGTTCGGAACCAATATTGCCAACCACTGCCGGCCCATAGCTAATCCCAATCCCCATCCCGATCTGTAGATTCAACTCTTCTTGCCACACCTTGGCCAAGCGCGCAAAGGCTTGCTGCATCGCTACGGCAGCCAATACCACTCGTTGCGGATCGTCAGGGTGCGCGATTGGCGAGCCAAACACCCCAATTAAACCATCGCCAAGGAACTTATCAATCGTGCCGTCGTAGGCATAGAGCGCATCGGTCATCGCGGTGAAATAACGGTTGAGAATGCGCTCAACTAACACCCGCGCGTCAATCTGCTCAGTCAAGGTGGTAAAACCGCGCATATCGGCAAAGAGCACCGCCACTGTGCGCTCGGTCGGCGTACCAAAGTCACTGCCAGCGCTGAGCAGCCGTTCCGCGACTTGCGGCGAGACATAGCGGCGAAAGACGCTGCGCACTCGCTCGCGCTCTTGTTTTTCGAGCTGCTTGATCGCGCTAATGTCGCGGAACACGACCACCCGTCCCAACTCTTTCGCGTCACTGCTGCACACCGGCGCAATACTGACGCTATAGTGCAAGTTTGGTTGCGGCTCAATTTCCACTGTGGTCGGCGCGTTGCGTTCAAGGAGCGGCGCTATTGAGCGTAGCGCCGGGCAGACATCCAACCCCTGCCCGTGATGCAACGCCGGATCAATCTGCAAGCGCTCGCGCGCCGCCGGATTCGCCAGCAGCAAGCGAGCATTAGGGTCGATCAGCACGATTGGATCGGTTGCGCTGCGCAACACCGCATCGAGGGTCGATCGCTCATCATTCACCACCCGATACAGACGGGCATTCTCAAGAATCTGCACGATCAGACTCGCAACGGTAGACGCCATCTCCAATTCGGTCTTTTCAAACGGCCCGCGCTTCGTCGTGTCAAGACAGAGCACGCCCTGCGTTTGGCCATTGACCACGAGCGGCACCAGCAACACGTCACGCACGCCGCGACTCGCCAGAAATGCCTGTAATGGCGCCAAATCGGCTCGTTCGGGCAGATTCTCAATCTGCTGCGGCTGCTGTAACGCGGCCACTTGCGCAGCTAGAAATGGATGTTGTTGGACAAACTTGGCTAGATCAGCATCATGCAGCGCTGCCATCCCGCTCAACGCGACCACTGTATCGCTGGGTTGTGGGCCAAAGAGCAAGATGGCGGCCTGCTCGACGCGAAAGATGTGCGCCACTGTCTCGATCGTATGGTGCAGATTCTCTGGGGCGGCAAATTGAGCCGTCAATGCCAATGATAGGCGATTGATCTCACTCAATTGATCAATCCGGCGCTGCTCACTCTCAAACAGGCGAGCATTGCCGATCGCAATCGCGAGTTGGTTCGCAATCGCCAGCAAGATCGCTTCATCGTTGGCGCTAAAAGCGGCTGGATGCGGACTGCGCACCTCAATCGTGCCTAACACTTCACGCGGCAACAACACCGGCACGCTGAGCGCCGAGCGCATGTGATCTTCGTCAGGCAGCACCGGTACAAACCGCACGTCTTGGGCCAAATCATCAATCCGCAATGGCTCGCGGTGGCGGCATACCCACCCGCTGATCCCTTGATCGATCCTAAACGAAATAGGGTGAGCATCTGACCGGTATACGCCGGCAACCGCCTGCACTACAAGGCGATCATGCTGGCGAATAACAAGTGCGACCAGCGGGTAGCCAAACTGGAAATGGATCATCTGTACCAACAGCCGGCCCAGTTGATCCATCTGCATCAATTCTGACAACAGCCGGTTAATATCGTTAATCCGGCGCAATTCCTCCGCGCGCCGCGCCAGCAACTCTTTTTGTTGTTCGCTGAGCCGGTAGAGGCGGGCACTTTCCAATGCCACTGCACTCTGCGCTGCAACCGAGGCCAACAATTCCAGATGTTCTGCTGTGAAATATCCCGGCGTATGATGCACGAGCGTAATCACACCCCACGCGCGGTTATCGCGGATAATTGGCATTGCTGCCACCGATCGCACATCATTGTGCAGATCAGAAGTCACCAGCCAGCGTGAATCGAGCCGGGTATCAGTGATCAAGATCGGGCCTCGCTCGCGCAGCGCCAACCCAGCCACTCCATACCGCAAGATATCTTGCAATTCGGCGGTCGCCGGATGGCGGCTGCTGGAATAGAGGAGCACCTTCTCTTCGACAAAACCGGTCAGAATAATGCTGGCCCGAATCGCACCCACCGCATCGGCGAGGTGGTTGAGAAAGCCGGTCAACAACACATCGAGATCTATGCTCGAGCCGAGATCACGCGAGAGATGCAAGAGCAGCTCGGTTTTGCGCTGCTCTTGCTGCAAACTGCGCTGCGCCCGTTGCAACCGCAAGAGCGCCCGCACCCGCGCCAGCAAGAGGTTGAAATCAACCGGCTTGACCAGCACATCATCGGCGCCAGCGTCGAGGTTGCTGACGCTCGTGTTGAGATCAGCGTGGGCTGAAACGATAATGATCGGGATGAAGGGTTTGGAACGATCGGCTTTGATCCGCCGGGTCACTTCGGCGCCATCAACACCCGGCAACGCCAGATCGAGCAGGATGAGATCGGGAGTGATTAATTGCAGGAAGCTTAACGCCTCTTCACCCGAAACCGCCACCGAGACGCGAAACCCATCGCGCGACAGCACCGCCTGAAAAATCCGGCGAATATCAGGATCGTCTTCGACCACCAAGATGTGGGCTGGCTCGGGCATAAACCCTCCCGGACACATTGCATGCCTCCACGTTAGTATAGCATGTCCGGGAAGATTGTCGCCGAAAATGGTGCAGCGTCGCGCTATGAGGCTTGACCGGCTATCAATATTGCGCCAGTAGGCACAGGACTTCCGGGCGCCGGTTCAGCCGTAATCGCCAAGGTCGTGCCACGACGAACACTTTCGTCCGGCAATGCCAAAACACCATAACCTCTCGCATCAACCGTAAAGACTCCGCCACTCACCGGAGCTGCACCATCTTCAATCAACCAAAGCTGGTACACTTGATTGTCCGCCAACGATGGCAAAGCAGCGATCAAGACCACATTTCCCGCTGCATCACGAAAGACGGCTCCCTGACCCGCCTCGCCAGACAGGGTCGCTAGAGGAGCTGGATTAGCCAACACCGATGCCACTTGCTGCGCTGAAGCCTGCGCGGTGGCCGCCAACGATTGTGCCTGATCGCGTTGTTGAGTCACTATTGCCAATTCGCCGCGTACATGGTTGACGAAGCTCAGCAAAACCAACACGGCAATAAACAAGACCGTTGCTACACTGCTGAGCGCCATAAACCATGCTTGCCAACGACGTGTTGGTTGCTGCGAAAGCGGTTGCACCGCTGTTCGCGAGCGCCGGCCTAGAGCATAATCAAGCGTACGCTGGCGCCATTCTGGCGGTAAGGTAGGTCGATCTAGCCCGTAGGGCAATAAATCGGCAGATGCACGCAATTCATTAAGAGACTGTCGAAAGGCTGGCTGTTCGACCAACAAACGCTGCACCCGCGCTCGTTCATCCGGCGTTAACGCATCGAGCGCATACGCTGCTAACAGTTCAATTATCTCATCAGGTTGTTCCGGCGATGAATCCATGCTTATCACTCCGCCAACGAACGCAAGACATCCCGCAATTTCATCAAGCCGAGCCGTAATCTGGTCTTGATAGTGCCGAGCGGTTCACCAAGCCGTTCAGCGATCTCCGTTTGGGTATAACCACCGTAATAGGCCAGTTCAATCGCTTGGCGCTGTACCGGTGGCAATTCCGCTAGCGCAGCGCGCACGGTCTCGCGCAGCGCGTGCTGCTCGACATCAGCTTCAACCCCGCCTGCAGACGGCGACACCATACGAAGCTCAATGCCAGTCACTTCGCGATTGCGCCCACGTTCGCGCTTGCTACGCAGAACGTCTATAGCCCGGTGACGCGCAATGCCGATAATCCATCCCACAACGACCCCAGCTTGCTGCCGAAAGCCGCCCGCAGTTTGCCAGATATTCTGAAATACGTCTTGCATAACCTCTTCGGCAGTCTGGCGATCACCGGTGACCCGCAACGCAATTGCATAGACAAGCGCAGCATATCGATCATACAATACACCCAAAGCAGCTTCTTCACGCTGCACTATCAGATCGATCAGCAACTCATCGGCCAGATCGTCCAAACCGGCCTCTTCTGGGTGTTGAAGCGACATTGGATATGAGACCTTTTGTCGAGACACGCTATCGAATTGCCGTATTATAGCTGAATTGGCCGGCTCACGAGCGGAGTGACCTCGTTCACTCACCAGCGCCTCCTTATGAGCGCATCGCACCAGTGCTATGGCAATATCTAGTAGGCCTGCCGAGCATGCACACGCTCTGACAGGCCTGCAATCGTAGTAATCCTCGCCTCCCTTAGAAAACCTTGGTATATGGTTGAGTCGGATCAGACTTGACGCCACCCAATACGGTCGCAATCTGGGTCGCCGAGGGAGCGGCTACCGGCCCAATAAATCCCTGCCCGCCCTTCAAGAATGGCGCCAACGTCGGTACAGCATCAGAGACGTTGTAATAGATTGGCAACGGCAATGCAAGATTATTCGGCGCGAACCCGCCAATCTCGCGAACCAGCGCCAAATGCTGTGCCTCACTGCACGCATGCTGCGCAGTGGTGCCGGCAATGCGATCCAAACCTAACTCAGCAAAGCGGCGAGTCGCTGCAAGATAAGCGCCAACAAACGCTGTCTCGGCATCAGCGCCAACCTGCACGAAAAGCGCTGGATCGCTAAGCAGATTGGCTGGTACGTAAAATTGATTGGTGAGGGCTTGGCCGCCATTCGACACTAAGAAATCTAGATGATATTTCTCAGCATCAAGAGCTAGCTTGAGATAGAGCACATCATCCTCAGGGAGCTTGAACTTGGCTGCGGTTAATGCAGCATAGTAGAAAGTTGTCGCTAATGTCTCGGCTGTAGCGGCCAGATTCAGAATAAGCTGCGGATCGTCTTTACGATCATGGTCGGCTGATGCAGCACGAATGCCAAACAGATTGGCAAAACTTGCTGCCATTAATCCGCCTCCCAGTCCAGCTATCCCTTTCATAAGGCTCCGGCGAGAAAAAGTGCCTTGCTGCGTGTGCTCTGTTGTCACTGTTGTTCCTCCGCTGATAAAAGTTCCGCTGACGTATGCCCTTGCATGCGCCTCTCATAACATCTATGCGAAGGCGTTACGCTCATCGGATGTATCAGCCGTCAAACCTGTGACAACTCGCTATCAACACTCGCATATCCCTATGCCATCCTCATTCCGCCGCCAATGCTACCGTTTGCGCGTGAATATCAACAGTATCGCTAATCTGGCGCGCATAGCCGCCCGCCATCGTCACCGCCACCGGTACACCCGCTGATCGACAGGCAGCAAAGACCACCCGGTCACGCTCGGCCAACCCGGCCTTGGTAAGGCTGAGCCGGCCTAACCGGTCATCGTAGTAAGGATCGGCGCCGGCCAGATAAATCACCAGATCGGGCTTGGCAGCGGCGAAGGTTTGTCGCAAGCCCCATTCCAGCGCATCGAGATAGGCAGCATCACCGGTAGCGTCGGGCAAGGCGATGTCGAGATCGCTCTGCTGTTTACGGAAGGGGAAATTATGCGCGCCATGGATCGAGAAGGTAAAGATGGTTGGATCGCCGGCCAGAATCGCGGCCGTGCCATCACCTTGATGGACATCGCAATCAACGATCGCGATCCGGTGTGCGCGGCCTTCGGCCTGCATCGCGCGCGCCGCTACCGCTGCATCGTTAAAGACGCAATAGCCGGCGCCGGCATCGGCAAAGGCATGGTGCGTGCCGCCGGCCAAATTGACCCCAACTCCCTCGCTAAGCGCCACCCGGCAGGCCGCGATCGTCGCCCCCGCTGACCGGCGCGAACGCTCGACCATCTGCGGCGACCACGGAAATCCGATCCGGCGCTGCTCGGCGCTGCTCAGTGCCCCCTGCAACACCCGTTCGATGTAGGCTGGTGTATGGGCGCGCGCTAGCTCGGCGACACTCGCCGGTTCAGGCACGTGCAACCGTTCAGGCGATACGATTCCCTCTGCCAACACCCGCTCGCGCAACAGCGCGTATTTCTCCATTGGAAAGCGATGGCCCGGCGGCAACGGCAAGACAAAGGTATCAGAATAAAAGACGCGCATCTATTCACCCGCACGCACAATCGTTTGTTGCCGGCGCTCTTCACCCAACCAGCGCAATGCCCGCACTACCAGCAGCACGACCGTCAATGGCACCAACAACAACCCGACCACCGCACTGTAGACGGGTAATTCATCGCTGCCGTTCGCGCTAAGGATGAGGTACAGCGTATAGCTAAGGTAATAGACCAGCAACAAGCTACCCTCGCGCTGCGAAACTATGCGCCGGCTGATAAAAATGGGAACGCAGATCAAGGCCGCCCCAACCATCACCGGCAGATCGAGCCGGATTGTCTCGGCGGGCACCTCAATCGGCTGAGGCGAGAGCACTATAGTCAGCGCCAGCACAAAGAGCAGGTTGAGCACATTGCTGCCAATCACATTCCCCACCGCAATATCGCGCTCGCCGCGCAAACCGGCAATCACCGAGGTGGCAATTTCGGGCAACGAGGTGCCGATAGCCACGATCGTCAGGCCGATGATCAGCTCGCTGACGCCAAACCACGTCGCAAAAGTCACTGCGCCATCCACCAGCCAATTCGCCCCTACCACCAACAGCGCCAAACCACCCGCCATCATCGCCACCTGCAACACCCGCACCCGCCAGTGATGGTGATGGGCGCGTTGCGGATGGGGCTGGTTAGGATGCATGCCACGCGGCCAGATCACCCACAGATACGCGATCAAGCCGAGCAGCATAATCGCGCCGTCAACCCGCGATAGCGATCGATCAAGCGCCAACAGCAAGGTCAAGATCGACGCGCCAATCATAACCGGCAAATCGCGGCGAAAGATCTGGCGATCGACCGGCAGCGGGCCAAACATTGCCGCTACGCCTAAAATCAACATGATATTAGCGATATTGCTGCCGACAATATTGCCCAAGGTAATCGCGCCTTGCCCATTAAATGCTGCTTGCAGACTCACGGCAATTTCGGGTGAACTCGTCCCCACCGCTACTACCGTCAAGCCAATAATCAGAGGCGAAACGCCAAGGCCGGCGGCAAAGCTTGCAGCGCCGCGCACGAGCAAATCGGCGCCGAACACCAACAACACGATCCCGGCCACAAAGAGAGCGATGACCATACGTCCTTCCTAACACAACGCGCCCCCTGTCAATGACAGGGGGCGGAGGAATCCCGCGCACGAGCCAGTTGAGGCGCGACCGGCTCGAAGGGAAGCGTTAATAACGCCGACCGCCGAAGCCGCCGCGATCACCGCGATCACCGCCGGAACGAGGGCCGCGCGAACCCTTATCCTCGGCTTCATTGACCCGAATCTCACGACCGTTGATTGGCTGACCGTTGGTTTGGCTAATCACCTTCGCCACATCGGCGACTTCCATCTCGACAAAACCAAACCCGCGCGACCGGCCCGTCTCACGATCATTGATCACCCGCGCGCTGCGCACATCGCCATAAGCCTGAAAGAAGGACTCGAGCGTTGCATCATCAACGCTCCACGCCAAATTGCCAACAAAGAGCTTCACGTACATCCGGTCCCACTCCCTCCGCGTTGCTTGCCCAACGCAGTCACTCACGGGGCTTGCGCCCACAAACCACGCCTCCGAAACTGCACGCTACTCACTTCGCCTCACAGCGGGTAGCGGTCCACAGCGCCGCGTGCTGATCCTCGGGCGTGGAGGTCATGCGGACAGGGGAGTCGATCGGGCCCAGACGGACGAACAGACTCTCGCGGCGACGTGACGCTGTGTAACGGCTATAGTGTAGCACATCCGCCGCGAGATGAAAAGACCTTTGAAGTTTCAGTTAATAGATAGTTACGGAAATTCTTGTCTTCCCCTTGTTGGCATTGCGCTGGCACAACCTCCCGCTTGCGCACCCACCATCTCTGAACCTCTTCCTGTCATTGCGAGGGGGCGTAGAGGCAGCGCGGCGCGCTGCCTGCGCCCCCGAAGCACTCTCTCGCTCGAACGGGAGAGCTGCCTGAGCAGACGCCATCCGCTGGCGCGAGGGATTGCTTCGCCGTACGAGTCATCGCGGTGCGATGCCCTAGAAACACACCACCCCCCGGCGAACACAACCGTTGATCGCTGTGCGATGCTGGAAAGTCCGGCGCTGCGCTCCCCGCTCCCACTGGCGTGGGTTGAAGGACGGACAGAGCATTCGGTCGATCACAATCGTTGATCGCAGTGCGATGCCTCAACGCTCGGCACTCCGTTCCCCTCTCCCGCATCAGTTGAGGAGCGGATAGAACATGTGGTTGAACACAACCGTAGATCGCTGTGCGATGCCGCAAAGCCCGGTGCTACACTCCCCTCTCCCGCGCCATGGGAGAGGGGCGGGGGGTGAGGGCCACCGCGCAGCCAAGCCACAAAGATTCCCAAACGATGCAAAACATCTGATGATTTTGGCGCCTTTTGTGCCTTTTCGTGGCTATTCCGCCCGCGCAGCGGGCTTCGTACCCCTAGCCCGGCCCTTTAGGGCTAGGCCGAAGCATCACCACGAAAAGGCGCAAAAGACACGAAGAACATGATAGTTTTGCGTCTTTTTGTGGACATTTCTCACCACTCCCCGCTCCCGCGCCAGCCCTTTAATACTGTCGCCCGATCAAGCTTTGGGTAAGCGCGCGCAAGCGGTCGCACGCGACCGCCGCGGTTGCTGTCGGCGGTTGCACTGCCTCCAGCGCGGCAAACGCAGCTTGATGGTGGTCGTTCGCGATAGCCGCACAATAGGCGCGTGAACCGGCAGCGTCGAGGATCGCCAACACCTCGGCAACGGCGGCGTCATCGAGCGCCGGTTGGCGATAGAGTTCGGCCAGCCGCGCCCGATCCGGGCTATGGGTCAGGGCATGCACCACCGGCAAGCTCACCTTGCGCCGGTAGAGATCGGCGGCAAACGGCTTGCCCGTCTGTTCCGGCGCCCCCCAAATCCCCAGAATATCATCTTCGATTTGGAACCCTAACCCCAACGCGCGGCCAAAATCGGCCAGCGCCGCCACCGTCGCGTCAGGAGCGCCTGCCGCCCGCGCACCCAATTCGGCGGCGCCGGCAATCAGCGCCGCCGTCTTCCCACCGATCATAGCGAGGTAATCCTCCGGCGTGATGCTCAGCTCGCCCTCGAAGCTCAGATCGAGGTACTGCCCTTCGCAGATGCGCAGAATGACCTCATCAAACCGGCGCAGAATGGCCAACACGCGCTCAGCCGGCAAGCCAGCCTCGGCCAGCCGGTGAATGGCGAGGTGAGCCAGCACAAACATCGCATCGCCGGCATTGATGCCATGGGCTAGACCCCAGATGTTCCAGAGTGTGCGCCGGCCCCGTCGCATCGCGCTGTCATCTTCGATGTCGTCGTGGATCAGCGAGAAGTCATGCAAGAGCTGGATGCCGGCGGCCAAGGGCAAGGCTTGCTGCGGATCGCCGCCGGCAGCCGCGCACGCCAATAACACCAACTGCGGACGGATCAGCTTGCCCGGATCGGCCTCCGCCGGGGTCAGATCCTCGTTCCGCCAGCCGAGATGATACTCCTGCATGGCGTAAAACCGCTGCAACCGCCCTTCGACCACCGGAAACACTGCCCGCATTTCCGCTTGAATCTGTGATCTAACGTCATGTTCTAGCGCCATAAGCATTACAATTCCATTACAATTCGCGATAACCTTGTCAATTAGTTACTAAAAACAACAAAAATAAGGTCTCTTACAGATTTATTCCCCTTTTACGACAAAACATCGTATAGATGTTTAGACAATAGTACTACATGTCATCATCGTGTAATGTTAATCTCTTCTCTAATCGTGCTGCGCAGCGTACACTCGCTATGTAAGAACTGAACGATTACCACGTTTCATTGACGCAAACGAACGAGGTGTTGTTATGGCATTCAACCTGCGCTTTCGCTTTAGCCCAACTAAAGATGGTCTCGTCAAGGTATTAGGCCCGCTCGAGACCGAGATCATGCAGATCCTCTGGCAAGAAGGGTCAAGCACCGTCAAGAAAGTGCATCGCAAATTGTCTCAGCAGCGCGATATTGCCTACACCACCGTCATGACGACGATGAGCCGGCTGGCCGATAAAGGTGTGCTCAACCGCGAGCGTGATGGGTTAGCCTACGTCTATACCCCGGTCATCAGCGAAGACGAGTTTGTCAATCTGGTGGTACGGCAAGTGCTCGACGGGTTGCTCGATGATTATAGTGACACCGCCATCTCGTACATGGTCGATTATCTCGCCCACAACAATCCCTCGGAACTCCGCCGTCTGCAACGTGAAATTGCCCAGCGCTTGAATGCCTAAACCGCCTCGCTTGGCCAACCTGCGGGCAGCCACCCGAGCAACCCGCAGGTTGGCGCTCATTTACCCGGCTGCCTCTCCCCATAAATCATAGGCGGTCGCCTGCGTCACCCGCACCGGCACCATGCTTCCTGCCGGATGCGACCCCCACACAAAGACCTGACCATCAATTTCGGGCGCGTCGCGGAACGAACGGCCCACGCTGAGCGGGCTGCCATCATCGGTCGCCCCATTGCCCTCGATCAAGACCATTAAGGTGCGGCCAATCCAGCGTTGGTTGCGCGCATGCGAAATCGCTTGCTGCAAGCGCATCACTTCATGCCAACGCCGCTCGATCACCTGTGGGCGCACTTGATCGGGCAATTCGGCGGCCGGCGTGCCCGGTTCGCGTGAATAGCGGAAGACTCCCACCCGATCAAGCTGCGCGGTCTGCAAAAATTCGAGCAGCGCGTTAAACTCGGCAGTGGTTTCACCGGGATAGCCGACAATAAACGTCGAGCGGATGGCAATATCGGGCATCGCAGCGCGCAATTCGGCGATGAGACGCAACGTGCGATCGGTATCCGGCGGGCGCCGCATACGGCGGAGCGTAGCCGGATGGGCGTGTTGCAAGGGCATATCGAGATAATGGCAAATCTGCGGATGCGCGGCCATCGTTGCGATCAGGCGCTCGCTGATGCCGTGCGGATAAGCGTACATCAGCCGGATCCAGATATCGGGCGGCGTGACTTGGCACAGCTCTTCGAGCAGAATCGCCAAGCCATCTTGCAAGCCGAGATCACGGCCATAATCGGTCAGATGCTGGGCAACCAGCACGATCTCACGCGCGCCTTGGGCCACCAATTCTTGCGCCTCGGCCAACACGGCCCCAACCGGCTTCGAGCGCATATCACCCTTGAAGCTGGGAATGGTGCAGAAGGCGCAGCGCAAGTTACAGCCATCCGAAATCTTGAGATAGGCGGAAGGGGTGTGGCGCGTGCGCCGGATTTGAGTCGTGCGCCAATCGGCATACGAGACCGGTTGCTCAGTAGCAGCGGTCGGGATCAGGGGAATCGTAGCCGACGGCGCCGGCGCCAACGGGATCACCGGCTGCGCCAGTTGACCAACCACCGCGCCGATCTGCGTCCACTGTTGGGTACCGAGCGTCGCATCAACGCCTTGCACCTTCGCCACCTCACCCGGATGGCTCTGGGCCATGCAGCCGGCGGCGATCAGGCGCTGGCCGGGCCGTTTGCGCTCACCCAATTCCTTCAGCACGCCGAGCGTCTCGGCCCGCGCTGCGGCAATAAAACTACATGTGTTGACGATAATCACATCAGCATCCTCAGCCGCAGCCACAGCTTGGTGCCCCTGCGCGCTGAGCAGGCCGTCCATTCCTTCACTGTCAACCGCATTTTTCGGACAGCCCAGCGTTACGATATGGTATTTCATTGGTGATGTACTCGTGATTCCTTCGTTTTGTCTATCCAGCCAATCAGCGATCTCTCTGCATTATAGATCGAGTTGGGCATCACCACGGTGAAGCGCGTTGATTGGTTTTTGCGTCCCGTTGCGGCGATGCCAAAAAGAAAGGACAGCGCTCATGGCGAGCGCCGTCCTCGCTTGACCCAAAGAGGATTTCTTAGCGATAATTGGTCATTTGCAGCGGCACCGGAATCTCACCCTCGCGTTCGCGCAGAAACGCGATCACCGCCTGCAACTCATCGCGGCTCTTGCCCACCACGCGCAGCGTATCACCTTGAATGCGCGGCTGTACTTTGGGAAAGCGATCGCGGATCATCTTGCTCAGCTTCTTCGCCAGTTCGCTATCGATCCCGCGGCGCAACGTCACTACCTGCCGCACTCGTCCGCCACTCGCATCAGCCGGTTTGCCGTAATCAAAAATCTTCAACGACAGTTTCCGGCGCAAAGCTTTCGTCTCTAGCACATCACGCACACTGCGCAATGACAGCTCGCTATCAGCTTCGATCACCAATTCGGTCTTGCTCAAGGTGATGGTCACACCTGCATCTTTCAGATCGTAGCGCGTCTGCACTTCGCGCAACGTCTGATCAACCGCATTCACCAACTCTTGCTGATCAAAATCTGAAACAATATCAAAGCTGTTTTCGCTCGGCATTGGCACCTCCCATAACCAGAGAAAGGCGGGTTTGACCGATCAATTCGGCGGCCACGACCAGTTCACCGGCTGGCCGGGCACGGCGCCGAGCGGCCCTTGCTGCAACCCGTTCACCGTAACCTCGACATCGGTCGGATTACCGGCGCGGATAAAGACCCGGCGCTGTGCGGTGAAGACTCGTTGTTCACCAGCGCGCATGATCGCCTCAAAGACGGTCGCACCGTCAACCTGCACGCGCACCCATGAATTCTCGTTGCCACGCACATTAGGCACACGCACCTCGATCACAATCGGCGCCGCCGGGGTTGGGCTTGGCTCTGGCGTCGCCATCACGAAGGGTGTGATCGTCACTGGCGACGGGGTAGCCGTTGCGATGAGGCTGATCTCGGTCGGCGGCGGGCTTGGCGTCGGCAATGGCGAGGGCGGCACAATGGTGGGAGAAACTGCCACCCCCGCCGACGGCGTCGCGCGTTCGCCAATGCGGCCAAGGGCGCTGAGACCTACATACGCGAGCCCGATCAACGTTAAGGTGATGAAGAAGATAGCAAAAAAACCGGGGAGGACATACATCCGGGTGCGAGGCGGATTGGTTGCTGGAACAATGCGGATTTTATCGGTTGCACCGCGCTCGCGCCGGTAGAGTTCGATCATCTCATCAACGGGCAAGCCGAGGTATTGCGCATAATTCCGCACAAAGCCGCGGGCAACCACATCACTCGGCAATCGCTCAAACGCGCCCTCTTCCAATGCCTGCAACGATTGCAACAAAATACGAGTGTCGGCCGCCGCCTGCGCCAATGAAATGCCATTTGCCTCTCGCGCTCGCCGGAGACGCGCGCCCAACTCGCTCATAACACTACCCTTCCGCCGCACCAGTGGCGTTCTACCACCCTCCCTATGGTATCGCCTATTAGATGCCTTTTGTCCTGCCGGCAGTATACCATACCCGCAACCCTTCAGCGGCAACCGTTTGACAAAGCAATCACCGCCAGCGTAAGCGAAACGCCATGCCGCTATCGTTCGTATCATGGAACGTAGCAAACGACCACGCGAGCCGGCTGCAGCCTTGTCCAATGCGCGCAGGCGCAGTTATAGCCATAAGATGAAAGGAACGCTTATGATGAGTACCATGTTTATTATTGTGATGATCGTCGTGGGTCTCATCGTGGTAGCCCTGATCGGATCGGGCATTTTCTGGTTTTTGGTGCAGATCGGCGTGATTGTGCAAAAAGCGGCTGAACCGCCGGCCCAAGACTACGGCAGCTATTCGCTTGATCAAGGGCGTGATATCAGCGAGCGCGAGCGTTAAGAGGAAGCCGATGCTTAGCCAGCGCGAACGAGAAGCGATCATCATCGGCAGTGCAATTGGGGTAACGGCCATCATCATTGACGTTGCCCTCGCCAGCGGGCCGCTGTGGATGCACGCGCTCGCCATCGTTGCAGCGGGAAGCCTCTTGTGCGGATTAGCAACCTTGTTCAAATAGGGCATCATCAGGGTCAAGGGCTGACGATGCCCTATTCGCCAGCCGCCAGCTCAGGATAAACGGCCATCCGTTGCGTGGTTTGGCGTTGGGTCAGGCGTTCGATCCGTGCCGCCACCTCACGCAACACTCGTGGCTTATCAATCGTCAGCAACACTCGATCACGCATCACGATCCGGCCATCAATGATCACCGTACTGACATCGGCGGGTTGGGAGCTATAGAGCAAGGCTGCCGCCGGATCATGGAGCGGCTGGGTATGTGCGGTCGCGCATTGCACCAGCGCCAGATCGGCGCGCGCCCCCACCTGTAACCCGCCAATATCATCCCATCGCAAGGCGCGCGCGCCAGCGGCGGTCGCCAACTCGAGCGTCGCGCCGATCGGCAAAACGCGCGCATCGCTGTTGCGCAGCTTTTCGAGCAGGGCCAACAGACGCGCCGACTCAAGCACATCATAGGTATTGTTGCTGGCCGCGCCATCGCTGCCGATTGCCACCGTCACCCCAGCGGCCCGCATGGCCGTCACCGGCGCCACCCCAATCCCCAGCTTCATCTCGGTCTTTGGCGTGACCGCCACTGCCACCCCATGGGCAGCCAGCGTCGCAATATCGTCCGACGAGACATGGGCGACGTGGGCAGCAATCGCTGGCACCTCAAACAGGCCGGTATCACGCGCGAGCTGCACCGGCGATTGGCCGTGCGCCGCCATACTCTGAGCGACTTGCGCCGCCGTTTCGGCAAGGTGAATGTGAATGCCAACGCCAAGCTCACGCGCCGTCTGCCCCACCCGGCGCAAGAACGATGGCGTGCAAGTATACGGTGCGTGCGGCCCCATCCAGACCCGGATCCGATCACCAGCGGCGCCGTGCCACTGTTCGGTAAACTGGCGGGCGCGAGCCAATTGATCGTGCTCATCAGCGCCAGAGAAGAGCGTCCACGCCAGCAGCGCGCGCATGCCCGACTCTTGCACCGCTTGCGCGATCGCGTCGGCGGCAAAGTAATGATCGGCCACGCAGGTTACGCCGGCTTCGATCATCTCGGCGATTCCCAGCAAGGCCCCCCAATAGACATCTTCCGGCGTCAGATTCGTTTCCAGCGGCCAGATAAAGCCATTAAACCACTCTTCGATCGGCACATCTTCGGCCACGCCGCGAAACAAGCTCATCGCAATGTGGGCATGGCTATTGATCAGGCCGGGAATGGCTAACTGGCCCGCGCCATCCAGCGTCTCATGGGCAAGACCGGGGCTGATGGCCGGGGCGATCGCGACGATGCGCTGCCCGGTGATAGCAATATCATGCTGCGGCAAGATCGTAGGCGTACCATTGGCGATCTGAAGGACATCAACGCGCTGAATGAGTAGATCGTACATTGCGCTTCACAATTAAACTTATTGCATAGCGGATCGTATAGTCTATTGTAAGCGGAATACTAACTTCTGACAACTGCTTGTCAAAGGTGAACATTTGTGCTATACTCATTTTAGCGCCGGCGTTGTAGAAACGACAGGAATCGGGCGCGTCGGGAAGAATGCAGTACGGAGAGTCGGAGGAGGGACATTATGCCGGCCAAACCCCAGAGCGAACGGAGCGTCACCCGCACGTATCGCACCGCGATCAAACTTGGCGACGATTTTATCACCATCGAAGAGACCATCACCCTGCCGATTGATGCCGACGACCAGACGGTACAGCAAGCGGTTGATCTCGGCTGGCGCATTTTCCGCAGCCAGCGCGAGGCGGTTGAGCAGCAGATTGCGCAGATTCGCGAGCAACATGCCGCAGCCACCGCCATTACCGTGCGCGACCCCGACGCACCGGCCAGCGAACGGCAACGCAACTTTATTGCCTCGCTCCAACAAGCGCTGGGTTGGTCGGGCGAAAAGTTAGCCGCCTTCGCCCAAGAGCACGGCTACGATCTGGTTGCCCTCAACAAAGGCCAAGCCTCGGCATTTATTGACGAATTGCGGCGCGTGCAAGAAGAACAGCAGCGATTGGCGGTCGCCGAAGAGCGCGCTCGCTATGCAAACCAACCGGCGTCAGACAAACAGCGCAACGCTATCTTATCATTGGCACGCGAACTCACGCTCGACGCCGACGCCGAAGCCCAACGCCGGTTCAACGCTGCTGTTGATCAGCTTACCAACGAGCAGGCAGCCACCTTGATCAGCGAATGGCAAGCGCGCCAACGCGCCAGCGCCGCAAACAAACGCAGCGGATAGCGCCAACGCATCGCCTTCTCCGGTACGGGCACAGCGGCGCTGTGCCCTCCTTGACACCGGTACGGGTACAGCATTGCTGTGCCCGTGGCGTCGCACACCGCTAGAGCCGCGTATGGCTAGGTTCGTACCGCTCAGCCAAGGCCACTAGGGTTGAGGCGCGGACAGCACATTTGGATCAAGCACAACGGTTGATCGCTGGGCGATGCCGTCAAGCCCCGGTTCAGATGTTCTGTCCACCCCTCCCTCAGCGGGGGAGGGGCAAGGGGTGGGGGCATCAGCCCGCGCAGCGGGCTTCGTACCCCTAGCCCAGCCCTTCAGGGCCGGGGGCCGGTGCAGATGTTCTGTCCACCCCTCCCCCAGCGGGGGAGGGGCAAGGGGTAGGGGCATCAGCCCGCGCAGCGGGCTTCGTACCCCTAGCCCAACCCTTCAGGGCCGGGGGCCGGTGCAGATGTTCTGTCCACCCTCCCCCAACGGGGGAGGGGCAAGGGGTGGGGGCAAACCTGCTCCCGCTCCTCGTA
>JAUQOZ010000076.1 GCA_030550625.1 Chloroflexota bacterium | reverse complement strand
AGGTACTATTGTTCATCATAACCGAACCAGTGACATTCTAGGATAGACAGAGGCTACCTCACCACATGCGGCGTCGGTTTGCCGCTCAACACCGCCACTAGATTCTCGGCGGCGAGGGTGGCCATGCGCACGCGGGTCGCGACGCTGGCGCTGCCAATGTGCGGGGTGAGCACCACGTTCGGCAACGTGAGTAGCGGGTGATCCGGCCCGATCGGCTCACGCTCGAAGACATCGAGACCGGCGGCCCACGGACGACCGGCGCGGAGCGCTGCGACCAGTTCGTCTTCGCGCACCAGCGGCCCGCGCGCGACGTTGACGAAGATGCTGGTGGGTTTCATCAAGGCAAACTGGGCCGCGCCAAACATGCCGCGGGTCTCGGCGGTAAGCGGGGCAGTCACGATCACCGCATCACTCTCGGCGAGCAGATCGTTGAGTGAGCGATATGTAGCACCCAACTCGGCTTCCAGCGCAGGGTTAGGCCGGCGGTTGTGGTAGAGCAGCCGCATACCAAAGCCGCGGCCCCGGCGCAAGACCGCTTGCCCGATCCGGCCCGCGCCAACCACCCCCAGCACCCGGCCATAGATGTCTTGCCCAACCATCTGCAACGGGTGCCACGGCCCCCAGCCGCCACGTTCGATCAGTTTGTGGCCCTCCACCACCCGGCGAGCAGCGGCCAAGAGCAAGGCCCACGCCAGATCGGCGGTGGTCTCGGTCAGCACATCGGGCGTATTGGTGAGCGTAATCCCGCGCGCCGCCAGCGCCTCACGGTCAATATTGTCGTAGCCGACCGCCATGATCGATACGGCGCGCAGCCGCGGCGCGGCGGCGATCACCTCGGCGTCGATGCGGTCGGTGATCAGGCAGAGCAACCCCTCTGCCTCGGCGACGCCACGCAACAGCTCATCGCGCGGGATGGGAATCTCGGCGTTATCCCACAATGAAACCGTGCAATGCTCAGCAAGGATCGCCATCGCCGGATCGGGCAGCCGGCGAGTGACAAAAATGGATGGTTTGCGGTTCATCTACGTCCTCAGCAGCGTTGCCTACGCCGCAGCACTACCCCTCGACCACAATCACGTGAATCTGCGGCGGGCCGTGAATGCCAAGCGAGAGGGTCATCTCGATGTCAGCGGTACGCGACGGGCCGGTAATGAAGGTGAGGTTGCTGGTCGGGCCAAAGATCTCATCGCCGTAGCGTTGGGCCAACAGCGCCAGCGCCTCGCCGAGGCCACGCACCAGTTGGTGTTGGAAGATCACGGCGATGTGGCACGGCGCCAGCAACGAAGCAATGCGCGGCTTGCCGGGGCCGTGGCGCAAGAGCAGCGTACCGCTCTCGGCAATCGCCAGCTCAGCGCCTGACAAACAGAGCGGGATCGGTTCCAGTTCTTGCAGCCGCGCCTTGCGCCCTTCGCCGCGCACATCGGCTTGCGCCGGCGTAATCCCGCGCGCCGCCAGCAATTCTGGCAGACCGGGCAACCCAATCTGGTCGAGATCCCACCCGATCACACTGGTCGCTTGCGTCTCTTCGATCAGACGGTCAATAATCGCCAGCGCCTCATCGGCACTCGCCACCCGGTAGGCTTTGCCCTCCAACTTCGCCAGCTCGGCGACAAATTGACCAACCAGATCATCTTGCGCCGGCAAGACAAATGGCGGCGGTTCGTGCGGCATCCGCTCGGCCTCGGCTTGCAACCATGGCCGGTTGGCATTGAGGCTGGTGCGGAGATTGGCGAGAATCTGTTCACGGCTCATAGTATCTCCTATCAAACGCACGGTTCGCAGAGCACGAAAGGGCTGGCAAACGCCTACTACAGAGAACAGCAAAAAGACCTCTGCATCCTTTGCGATCTTTGCGCCTTTGCGTTTATCGTTCTTTGCGTCCTTCGCGTCCTCTGCGCCTTTGCGTTTTTCATCCTCTGCGCCTTGGCCCCCTCTGCGCCTGATGAACACGAATCGGTCATAACGCTCCTCGGGTAAACCCAAAAACGCACGGCTCGCAGATCACGAAAGGGCTGGCCACAGCCTACTACTGAAAACAACAAACAACCTCTGCATCCTTTGCGATCTTTGCGCCTTTGCGTTTATCGTTCTTTGCGTCCTTCGCGTCCTCTGCGCCTTTGCCCCCTCTGCGCCTCTCTTCACAATCGCCGTTCGTAGAACAGCGATAACGGATCATTGGGAT
The DNA here is from genome assembly GCA_030550625.1 of Chloroflexota bacterium. GTDB lineage: Bacteria > Chloroflexota > Chloroflexia > Chloroflexales > Chloroflexaceae > Chloroflexus. The sequence continues at coordinate 9,567 of JAUQOZ010000076.1, read as the reverse complement.
ACTCGCCAAACGGGCCGATCTGGTAAAAACCGGCTTTTTCGTAGCAGCGGATAGCGGCATGCTGCAATGTGCCCGTTTCGAGCCTCAGCAGCCGGCATTCGCGCGCCAGCGCATACGCAGCGAGGTGATCGATCAGGCGTTGGGCCAGCCCCATCCCGCGAAACGCTGGCCGCACGTACATTCGCTTCAGTTCGCCATAGTCAGGGTACAGTTGGATGCCGCCGCAACCGGCGGCTGACCCGTTCACCCGCACGACGAAAAAAGCGACCCCTTGCGCAATGAGCTTCTCAACGCTATAGCCGTGCTGGCTTTCCGGCGGGTAGAGCGGGGCCAGTTCAGCTTCCAGTTCTGCGATCAACGCCAGCGCATCAGCGGTGTCTGGACGTTCGGCATGGATGGTGATACGCATAGTGGTGAAGGGCAGGTTTCACACCTGCCTTTACGATGATGATCGGCGTTGTTTCTTCCGTTCGGCCCACATTTCACGGAACGATTTAGGCGGCAAGGCCGGAAAATCGCGCTGTTTCGTCCACAAGTGCAGCGGCGGCGGCAAGCGGCGGAAGCGACCTTTGCGGGCAAGGATGCGACTGAAGAACCGGCCAGCTTTGCCGCCGGCATTGTAGATCGCCGGGTGGGTCATCGTCAGGGTATAGCCGGTAATGGCGGCCTTCTCAACCGGATTGAACTTGCCGGCCTTTACCGCATCGGCCCGGTGGCGCAGCAGCATATCGGGAATGGCGATCCGCACCGGGCAAACCTCTTGGCAAGCGCCGCAGAGCGAGCTGGCTTGCGGCAACAGGTAAGCGTCGGGCAGATCAGGTTGCAGCAGCGGAGTGAGGATCGCACCAATCGGGCCGGAATAGACGCCACCGTAGGCATGGCCGCCAATCGCCTGATAGACGGGGCAAGCGTTGAGACAGGCGCCGCAGCGAATGCAGAGCAGCGATTCGGCGTAGTGACCGCCTAAAATCCGCGACCGGCCATTGTCGAGCAAGACGAGGTGAAACTCTTCGGGGCCGTCTTCTTCACCGGGGCGGGCCGGGCCGCTGATCAGGCTGGTATAGACGCTCAATTTCTGGCCGGTGGCCGAGCGGGCCAGCACTTGCAGCATCACGCCGAGATCAGCGAGGCGGGCAACGATCCGCTCGATCCCCATAATCGCCACGTGGATGCGCGGCACCGTGGTCGAGAGGCGCGCATTGCCCTCGTTCTCGACAATCACGATCGCGCCGCTGTCGGCCACGCCAAAATTGACTCCGCTGATGCCCATATCAGCCTGCAAGAAGCGTTGGCGCAGCGCCTGCCGGGCAGTGCGGATCATCGGCGGCACTTCGGTGGTCGGCGGCATGCCGAGGTGCTGCTGAAACAGCTCGCTCACCTGCTCGCGGGTTTTGTGGATAGCAGGTGCAATAATGTGCGACGGCGTTTCACCGGCGAGCTGGATAATATACTCGCCGAGATCGGTCTCGACCACCTCAAAACCGGCTTCTTCGAGCGCCTCGTTGAGATGGATCTCTTCCGAGGCCATTGACTTCGATTTGACAATGCTGCGCACGCCGCGCGCGCGGGCCAGTTCGATGATATAGCGGCGAGCCTCTTCGCCATCGCTGGCCCAGCACACATGGCCGCCGCGCGCTTCGACATTGGCGGCCAATTGCGGCAACAACTCATCGAGATGGGCCAGCGCATGGGCGCGAATAGCGCGGGCTTGATCGCGCAACCGGTCAGCATCGCTCAACGCGCCGATCGCGCCGGCCCGGTTGCCGATAAAGCGCGTCGTCGCCCGGTGCAGCGCCGTCTGCAACGACGAATCGTGCAGAGCGTGGTCAACGCGGTCGTAAAAGGCGATGGTTTGTGGCATAGCGGTGATTTCTAGGTGATAGACCAATCCATAATGATTGATTGGTATCAGGCGATATACCGATTTGGAACCGCACGGCCGTGCGGCTCTACAGCTATTGCGTTCACCCGATGCACGGGAGCCGCACCGCCGTGCGGCTCTACGGGGGCGTTCCCGCGGAAACCGGATTTACCGCGCGTCCGCCATATTTGCCAACACCTCGGCCAAATGACGGGCGCGGGTTGGTATGTTGCGGCGCGACAATCCGCCGGCAATTTGGGTCATGCACGACACATCGCCGGTCACCACCAGATCGGCTTCGGTTGAGGCAATCGCCTCGATCTTGCGGTCAAGCATCGCAGTTGAGATGGTATGCTGCTTGACCGCAAACAAGCCACCGAACCCGCAACACTGATCGCATCCCGGCAACGGCACGACTTCCGCACCCTGCACCCGGCCCAGCAGCGCACGAGCCTGCGCGCCGAGGCCGAGAAAGCGCAGGCCATGGCAGGCGTCGTGATAGGTGATGCGGCCATTAAACCGCGCGCCGACGTCGGTCACGCCTAACACATCAACCAGATATTCGCTGAGTTCGTAGGTGCGATGGGCCAACTCGGCAGCCATGCCGGCAAACGGCGTGTGCGCAAACAACTCGTGGTAGAGATGGCGGATCATCGCCGCGCACGATCCCGACGGCATCACCACGTCACCCTTGCCGCGCAACACCTCCAGCGTGCGCCCGGCGACGGCGTAAGCATCATCGCGAAAACCAGCGTTGAACGCCATCTGGCCGCAACATAACAGATCAGGCGGAACCTCAACGGTCACGCCTTGTTGTTCCAATAACTCAGCCGCAGCTAAACCAACGGTTGGGTAGAGCTGATCAACAATGCACGTCGCGAATAATACTGCGCGACGATGGCCGGTAGTCACGGTCGCGTCTCCTCTGGGGCTGAAAGAGCGTTGATAACGATATTATACCAAGTATTTGCTGAGGCATTCCAACCCTGCAACCATGTTATAATAGAGGTAGCATCGTCGCGCTCAGGTTCGGCCTGAGCGTTTTTCACGCCGCGCAGCGGCCCACGTTACGGAAAAGGTATGATCCAGCGCACCGACCTGCGGAACATCGCGATTATCGCTCACGTTGACCACGGTAAAACGACGCTCGTTGACGCAATGCTCAAGCAGAGCCGCATCTTCCGCCAAAACCAGCAAGTGGAAGAGCGCGTGCTCGATAGCAATGCTCTCGAACGCGAGCGAGGGATTACCATTCTCGCCAAGAACACCGCCGTCACCTACCGCGGCGTTAAGATTAATATCGTCGATACCCCCGGCCACGCTGACTTCGGCGGCGAGGTTGAGCGGGTGATGAATATGGTTGACGGCGTATTGCTGCTGGTTGACGCCGTTGATGGCCCGATGCCGCAAACCAAGTTCGTGTTGCGCAAAGCGTTGCAGGCCGGCCATCAGGCAATCGTGGTCGTCAACAAGATTGACCGCCCGCAAGCCCGCCCCAACCACGTGGTCAATGCGACCTTTGACCTGTTTGTCGATCTCGGCGCCACCGACGAGCAAGCCGAATTCGCCACCATCTTCACCAATGCTCTGCTCGGCCACGCCGGGCGTTCGCCGCTCAAGCTGCACGACTCGCTCGAACCGCTCTTCGAGTGCATTCTCGACCGCATTCCGCCTCCCACGGTTGATGTCGAGGGGCCGGTGCAGTTCCTCGTCACCACCAGCGCCTACGACGAGTACAAAGGCAAGATTCTCACCGGACGGCTGGTGCGCGGCACGATCCGCAAAGGGCAACCGTTGGTGCGGATCGCGCGCGACGGCGCGATCACGCCGGCCAAAGTCAGCCAGATTTTTGTGTACAACGGGCTGGAACGGCAAGAGGTTGAGCAGGCGCAAGCCGGTGATATTATCGCGATTGCCGGTATCGCCGACGCTGCCATCGGCGACACCATCGCCGACGCGCTGGCCCCCGAAGCATTGCCGCCGATTAAGGTCGAAGAGCCGACCGTCCGCATGACCTTCGGCGTCAACACCAGCCCCTTCGCCGGACGCGAGGGCACCTACGTCACTTCGCGCAAACTACGCGAGCGCCTGTTCCAAGAGATGGAGCGCGACGTGGCGTTGCGGGTGGAAGAGACCGACAGCCCTGATGTGTTTATCGTCGCCGGGCGCGGCGAGTTGCATCTCGGCATTCTGATCGAGACCATGCGCCGCGAGGGCTATGAGTTTCAGGTCTCGAAGCCTGAAGTGATCTTCCGCGAAGCGCCTGATGGCACCCGGCTCGAACCGATGGAGCTGGTCGAGATTGAGGTGGCGAGCGAGTATCAGGGGGTGGTGGTTGAGCTGTTGGGCAAGCGGCAAGGCCAGATGCGCGATATGCGCATCAGCGAAGACGGCTCGGTACATTATGTCTATCTTGTGCCGACGCGCGGCCTGCTCGGTTTTCGCCAACTCTTCCTCACCGCCACCCGCGGCACCGGGATCATGAACAGCATCTTCTTCGGTTACGAGCCATACGCGGGTGAGATCGAGGTGCGGGCCAACGGCAGCCTGATCGCTGCTGAAGGCGGCGTCGCTACCACCTACGCCATTCACGCCTTGCAAGACCGCGGCGTCTTCTTCATCACTCCCGGCCAAGAGGTCTACGAGGGCATGGTCGTCGGCCAGCACATTCGCGACAACGACCTAGAGGTCAACGTCTGCAAAGAGAAGCACCTCACCAATATGCGCAACAACCGCGGCGCCGAGACGGTGCGGCTCGATGCGCCGCGCCAGCTCTCGCTTGACGATGCGATCGAGTATATCGGCGATGACGAGCTGGTCGAGGTGACACCCAAGGGTTGGCGCATTCGCAAGAAGCTGCTCAGCGCCGACGACCGCCGCCGCGAGAAGAAGCGGCGCGAACTGGCGATGAGCGAGCGGTAGGCGAGGCTAACCGCAGAGGGCGCGGGGTACGCAGAGGTTAGGGCAGACAGCACGTTTGATCGAGTACATCTGTTGATCGCTTTACGATGCTTCCGCGCTTAGCTTTGCGCTCCCCTCTCCCGCGCCAGTGAGAGCGGGGCGGGGGGTGAGGGCACACCGGCGCATCACAACGCTATCAACCATAGCTGCGCTCAGACATGCTGTCGGCCCCTCAACTATCATTGCTTCGGAAACAATGCCCCCGAAGCAAGCGCCCGCTTTCCTCCTGTCATTGCGAGGGGGCTGCCACTCCCTCGCAATGACAACCGAACACGCCGCCGCGCCCGCGCAATGAAATCAGCACCCATTGCGGGGCGCTGGGTTTCTCGCCCGCCAGTGGGGTTGAGGAGCGGATAGAACATGTGGTCGGTTACACCCGTTGATCACTGTGCGCTGCCGCAACGTTCGGCGATACGCTCCCATCTCCTACTGACGGGGGAGAGGGGCTGGGGGGTGAGGGTGGAACAACCCATCGCCAAGCCTTCAACCACATCTACTCATATTTCTGGCCACCCTTGAAGCGCGCAGAGAGCAGGCTATCGGTACATCCCCTCTGCGCTAGCGCCTGCTACGAGCAGCAGCGAAAATACTCATCCGCCTCTCATTTTTCTTTAACCTTCTCTTTAAGCTACCCGCCGATACTAGAAACCGGCGGGCAGTGTAGCATCTTCACCCATACCCACCACACCACCTGCCTGCAACCAGAGAGCGCGGCGTCACCCACCCGCCGCACCTTCCGCGGCCTACACTTACATAGCCGCGGGGAACCGTAGAGGCTACTACCTGCGTCTACATCTATGAACCTCGGCGGTTCACATTGCACGCGCCGGACGGATTCACCGGCGCACAAGGAGGCGCAATGAGCAACCCAACCACGATTGGTCGCAGCGCATCGGATACGATAGTGCTGTATCTGAACGAGATCGGCGCTGAGCCCCTGCTAACCTTCGAGCAAGAGCAGCAACTGGCTAACGCGATCGCGCAGGGACGGCGGGCCGCCGAGCGGCTGACCAATGAGCCATTGCTCCCGATTGCTGAAAAGCAGCGGCTAGCGGCGCAGGTCGCCGCCGGCGAGCAAGCCCGCGCCCAACTGATCAATTCCAACCTGCGCTTGGTCGTGAGTATTGCGCGCCGTTATCAGGGCCATGGTCTGGCCTTGCTCGATCTGATTCAAGAAGGCAGCGTCGGCCTCATGCGCGCGGTCGATAAATTTGACGCCAGCCGCGGCCTGAAGTTCTCGACCTATGCCACCTACTGGATCCGGCAGAGCATCGGGCGAGCGATTGCCGACCATAGCCGCACGGTGCGTTTGCCGGTGCATTTGGGGGAACGGCTGAGCCGGCTGTCGCGGTTGCGGCAAGAATTGGCCCAACAGCTCGACCGCGAACCGACGCTGGAAGAGCTGGCCAATGCCGCCGGCCTGACCATCGAACAGGTCGAGCGGGCTGAGCAGGCTGGACTGACGCCAGCGTCGCTCGATGAAGCGCACACTGAAGACGGCGGCGGCGCACTCGCCGAAATCTTGACCGATCCGCTCCAACCTACCCCCTTTGAAGAGGTGAGTGAGAGCATGTTGCAGGCCGATGTGCAAGCCGCGCTGAGCCAACTCTCGCCGCGTGAGCGCAACATCTTGCGCCTGCGCTACGGCCTCGACGGCGAGCCGATGCATACGCTCGAACAGATCGGCCAGCGCCTGCGCCTCACCCGCGAACGGGTGCGCCAGTTAGAGCACGAGGCGCTGCGCAAACTGCGCGACCCGTCGTTGCATCCGCAATTGCAAGGGTATGTCAACGAGACCATGCCATAAATTCAGCGCGTGATGATCAAACGGTTCTCCCTAAAAGGGAGAACCGTTTTGTTTTTATAACGTCTCAATAACAACACTGTCATCATAACAAGGGAATATTTCCCTGCTTACTATTGAGCATCTTGTGTTACAACAATCACGACAGCGACGAACACGCACCAAACGAGAGGGGACGCAAGGTGCAAATCATCCAACCGGTCGATCAACAACTCTGGTGGGAAGTTGCCCGCGCTTGCCCATACGCCACCTTTTTCCATACTCCACGCTGGACAGAGCTGGCTTGTCGCGTGAACCACACCGTGCGCGATCGCACCATTGCAGCGATCCTGCCCAACGGCGTGCGCGCTGTGCTGCCGTTACTCGAAATCCGGCGTCGCGGCCCCATTACGGCCTTGATGTCAACCTTTGAAGGATGTTATGGCGGCATTATTGCTGACGGGCCGCTGAGCAGCCGCGATGCCGCGCGCATCTACCGGCAAGCCTACCGCTGGAATATCAGCAACTTCTATTATCTTGCCAACCCGCTCGCCCCGCCAGAGACCATTGATACCAGCTACCGTTTTGGCGACGAGATTGCCCACATTCTCCATCTCAACGACGACTTTGAGACGATCTTCAACCGCTTCGACAAAAGCGCCCGCACCAATTACCGGCGCGGCTTGCGCGAAGGGGTGCGCATCCGGCGCGCAGCATCGCCTGATGATTACACTGCTTATTACCGCGCTTACCGCGACGCGGTGCGGCGTTGGGGTGAAGATGACAATTACGGCTATTCGTGGGAATTCTTTACGCATCTCTTTGCCTTCGAGCAGCAATACCCGGCAGAGATAGCGCTCTGGGTGGTCGAACTCGATGGCGCCGTGGTCGGAGGAACCTTAGCCTTCTACTGGAACCAGCACGTCACCGCATGGCACGGCACCGTGACCCGCGAGGCGCTCAAGCGGCGAGCCATGGTTGTGCTTGATATCGAGATTGCGCGTGACGCCGCAGCGCGCGGGTTCCGCTATTATGACTTGAATACAAGCGCTGGCATCGAAGGGGTGATGCAGTACAAGCGTAATTTCGCCACGACCGATCACAGGATTGCCCGTTGCCGCTATCGCAGCCCACTGCTAACGCCGGTCATCAACCTAGCCCAGCGCTTCCGCCACCGTTCACAACACGCCGAACGCACCCCAGCGCAGGCAAGTCCTGCGCTCGCGATCGACTCATAACGACTCCGGCTCCTACGCCGCAACCTAGTGCTTCTACCTGCCCTCCTCGGCAGGTAGACGTATCCCCATGATCATAACCATAATATTACGCTCATTATATTTTTTCTATTACATCCTTACGCAAAGGATCCCCTATGCACGTCATTACCGCCGTTAGCCGCCAAGTATGGTGGGAAATTGCCCGTGCATGCCCGTATGCCACCTTCTTTCACACTCCACGTTGGACTGAAATCGCCTGTACAGCCATTCCCAACGTGCATGATCGCACCCTTGCCGTATGCCTGCCGAGCGGCGTGCGCGCGATTCTACCGTTGCTCGAAGTGCGTCACAATGGCCCATGCAAGGCGCTGCTCTCAACCTTTGAAGGCTGTTACGGCGGCATTATCGCCGACGGCCCGCTGACCGCCGCCGAAGCGGCCCGCATCTACCGGCTGGCTTACCGCTGGAACGTGACCAGCTTCGCGTACCTAGCCAACCCGTTGGCGCCGCCGGAAACGATTGACCGCACTTATCGTTTCGGCGACGAGATTGCGCATATCATCCATCTCGACAGCGATTTTGATACAATCTTCGACCGCTTCTCGCGCAATGCTCGCGGCAACTACCGGCGCGGCTTGCGTGAAGGCGCGTGCATCCGCCACGCCCAAACTCTTGCCGATTGGCACGCCTATTACGCCGCTTACCGCGATGCCGTCGATCGTTGGGGTGAAGATGAGAGCTATGGCTACCCATGGTCGTTTTTTGTGCAGATGTTTACCTTCGCGCAAGCATACCCGCAAGAGATCACCTTATGGGTCGTCGAACTCGACGGTCAGGTTGTAGGAGGCCGGCTCGCCTTTTATTGGAACCAGCACGTGACCCTCTGGCATGGTACGGCGACTCGCGCCGCGCTGGCACGGCGAGCGTTGTTTGTGCTTGATGTTGAAATCATCCGCGATGCGATCGAGCGGGGATTACGTTATTTTGACTTCAATACCAGTGCCGGCATCGAAGGCGTAATACAATACAAACGTAATTTTGCCACAACCGATTATATCATTCCCCGTTGTGAATATCATAGTCCCGTGTTGCAACCGTTGGTGCAACTCGCACATCGGTGGCAGCACCACCCGGTTGAAGCGAGGCGTGTACCCGAATTAGCGCCGGATGCAGCGCATGGCCAGTCCTGCTCGCCCAATCCTGCCCACCGAGCGTAAGACGACATATAAGCAGCGAGAACCTTGTAACGTTATCAGGTTTCTCGCCGCGCAACATCTGTCCGCGCAACCGAGGCGAACGACGGTTGCTTCCGCACGCCCAACGATAGCGCGCGCCACGCTTGCAGCGGCGCTTTTTCGCCTACAACCAGACTCTGCTTGAATGTGGTCACCACGATCGCAAGCGAGGACAGAACAAGCACCGCCAGCTAGACCACCCCGCCCAGCGGGCCGAATAGGGCGTTCATCACATCACCCAACGTAAAGAGCAGCGAGGATGCCTTGCTTGGCCGATGCTCCAGCCCGCTCACCTCCTTCGGAAGAGAGCACGTCGCTCCCTCTCAGGGCCGGAGGGTGAGGGCAAACGTCAAGGCACAAAACAATAGCGACAAACAGACTCCAAAACCACCAAGATGTTTTGTGCTTCTTGTGTCTTTTTGTGGCTATTCCCCTCCCCACAGCAGGGGAGGGGCATTCGCCCGCGCAGCGGGCTTCGTAAGCGTCGCCCGGCCCTGAAGGGCCGGGTGC
>JAUQOZ010000221.1 GCA_030550625.1 Chloroflexota bacterium | reverse complement strand
AGCCCGGCCCTTCAAGGCCGGGTGCTGGATCTGAAACACTCCTGCCGGTTGCTGGTGTTCTCTCGCAGAGGCGCAGTGGTATTGGGAGGGGTAAGCGTATATCGTAGGTATCTCCCTCTGCGTCCTCTGCGCTCTCTGCGGTAAATCTTCACCTCTGCGCCTCTGTGGTCAACCCAACCCTCTGCGGTCAATCTCACTGCCCGCGCCGTGTGGTATACTGCTGGCAAGTCAGCAAGGAGGCAACGGGGTCGCCTATGCGCGTGCGGTACAGTGCCCGGACAGATACCGGCAAACGGCGCGAGATCAATCAAGATGCGTATGGCAGCGCCGAGGTAGGGCAGGGAACGCTGCTCGTCGTTTGTGATGGCATGGGGGGGCACTTGGCCGGCGAGGTCGCCAGCAAGCTGGCGGTCGAGACGATCATCGCCACTTTCCAACCCGGCGATGATCCAGCGGTAGGCTTGCGCCACGCCTTTGTCACCGCGAACCAGCGTGTGTACGATGAAGGGCGCGGTAGTATGGGCACCACCGCTGTCGCCGCCTTCTTCTGGCACAATACGCTCTATGTAGCTAACGTCGGTGATAGCCGGGCCTATCTGGTGCGCGAAGGCCAGATCCGCCAGCTTACCCACGACCATTCGCTGATCGGCGATCAGGTGGCGGCAGGTCTGCTGACCGCCGAAGAGGCGCGCGCTTCTACCATCCGCAACATTATCACTCGCGCCATTGGCCATCTGGGGCACGTCGAGGTCGATCTCTTCCGCGAGCCGCTCTTGCCCGGCGATACGATCGTGCTTTCGACCGACGGCATGCACGGTCTGCTCGCCGATGATGAAATCGCCGCGATCGCCAGTATGCATCCGCTCGATGTGGCGACGCGCCGGTTGGTGGATGAAGCGAATGCGCGCGGCGGGCCGGATAATATTACCGTCGTGATCGCGCAGGTTGATGGCCTCGACCCAACTGTCAGCGAGAGCGATTCTGCCGCTGTCGCGGCCCCGCCGGCGCCAACCGTGGCTGCGCCGCCAGCAGCCAAGCCGCTGTCGCGGGTTGGCCTGACCCTGTCGATCCTTGTGCTCGTGATGTTGATTAGCTTGAGCTTGTTTGTGACGCTGACCGATCAGCGCACCCCGCCGCCGTTGTTGAGTTCGCCGACGGTTGTGATGACCGCGACGGCGGCGAGTACGGCGACGCCATTGCCGACGGCTACGCCATAACGGGGCGACGCCTATGCCCATCCGTTTACTCGATGAAACCATTGCTGCCCAAATCGCCGCCGGCGAAGTGGTCGAACGTCCGGCTTCGGTGGTGAAGGAGCTGGTTGAGAATGCGCTCGATGCCGGCGCGCGCCGGATTGTGGTCGAGGCGCGTGGCGGCGGGTTGCGCGAGATTCGCGTCCAAGATGACGGCTGCGGCATTCCAGCCGATGAAGTGGAGCTGGCGTTTGCCCGCCATGCCACCAGCAAACTCCAATCCGCCGAGGATTTGTGGGCCATCCGCACGCTGGGTTTTCGCGGCGAAGCTTTGCCCAGCATCGCGAGCGTAGCGCAAGTGATCTGCATCACCCGCGTAGCCGAGGCCGAGTTGGGGGTTGAGCTGCGCATTGCCGGTGGCGAGGTGCAATCGCGCTTGCCCTGCGGTTGTCCGGTTGGCACGACGATTACGGTGCGCAATCTCTTTTACAACACCCCCGTGCGCCGCGAGTATCTCCGTTCCGAAGCGACCGAAACCGGCGCGATCAGCGCGATTGTCCAGCAGTATGCCCTTGCCTACCCCGAAGTGAGCTTCAGCCTCGTGGTTGATGGCCGGGTGATGTTCCAAACCGCCGGCGATGGCGATCTGCGCGCGGTGGCGGTTGAGCTGTACGGTCTGGAGGTTGGGCGCGCCTTGTTGCCGGTGCAAGCCGAAGCCGGCGCTGATGAGTTGTGGGTAGCGGTGCGCGGTCTGATTTCGCCACCCGATCTGACCCGCAGCTCGCGCAGCTATCTGTCGCTGTTCGCCAACCGGCGCGCGCTACAGCCGCGCGGCGCACTGGCCGCCGTGGTCGAGAATGCTTACCATACGATGTTGATGAAGGGCCGCTTCCCGATCGCGATTCTCGATCTGCGCGTGCATCCGGCGGCGATTGACGTGAACGTTCACCCGACCAAGAGCGAGGTGAAGTTCCGCTATGCCGCGCACGTTCACAGCGTGTTGGGCCGGGCCATCCGCGATGCCCTGATCAGCGGGGCCGATATTCCGGTCTGGGATGCGCCCGATCCGGCGACGGCCCAGCGCCGGTTTGAGTTGCGCCGGCTTGGTCAAGCGCCGCCGTCGTCGCCGCCATCGGCGTGGGGAGTGGGCGCATCGGCGTGGGATCGCGATCGTTCGCGCTGGGATGCCGGTGCGCCGGCGGCCCATATAGTCACGCCGTTGCCATTGCCGCCGTCCGATCCGCCGGTTGCGCCTGAACTGTCGGTGCCGGTCGCGCCGGCAGCGGCTGAGCCTGCCCCATTGCCAGCCCCCCCACCCTCATCGCTGCCGCCGCTGCGAGTGGTGGGGCAGGTCGGTTTGACCTACATCGTCGCCGAAGCGCCGGAGGGGATGTATCTGATTGACCAGCACGCTGCCCACGAGCGGATTACCTACGAGAAGCTGATGAACCAATACGCGCAGCGGGCGGTGGAGACGCAGCAGTTGCTGTTGCCGCAAGCGGTTGAGCTCAGCCCGGAAGCGAGCGCGCTGCTGTTGGGCAATGCCGAGAAGCTGGCCGAGTGGGGATTTGCGCTGGAGCCGTGGGGTACCGGGGTGTTGGTGCGCGCGATGCCGGCCACTCTCCCGCTCGACGAATTGGCGCAGGCGTTGCACGAGATGGCCGAGCGGCTGGCCGGACGCGGCGGCAGCAGCCCGCTCGAATGGCGCGAGGCGATGCTGATCACGCTCGCCTGCCACACCTCGGTGCGCGCCGGCCAGCCGCTCTCGCACGAAGAGATGCGTCAACTGATCCGCCAGCTTGAACAGTGCGTTAGTCCGCGCACCTGTCCCCACGGTCGCCCGACCATGATCTTGATGACGCCGGCCCAGCTTGAGCGGCAGTTTGGCCGCCGCGTATAACGTAATGTTGAGACGGACGGCCGTCCGTCTCCATAACCGCAAAGGCGCAAAGGGTTCAACGCAAAGACGCCAAGAACGCAAAGGACGCAGTATAATTGTAGAGACGGACGTCCGTCCGTCTCCATAACCGCAAAGACGCCAAGAACGCAAAGGGCGCAGAGGTTTTTTTGTTTGGGGTTGTTACGACGCTTGGCGCCTTGCCCAAATATCCTCAGTACGAACACGCAAAGCACGCAAAAAACATTCAGCCCCAACCTCAACCGCACTCACACCCCATCCAAAAAATCTTTGCGACCTTCGCGCCCTTTGCGCCTTTGCGTTAAAAACCTTTGCGTGCTCTGCGCCCTTTGCGCCTTTGCGTTAAAAACCTTTGCGTGCTCTGCCCTCTCTGCGCCTTTAGATTGATACTGGCACGAACGGCGCTAAACACGGCACATTCGCCGCCACATGCATCGTCTGCGCCGCCAGATCGATAATCACGCCGCATACGCTCTCGTTGCGGTCAACCGCAGCAATCCGCGGATCGGGGTGGCGGCAGATACAGCGCGGCGCACCCTCGTGATCGCGCAAGATGCTCGCCAACACTGCCAGATCGATCTGCCCGGCAGCGGCGTGCAGCAGCTCCCATGCCCGGCCGTACCGTTCACGTGAGGTTGAAGTTGGCTCAAGCGCGCACTCGCCAGCGGCGGCGCCGGCATCGAGGCAGTGGTTGGCGTGGGCCAACAACCCCTCGCGCGCCGGCAACTCGGCCACCCCTCCCGGTGTGATCTCCAGCGCCATCAACTCGCCGCCGGCGCCGGCCAGCGTAATGCACGACGAACCGCTGGCCGGGATGCGCTCGGCCAGTTGGCGGGCCGCCGCGACACTGGTCGTTTGCAGCATCTGGCGCAACAAGATATGCACCGGCATCCCCTGCCGCTGGCCGTCGGCCTGCGAACGCAACAGATTGAGGCCAACCGCGATGCCTGCCCCGTTTAACCCGATCTTGGCCACCATCCCCGCCTCGGTCACGGTCAAGATCGGCGGCTGATCGGGGCTGATGATCCGCAACAGCACGCACGCCGCCCGTTGATCACCCTGCCAATCCCACGTCTGCGCCAGCCACACCCCGCCGTTAGCGGTAGCTGGCGGTGCAGCAGCGGCAGTGGTGCATTCGCCATCATCACCGGTAGCGTCGCCGGTGGCCGGTTGCTCAACGTGCTGCGGCACCCCGGCGGCCCGATTGCGGGCCAGCGCAGCCGCCGCCTCCGGGTGATGCACCCCGACCCCCACCCCGGCCAGCAACTCGGTGCGCACATTGAGCGCAATAATTTCAGCGAGGGTACGTCCGGCGCCGGCAGCGATGCCGCGCATCTCATCGAGCAGGTCAGGGGCAATCTCTGCCAACAGCGGCGCATACGCCAGCGCCTCGCCTTGGGCCGCTTCCCAGTCTAAGCCGCGCCGGTATGCAAACAGGCGGGCATAGCTGGCAATACTGTGCCGCACCTGCGCCGCCGTCGCGGCCCCGTACTGGCGGCCCCGTTCAAACGGCTCGCCGGTGATGGTGATCTGGGGAAACATCGCGTATCCTTTACTCATTGTTGATCGGCTACTGCCAGTCGTCGGATATCGTCTGGGCAAATCTCCTCAATAACAACGTGATAGCCGGCCAACGCTTGCTGATGGATATGCCAATCGGTGTCAACCGCGTTGATGATGGGTGGATGATCGGGATGCACACGCGCTACTGCCACAAATTTGCGGTCAGATCGGTCAAAACTGTGCAAGCGCGGGTCAGCGGGAAATTCAGCAAATTCCTGATCGCCTCCAGTGTAGGTAATCGGAACCTTGGCGCAGATTTGCTGATTGGCTTGGTTGTCCCACAGCCACTTGAAGAAGGCGTCGCCAACGCCGGGTTGGCCGCGCAGCGAGAGATTGTTCCGATACTCTTGTAATATCAACCCACTCTCGTCAAGCGCAATCCGTCGCTGTGCTCGAATAGTTTGTAATGCTTTAATACAAGCTAGCCGGCAGGCGAGGCTTGCGTGCTCGGCTTGACCGTTGGCCGTTATCGGCACGTTTGTGTCAACAATGACGATCTTCTTTTTCATGAACCTAGTTGCCGTTTGATCGCCGCTTCTTGCATGGCGGCAATTTCGCCGAATTCATCGCCAAAAAAGTTGTCCGGCCAGTTCGTAATGTTTCCGTACTGATCAAGCTCCAATGGCTGAAGGTGCGACGTTCCTTGCCGATTCACGGTGCAGAAATAGAGCGCCGCTTGTTCGGGAGCCAATGCTCCTTCGGCAATCCGGCGCTGGAGCCGGCGCAACAGATGTTCGCTGTGGCTTTCGAGAATGATCTGGACATTGCGGGTATTGATGGCGTCAATGAAGATATCGGCCAAACCGGCTTGCACCTGCGGGTGCAGATGGATTTCGGGTTGTTCCAGAATAATGGTTGCGCCTTCTGGCGCGTAGTAACACAGCACAATCACCGGTAAGATTTGTGAAACGCCGAAACCAACATCGGTAATCAATACTTCAGGACTGCGCGCAGTCAAACGGATCCGCACTTCATACGACTTGCGGTTCTCGGCAATTGGTCGCACTGCGAAGTCATGGATCAGACCAAGATCACGCATCCATTGGGCAACTCGTTCTTCGAGCGTTTTCGTTGGGCGATTGCCTTTGCCAACCTTAATAGTTCGCTCACGCGAGGCGAGCATCGCCGCAATCGCCAATTCGCCGCGCCGGCCTACATCTTGCGGTCGTTGGCCGCTCCACGTGTAATTGCGTTGTGGATATTCACGGAGCGGCCCTAGGTAAAAGATATTATTGAACAATTCCTCAAGAGCGAGCACAAAATCGGCTAGAAAACTGGCATTTTGATAGTAGGCGTTTACTTGATCAGGAAAACCATAGCATTTGATCGGGGCCGGCAATCCGGTTGGCCGGCCTCGCGTGCGCTTAAGCTCATATCCTTCAAACACGACATCGTACTTTTGATTTGGTTGCTGTACCATGCCAAAACGATATGCATGCTGTGGGTTGGTATGGAAGGCATACTCAAAGCGCTCTACACTGATTTCTTCGTCCAATCCCTTGATTGCGGTGAAGAAATGCAATTCAGGAATCGAGAATAACGATCGCTTTTCATCGGTTGGATCAAGTATTTGGAGGTTCTTCGCGAGCTTCCATGCGACAGAGATAGTGAGAGTGTTGGGGATCTGATGGGCATGAATAATATCGAAAAAGGTGCCGAGATCGGTATAGGTTCGTTCGTCGCCGGTATGAAGCACTCGTTGCCGGTCGGCAGACTCTACTGTTTGTTTCAACAGCAGCAAGAGTTGCAGGATCGATGTCTTTCCAGAGCTATTCGTGCCGAACAGGCCGGTGATTGGCGCCATACGGATCCGGCCTGTATTGGCCCACGATTTGAATTGTTCGGCTTGGAGTGCGGTAATCATAGGCTAAGTTGTTTGACGTGACCATCCTTATGCACACGGCGCCACGGCCCGCAATTGGGCCACCAGATCGGGCAGAATGTCAAGTAGGGTCTCGATCTGGGATTCGGTGGTCTGCCGGCCCAATGAAAAGCGGATCGAACCATTGGCTTCATCGGGCGAGAGGCCCATCGCCAGCAAGACGTGCGACGGTTCGAGCGAGCCGGAGGTGCAGGCGCTGCCTGAGCTGGCGCAGATGCCGCGCTGGTCGAGCAAGAGCAGCAGGCTTTCAGTTTCGATGCAGGCAAAGCCAAGGTTGACGATCCCCGGCAAGCGGTGGGAGCGATCGCCGTTCAGCCACGAGTGCGGAATCCGGGCCAACACACCGTCAATCAGGCAGTCGCTGAGCGCACGCAGCCGGGCCGTATGGTGGGGCCGCTCGCTTTCGGCAATTGCCAGCGCCTTTGCCAACCCCACAATCCCGGCGATATTCTCGGTGCCGGCCCGCCGTCGCCGTTCTTGCGCGCCGCCGTTGATCTGCGGCGCCAACGGCGTGCCGCGGCGCAGGTAAAGCAAGCCCACTCCCTGCGGCCCGTAAAACTTGTGCGCCGTCAGGCTGAGCAAATCAACGCCGAGCGCTTGCACATCGAGCGGTAACTGGCCGGGAGCCTGCACCGCATCGGTGTGAAAGAGCACCCCGCGTTCGTGACAGATGGCAGCCAGCTCGGTGATCGGCTGGATCACGCCGGTCTCGTTGTTGGCGTACATCACCGAAACGAGCGCCGTCTCTGGGCGAATAGCTGCGGTCAGATCGTCCGGGTTCACTCTGCCGCTGCGATCGACCGGCAGCAATGTGACGCTGAACCCTTCGTATTCCACCAGATAATCGAGCGCATGCAGCACAGCGTGGTGTTCGATCGCGCTGCTGATCAGATGGGTCTTGCCCTGTGCGCGCAGCGCCATCGCCACGCCCTTGATCGCCAGATTAATACTCTCGCTGCCGCCGCCGGTAAAAACGATCTCTTTCGGCTGGCAACCCAACACTAGCGCCACTTGCTCGCGCGCATCATCAAGTGCCTGCAATGCCGCGCGCCCCACTTGATGAATGCTTGACGCATTCCCGCTCATGCCGGTTAGGAACGGCATCATCGCCTCCAGCACGCGCGGATCGAGCGGCGTGGTCGCGGCATGGTCGAGATAAATCAGGCGATTAGTCATACACCATGCTCACTGAGCGCGACGCATGCGTGCTTCGTCGCGCAAAACTTGCAGATTAAGGATTTCTGCCACTTCGAATCGCGGCGGCAACGCGCCGGCTATCGGACGCAAGCGTAGTATGGGCGGAAAATAGCCCATCCGCCCATGTAATTCAGCTAATAAGGCTGCGGCAATGAAATTAAGTGATGGCAAGTTAACTAATATTTCTTCGGTTTGCCACTGCGCTGCCGAGAGACCGGCAGCGTCAGCGAGAGCTATGATTTGGGGAATGAATGGCTCTTGTTGGTCGATTTGGCTAGTTATATCGATAATTTTCTCGATCGTTCGTTCCGTTAATTTGATAATCTGCTCTTGTTGCGGCGCTGTGATTGGGTGAGCGTAATTTAGTATTATCATCTCAGTCAACCTTTACGAAACAATCTTGCGCTGTCCTATTCTATTGTAACCCAAAGCGCTTTGGTGTGGCGCTGGCCGTTAGCCGGAACTTTTGCCGGCGTGATACCGTCTGCATGCCGGTATCAAGGTTCGCGCGTTATGTTGAAAGGATGCTGCGCTATGGATTTCCTCCGCCCTACTCTGCTGCTCTTGGTGACGCTACTGATCGCTGCCTGCGGCACTGCCGCGCCGGCGGCGAACCTCACCAACCGCCAATGGCAACTGATCGAGATCAATGGCCAGCCGCCGGTCGCTGCCGGCCAGCCGCTGACGATCACGTTTGATTCCGACAACCGCGCCAGCGGTTTTGCCGGCTGCAACGGCTTTAGCGGCAGCTACCGGCTTGAAGGCGCTGCCATCGCCTTTAGCCAGATGGCAAGCACGTTGATTGCGTGCGCTGACGATGCGATCACCGCGCAAGAAATGGCGTTTCATCAATCGTTGAACGCTGCCGCCCGCTACGAACTCAAGGATAGTGTGCTCTCGTTGTTTGATAGCAACGGTAACGCGCTCTTGCGGTTTCAGGCTCTGTAAGCCAGTATCATCCCGCTAACAGATCATTGGTAAACAGCTCGCGGTATGTCTCTGGAGCTAGCGGTATCGGTTGGCCATCGCGGTCAACAACTAGACCTTGCCGTTCGATCCACGTGACAAACGCCCACCAGCGCTTGCTCTCCATCACTCCCCACCGGCCATCGGCGGTGAGGAGGGCGGGGGCTAATTCGGCGAAACTCTCGGCGACGAATGCGCGCTCGGTCAAAGTTGGATGGTTGGCGGCGGTGATCAGCAGCTCAACCGCTTCACCGGGGTGCTCGACGGCAAAGCGATAGCCCGCGGCGGTGACGGCAAGGAAGGCGCGCAATGCATCGCCGTGCTGGCGCACTGCCGCCGGATGGGCAAGGAGGATTGGCGTATAACCATAAGGAATGCCGTAATCATCGAGCCGGAAAGCGTTGAGCGCGATGCCGGCGCGTCTAGCTTGCACCCCTTCCCACGGTAAAAACACCCACGTGGCATCGGCCACACCCTGCAGCAGGGTCTCCCAGATGCCGAGTTTGGGCGGGAAGATTTCGTCGAATTCGCCCTTGCCGCCATCGTTGCGAATCATCTGCGCGACGATGGCCCGCTCGAAACGGGCATTGTACGAGGCATAGCGTCGTCCATCCAGCTTCGCTGGCCGGTCGATCCCGCTGCTCGCTAGGGTGACAATCGCGCTCGTATCGCGCTGCGCAATGGCGGCAATCGCGACGAGCGATGGCTTAGCGGGGTGCAGATAGTAGCTCAACGCGCTCTCAGACGGGGCAATGGCAAGCATGGCAGCGCCCTGCGCTACTTTAGCCGCCGGCGTGGTCTGATAATTGTCATCTTCGGGTGAGAGCAACACCACGTCCAGACCGGCATCCTGATACCACCCCTTGCTCATCGCCACATAGAAGCCGATGTGGTTCGTGTTTGGCGTCCAGTCTAACGCTAGCGTTATCTGCTGTGCCATACGCCTCCCTTGCGCTACTGCTGCTTTTCAAGGATGACCGTCTTGCCGACTCCCGTCAAACGGGCAACCAGCCAGCCAATGGTAAAGACCGGGATCGGCTGGGTAAACGGGATCAGCGCCTCGATGGCGGCTTTATTGCGCAACCCGCGCAAGCCGAGCCGGTCGAGGATGACCCAACTGATCGGCGCTGCCAGCACGTCTAACCCTAAATCGAGCAGGTCGAGCGCGATCGGCAGCGCGATTGGCAAGTAATGCATGGTCTCGAAAAAGCCGGCGTCGGGCGGGACATTGAGGCTGCGGAGGCGTTGCCAGATCAGCCAGAGCACAATCGCCGCAAGCGTGACGCCGATCAGCATCAAGATGCCCAACCAATACAAGATGCTCAAAAGATAGTCGGTCACGATGGCCGCATCCTTCCCAGCCACACCCAACCCAACGCGGTGAGGCAGACAATGATCATGAGCGTAACCAGTGTGCTGAATTCTAGCACGGCGCCAAAGCGCGGCTGGTCGCGGTCGAGCACAGCGAACGGTGCGACGAGCGGCCCGGTTAGTGTGTAGAGCCACGTGACTGCCGGACTATCAGGCCGCGCTGCCAGTATTTTAAACACCAGCCGCGCAATCAGCAATCCGCTCAGTGCGCCGCCGAGGAATGCAATCGCATCTCGCCCTCTCAATCTCTGTCCTAACGGCATGGCAGCTCCTTGGAACAAATAGTTGCCTCTCCTCGTCTCTTTCATTGTAAAAGCAAATGTGCTTCCGTGTCAGTCATTGCGAGCCGCTGGCGCGGCAATCGCTGACTCAAGCGTGATGAGCAACTGAAAGGACACAGCGATCCCAGCTCACATTCACCAGCATAGTACTGCGCGTGGGGACGTGTCGTCGTCACGCTCATCGTACCGATTCGTGTCATGATCGTGGATATTTCTCAGCAAAATATGACTAGAGACCTATAGCATCGGTAAGAGCAATTTGTTAAACTGCAAAGTACTCTCTACCTGCACTTCGTCGCAGCCGCAAACAATGGTAGCTCAGCAATTGGCATGGAGAAATCGGGATGATCAAGCCAATGGTGTCAGCCGGCGCAGAGCAGCGTATCGCGATCAGTCGTCTGTTCCGTGTGCGACGGTTCAGTCTCTTTGCGGTGATGATAGGCCTTGAACTGTGTTTGTTGCTGGGTGTGCTCGTGTGGTTGCTGAGCGCGATGCCAGCGCGCACGCCATTGGCTGCTACACCTGATTTGACGCCCCTTACGCGCGAGATTCAGGGCCGGCTGAGCGGCGCGATCATCGATCCATTGATTGAGGTCAAGCCGGGAGTGGCGATTCGGGCCAGCAATGTGCGCGGCTTCCGCTACGAAGGCCATATCTATTACTACTACATCGAAGGGGCAGCAAATTACGATCCGCTCTCGCGCGGCATTGTCCGGCCTGAGCATGTCGAAATTATGCTGCGCGATTCGAGCGGTGCGCAAACCATCGTCCTCTACCGCGTCCATTGACCGTTACCGGCGGCGGCCCTCTTCCCAGTCGCCCCAGTCGCGTTCTTCTGCTGCCCGAATCGCGCGCCGCTTCAAGGCTCGCCGCGAAATCGGGATGACTTCGTTTAAGGTTGCCCAGAGTTGCTCTTCAAGGTGCGGTTGGGCGGCCAAGGCCGCTTCAATGGCTGTGGCATCGAGGCCGCGCGCATGCAGCTCGCGCGCAATGGTTTTCGCCCGCTCTTTGTCGCCATTCGCTAAGGCCGCGATCAGTTCTTCTTCCAGCGTCATAGCTCTCTCCGATAGCGAGGGCGCAACATGAGCAAAGGCGCTAAGCCACAAAGCATATTGGGAACGATCCTAAGCGGCCTCTTGCCCCGCCTCCAAGATACTTTGCGTGCTTGGCGCCCTTTGCACCTTTGCGTGTAGGTTCCCTTTGCGTTGTGGCAGGATCCCTCACCCCCTAGCCCCCTCTCCCACCTGATGGCGAGAGAGGGGGAACTGCCGCTGATGGTAAGAGTGGCAAACGCAAAGCCGCCAAGCAGATTGGGGAACGATCCCAAGCGTTCTTCCGCTTCACTTACCTAAAGATACTTTGCGTGCTTGGCGCCCTTTGCGCCTTTGCGTTTAGGTTCCCTTTGCGTT
>JAUQOZ010000385.1 GCA_030550625.1 Chloroflexota bacterium | reverse complement strand
TATGGTATCTCATCATGGAACCAACCGATCTTTGAATTACTATGCATGGATACGTTTGTTAATATTAGATCATTTGTTCTTACCTGTCAAGTATCTAATCCAATGAACTAGCAAGATCGGCTCACGCCAAGCGAGGCTAAGCACCCAGCGCCATTTCAATGCAATCGATCTACAATACTCTCCGTTTATAATACGTATAGCCGGAAGATCTCGCGAGGTACCCATGCCAACATCTTCCCTGCCGCCGATTCAACGATCATGGTCGCGTTGCCGAACACGCGGACTCAGCCCGGATAGCCACCCGCCAATCCAGCGATCGTGGGCGCGCTGCCAAGCGCATGGCCTCGATCCGGCCAGTCCGCCACAGACAGGGCCGGTCAACCTAGCAGTGTGGAGCCATCTGCAAGCACTAGCCCGCTCATCGATCGAGGATCTCTACCAGCTTAGTGATCACCCCGGCTTTGCGGTTGTGATTTGCGACGAGCAGTGTACGATCATTGACCTTGCCGGCGACAGTACGGTTATCGAACGAGCGCAGCGATACGGTATCGGATATGGCATTAGTCTAGCGGAAGAGGTCGCCGGCACGAACGCAATCGATTTGGCGCTGCGCGAAGTGTTGCCTTGCCAGACCAGCGGCGACGAGCACTACTGCAATTGGTTGCAGCCGTTTGCGCTGGCGGCAGCCCCGATCTTCAGCCCTGATGGCAGGGCATTAGGTGCGCTGGCCATTCTTACCTTAGCCGAAGCACACCACCCCTACGCGCTTGGCATGGTGATTGCCGCGGCGCAAGCGTTGCACAGCCAACTCCGCGCCGAACGGCTGCTCAACGAAGCCAACGATCAACTGAGCGAACTATACGCCACCCTTGATACGATCAACGAAGGGCTGATCTTCGTTGGGCCGCACGGTGAGATCCGCCGGCTGAGCCGGCGGGTGGCGAATATTCTCGACATCAATGTGCGTTCAGCCGCGGGCCGGCCGCTCGAGAGCGTTATTCCGCCGCCGCCGGCGATTGCTGCGGCTCTTCACAACCTGAGCACGCTTGACGAACAAGAAATCATCTGGCAAACCCCTACCGGCGCGCAGGCAGTTATCTGCGGCGTGCGCCCAGTATGGGATCGCAGCCGGCGGTATTTGGGCAGTGTCATTACGCTCCGCCCAACCGAGAGCGTACGCCAGCTCGTGCAACAGGTCGTCGGAGCGCAAGCAACATTTACCTTCCGCGACATTATCGGTCAGAGTGAGGGTATGCGGCAGGCATTGCGGCAAGCGCGGATCGCTGCCGCCGGGCGCGGAGCAGTGCTCTTGCGCGGTGAAGCCGGCGTGGGCAAAGAGATTTTTGCCCAAGCGATCCACAATGCCAGCAACCGGGCCAGCGGCCCGTTCGTGCGCCTTTCATGCGCAGCCATTCCTCGCCAGTTGCTCGATAGTGAACTCTTCGGCGTTGAGGGAAGCGAGCGTCAGCCGGGCCGGCCGGGCAAGCTCGAACTGGCCCATGGCGGCGTGATCTATCTTGAAGCGATTGATACGCTTTCGTTCGATCAACAGACCAGCTTGTTACGATCAATTGAGATGGGGCGTGTCATCCGGTCGGGAGGTGCGCGGCCTATTCCAATCGATGTCCGGCTGATTGTCGCTGGTCATGATCTCGAACAACTGGTACAGGAAGGGCGTTTTCGCGCCGATCTGTATGCCCGGCTGAGCGCGTTTATCGTTGATATTCCACCGCTGCGCCAGCGTGGCGACGACATTATTTTGCTGGCTAACCACATGGCGCAACGGCTCAGCGAACAGTTAGGCCGGCCAGTGGCGCTCGATCCTGATGCGCTCGCCGCGCTGCGCGCGTACCCATGGCCGGGCAACGTGCGCGAATTGGAAGTGGTGCTGGAACGGATGGCGCAAACCAGTGCCAAGAGCGTCTTGACCGCCAACGATTTGCCGCCGGCGATTGCGCGCCACGCGACTCCGTTGACGATGGCGGATAGCCCGCGACTAGCGGAAGCGCAAGAGTTGAGCGAACGCGACGCGATTGTTCGTGCTATCCGCACCGCTGGCGGACGCTTGGGCCGGGCGGCAGCCTTGCTGGGGATTAGCCGGGCCACCCTCTGGCGCAAGATGACTCGCTACCACATTTCACGTGATGATCTCACCCCATAACAACGTTTCAACATTGAAACATTTTTGCATACTACCCCGCCTCTTCATAGCTTGACGCTCCTTCACCCGCTTTGCTACGATACCAACTACAGGGAATGCGACCCAACAACGAAACGAAGAAGGGTGAAGACATCCCAACCGCGGTCGGAATGTGATGGCAAGCGCCGTCATGCGCTTGCTAGGAACCATTTGTGCATTGCACGGTGCAATGCATCGTGTCGCTCATAGAGAGAGTTAAGAAAGGAGGTGCGCAGGGCGGGTCGCCGCAGACTGCCGATAGTGCAGATGGCGCGCACGCCCAGTTCAGATGCGCCGGCACGCCACGTTGCGCGTGCAAGCTGGTTATACGTTGATAACCGCACATCACGATTGGCGCGCATCACGTTCTCTGGTTGAACGCTGGATCAAGGTTGATTCGCAAGAACTGGTTCCGTTTGTGTTGCAAGGAGGAGACCCTCTATGCCTGCGTCCTTTCTGGGCGAAGTGTTTGGCACCATGGTGCTGATTCTGTTTGGCAATGGCGTCGTGGCCAACGTATTGCTGACGCAATCGAAGGGCAATGGCGGCGGCTGGATCGTGATTACCACTGGCTGGGCCTTCGCAGTTATGTCTGGCGTCTTTACTGCTGCGGCGCTTGGCAGCCCCGGCGCCGATCTCAATCCGGCGGTGACGATCGCAGTGATGCTGCGCGGCGGCTACGATGTTGGCACTGCTGTGATGCACATTATCGCCCAGTTCATTGGCGCTTTCATCGGCGCAACCCTCGTTTGGCTGACCTATCTCTCGCACTGGGAAGTCACCAAAGACCCCGGCCTCAAGCTGGCCTGTTTTAGCACTGGCCCGGCGATCAGCAATCCGGTTAACAATATCATTACCGAAGTGATCGGCACCTTCGCGCTGGTCTTCATTATCTTCGCCATCTTCAGCGCCAATGGCGCCACCGGCGGCAGCCCGGCCAGCGGCCTTGGCCCGTATCTGGTGGCAGCTTTGGTTTGGGGTATTGGTCTATCACTCGGTGGCCCCACCGGGTATGCGATTAACCCCGCACGCGACCTTGGCCCGCGCATTGCCCACTTTGTATTGCCAATCGCTGGCAAGGGCGACAGCAACTGGGGCTACTCGTGGGTGCCGGTGGTCGGCCCGATCATCGGCGGCTCGATCGCGGCCCTGTTGGCGAATGCGCTCGGCATGTAACGGTTAGCAGTCATCGCTTCAAGGGAGGAAGCCTGTGAAGAAGTTGATCAACGCACCGGAGAACGTCGTTAAAGAGGCGCTGGCCGGGATGGCGATCGCTCACGCAGACCTGATTGATGTGCATTTCGATCCCGATTATATCGTGCGCAAGGGTGCGCCGCACAACAAGGTCGGCGTGATTTCGGGCGGCGGTTCGGGTCACGAACCAATGCACGGCGGTTTTGTCGGCTACGGCATGCTCGATGCCGCCTGCCCCGGCGCGGTCTTTACCTCGCCGGTGCCCGATCAGATGCTGGCCGCGACCAAGGCGGTCAACGGCGGCAAGGGTGTGCTGCATATCGTCAAGAATTACACCGGCGACGTGATGAACTTCGAGATGGCTGCTGAATTGGCTGCCGCCGAGGGGATCGAGGTGGCCAGTGTGGTGACCAATGACGATGTGGCGGTGGAGAATAGCACATGGACGGCTGGCCGCCGCGGGGTTGGCGTGACGGTGCTGCTCGAGAAGATCGTTGGCGCCGCTGCCGAAGCTGGCGCTGATCTGGCCGCCTGCAAGGCGATTGCCGAGCGGGTCAATGCCAACGGGCGCAGCATGGGCATGGCCCTAACGCCGTGTACGGTGCCGCAGGCTGGCAAGCCGGGCTTCGAGCTAGCCGAAGATGAGATGGAGGTCGGCATCGGTATCCACGGCGAGCCGGGCCGCCGCCGTGAAAAGCTGGCTCCTGCCCGCGACATCGCCGAAATGCTGGCTGGCCCCATCCTCGACGATCTGCCGTTCAAGAGCGGCGATGCCGTGCTCGCCTTCGTCAACGGTATGGGTGGCACACCACTGATCGAGCTCTATTTGATGTACAATGAATTAGCACGCATCCTCAAGGATCGCAACATCACCATCGCTCGTTCGTTGGTGGGCAACTACATCACCTCACTGGAGATGGCCGGCGTCAGCTTCACGTTGCTTCGCCTTGATGACGAGATGATCAAGCTTTGGGATGCGCCAGTGCATACGCCTGCGTTGCGCTGGGGTATGTAAGTAGGTGGAAGACCACGGCGGGGCGATCTGCCCCGCCGCCAGACTGACGCAGAGGAACCATGCAGATCACCGCCGATCATGTCACAAGCTTTCTCCAACTGGTAGCCGAACGGGTTAAAGAACAGCGTGAGTATTTGACACGGCTCGATGCGGCGATTGGCGATGCCGACCACGGGGTGAATCTCGACCGCGGCTTTAGCACGGTGATGAGTAAATTGCCCACGGCAACCGACCGCAGTATCAGTGGTCTCTTGAAACTGACTGGTATGACGCTGATCTCGACCGTTGGCGGGGCTAGCGGCCCCCTCTACGGCACTGCCTTTCTCCGCGCCGGCACTGCGATCGGCGACCGGGCCACGATCGGCGCCGAAGAGCTGATCGCTGCGCTCAGCGCCGCCCTTGAAGGCATTCAAACGCGCGGCAAGGCAACCCGCGGCGAAAAGACGATGATCGATGCGATCGCGCCTGCGATCGATGCGCTGAAAGAGCAGTATGCAGCAAGCGGTGATCTGCTGGCGGCTATGCGCGCCGCTGTCGCCGCCTGTGAACAGGGCATGATCGCAACCGAACCGATGTTAGCGACCAAGGGCCGCGCATCGTACCTCGGTGAACGCTCGATCGGCCACCGCGATCCGGGGGCGGCGTCTGCGTTCCTGATGGCGCAGGCGATGCTCGAAACCCTCGAACGCGTCGCTCAAGGATAAGTTCGCATGCCGCTTGGCATGCTTGGAGACAAAGGAGTCTGTGCTTATGGCAAAGTATGCCGCTGCAATTGATCAGGGAACGACCAGCACCCGCTGTATGATTTTTGACCACAGTGGCAATGTGGTCTGCTACGACCAGAAAGAGCACGAGCAGATTTATCCTCGCCCCGGTTGGGTTGAACATAGCCCCGATGAGATTTGGGAGCGCACCCAGAGCGTGATCCGTGGCGCGCTCAATAAGGGTGGCTTGAGCGCGAGCGATATTGTCGCGGTTGGTATTACCAATCAGCGCGAGACGACCGTGGTTTGGAATCGCAAGACGGGTCGCCCAGTCTACAACGCAATTGTCTGGCAGGATACCCGCACCGACCAGATTTGCAATGAATTGGCGGCTGATGGCGGCCAAGATCGCTTCCGCGCTAAGGCCGGCCTGCCGCTGGCGACCTATTTCTCCGGCCCCAAGATTCGCTGGATCCTCGATAATGTGCCCGGCGCGCGTGAAGCGGCTGAGGCGGGTGATGTTGTCTTCGGCAATATTGATACCTTCTTGACGTGGTGGCTCACTGGCGGCCCCGATGGCGGCGTTCACGTCACTGATGTGACGAATGCCTCACGCACGATGCTGATGAATCTCGAAACCCTTGATTGGGATGACGAGATCCTTGGTATTATGGGCATTCCACGCCAGATGTTGCCCAAAATTATGCCGTCGAGTATGGTCTATGGCACGGCCACCGGTGATCTGGCCGGCGTGCCAGTGGCCGGTATCCTCGGCGATCAGCAGGCGGCGATGGTCGGCCAGACCTGCTTCGATCCCGGCGAGGCGAAGAACACCTACGGCACTGGCTCGTTTATGCTGCTCAATACCGGCACTAAGATCGTGCCATCGAAGAGTGGCTTGCTCACCACCGTCTGCTATAAGTTCGGCGACCAGCCAGCCGTCTACGCACTCGAAGGTTCGATCGCGATTACCGGCGCTCTTGTGCAGTGGTTGCGCGACAACCTTGGCTTGATTACCTCGTCGGCTGAGGTAGAGGCGCTGGCTAATCTGGTCGAAGATAACGGCGGCATCTACTTCGTGCCTGCCTTCTCTGGTCTGTTCGCACCGTATTGGCGCTCAGATGCCCGCGGCGTGATTGTGGGCTTGACTCGGTACGTCAACAAAGGCCACCTCGCCCGCGCCGTGCTCGAAGCGACTGCCTATCAAACCCGCGAAGTGCTCGATGCAATGGAACAGGATTCAGGGGTGAAGCTGACCGCACTCAAGGTCGATGGCGGCATGGTCTACAATAACACCTTGATGCAGTTCCAAGCTGACATCCTCGGTGTGCCGGTGATCCGGCCCAAGGTGGCCGAAACGACGTCGCTCGGCGCGGCGTATGCCGCCGGTCTCGCTGTCGGCTTCTGGTCAAACACCGACGAGATGCGGGCTAACTGGGGCGTGGATCATACGTGGACGCCGCAGATGGATGAAGAGACCCGCGCTCGCCTCTATCGCGGTTGGAAGAAGGCAGTGACCCGCACCTTCGATTGGGTGGAGTAATTCTGGGGAGCACGCTTCTCGATGCACGCAACGCCGCCAAGCAGCTTGGTTGATGTATAGCGGTGCGTAACCCGCGCGATGGTGTTATGATACCGTCATCGGTTATGTACCGCCCGTCCTGTGCGGCAGTGTCTGTTTAATGCGGCAAGACCGGCGGGAGCAATCCTGCCGGTCTTGGTGCCTGTTAGGAGATCAGCATGCAAACACTCTCCACCGACGTGTTGGTGATCGGCGGTGGTGCGACCGGTACCGGCTGTGCGCTCGATCTGGCAATGCGCGGCATTCGCTGCATCCTCGTTGAGAAGGGTGATTTGACCCACGGTACCACCGGTCGCTACCACGGCCTGCTCCATTCCGGCGGGAGATATGTGACTAAAGATCCGCAATCGGCCACCGAATGCGCCCACGAAAATGCCATCCTGCGCCGGATTATGCCCCACTGCATCGAGCAGACCTCTGGCTTTTTTGTGATTACGCCGTGGGATGATGAAAGCTATGGCGATGTGTTTGTGGCCAATTGCCACCGTACCGGCGTGCCAGTGCAAGAGATCAGCGTCGCCGAGATGCTCCGCCGCGAACCGGCCCTTAATCCGCGTATTTCGCGTGTGTTTGAGGTGCATGATGCTTCTGCCGATTCGTTTCTCGCCACCCATTCGGTCGCGCTAGCCGCCCGCGAGTATGGCGCCGACATCCGCACGTATCACAATGTGGTCGATCTGGTACGGGTAGGTGACCGGGTCGTCGGGGCGATTGTCGAAGATTTGCGCAGCGGCGAGCGGATCCGGATCGATTGCACCTACGTGCTCAATGCCGCCGGCGCATGGGCCGGCAAGATCGCCGCGATGGCCGGTGTGACAGTGACGGTCGTACCCGGCAAGGGCACCATGGTGGCAATGAACCACCGGATGGTCAATACAGTCGTTAATCGCTGCAAACTACCCTCTGATGGCGACATTATCGTGCCCATCCACACAGTTGCCGTGATCGGCACCACGGATGTGCATGTCCCCGATCCTGATGTGTTTGGGATCGAGCCGGAAGAGATTCAGTTTATGCTTGATGAAGGCGAGAAGCTGATCCCCGGTTTCCGCCAGTATCGCGCCCTCAGAGCATGGGCCGGCGTGCGCCCGCTCTATAAAGATAAAGATGTTGCTAGCGACCGCGATATTCCCCGCACATTCAAGTTGCTCGATCACGAAGAGCGTGATGGTGTCAGCGGCATTCTGTCAATTGTCGGCGGCAAGTGGACAACGTATCGCCTCATGGCTGAGCAGACGGTCAACGAGCTGGCCCGCCGCTTGGGCAACACCCAACCGTGCCGCACGGCGAGCGAGGTTCTGCCGGTGCCGCGCTTCGAGCACCGCGCCCACGCGATGGTGACGGTGTCGCCCGATCCGGCAGCTCAAACGCCGCACTACTGGCTGGGCAAGCCGCTGGCCTTGGTCGAGAGCGAGCATGCGGCTGGTGAACTGATTTGTGAATGCGAATTGGTGACCCGCGACCGGATCGTGGCGGCGATTGATGCCGGCGCGTATAACCTTGACGATATCCGGCGCGATGTGCGCATGGGAATGGGGCCATGCCAAGGCGGCTGGTGCATCTACCGCACGGCTAACCTGCTCTACGAGCGGCGCTGCGCCGATGGCCTCAGCCATACTCACGCCAACGAAGCGATTTTGCACTTCCTCCAAGAGCGATGGAAGGGATTGACGCCAGTGCTCTGGGGCGACCAGTTGCGGCAGGCGCGTCTTGACGAGTTGATTTACGCTGGCGTGTTGGGCATTCACCGCTTGCGCGCGCTGGCCGAGCCGGGAGGCGGCTTGGTGACGCAGCATCCCGCTATCGCAACCGAATATGTGCAAGCATAGCCCGCTGGGAGAGTGTCTATGTACGATACGATTGTGATCGGCGCCGGCCTCAGCGGTATGCTGGCCGCGATTGGCCGCGCCGAACGCGGCGAGAAGGTGCTGGTGCTGGCCAAAGGCCACGGCGCGACGCACTGGTCAACCGGCTGCATCGATCTGCTCGCCGATGTGGATGACCCGCTGGCCGGGATTACCCAACTGGCGATCCAGCGCCCTCATCACCCCTACGCGCTGGCCGGCCCGGCGATGATCGAGCAGGGGATTGCCCGTGTCCGCGCGATTGGCGAAGCAGCCGGCTATCCATTCGCCGGCAGTCTCAACCGCAACCTACTCTTGCCGACCGCGCTAGGCGCACTGCGCCCCACCGCATTTGCGCCGGCTACGATGATTGCCGGCGATGCCCGCCAACTGCGCGATGGCCGGCCTACGCTCATTGCCGGCTTTGCCGAGCTGCGCGACTTCTTCCCGCCGCTGATCGCCGCTAACCTGCGCGCGCAAGGCATCGCTGCTGAAGCGGCGCAGTTGGCGCTGCCGCCGACGCAGCGCCAGCACGATTTCAGCCCGGTGACGTTAGCCCGGCTGTGCGAGCAACCGGCATTCCGTGCCAACCTTGGCGAGCAATTGGCCGCCCATGTGCGCAAAGGCGGTTATGCCCGCATCGGCCTGCCGGCCATCCTCGGTCTCAGGCATGCCACCGAGGTGGTGCGCGATCTGCAAAATCGGGCCGGCGCATTGATCTTTGAAATTCCCACCCTGCCGGTTTCGGTGGCCGGTATGCGGCTGTATCAGATACTAGAGGATGAATTGCTGCGGCTCGGCGGTCGCATCCAATTGGGTGGATTTGTCCAACGCGCCGAGCACATTGGCGATACCCTCGTCGCTGTCTTCAGCGAGGCGGCAGCCCGCGAGCAGCGCCACACCGCCCGGCGCTGGGTATTGGCGACTGGCGGTATTCTTGGCGGCGGTGTGCGAGCTACGCCTGAAGGCCATCTGCATGAAACGGCGCTCGCCCTGCCGCTGCAAACGCCTGATGGCAGGGCAGGATGGTTTGCGCCGCGGTTTCTCAATGACCAAGGCCATCCCGTCTTTCAAAGCGGGGTGCGTGTTGATCAACGCCTGCGCCCGCTCGACGCCGCTGACCGGCTGGTGTACGAAAATGTGCAGGTTGTGGGCGGCGCGCTGGCCGGTTACGATCCGATCCGCGAAGGCTGCCTCGAAGGGGCCGCTATCGCCACTGGCTGGGCCGCTGGGCAGGCATGAACGTAAAGCCGCACGGCGGTGCGGCTCCATCATGCACTCGCAGCGGCAGCCCTGTACAGACGCACGGCAGTGCGTCTCTATCATGCGCTCATCGCCGCATTTCGGGTAGATGCACGGCAGTACGTCTCTATCATGCGCTCATCGCCGCATCGCATACAGACGCACGGCAGTGCGTCGTCATCATGCACTCGCAGAGGAATCATCCCTATGGATCATATCGAACTCTCGCTCACCCAATCACTCGATCATTGCATCAAATGCAACATCTGCACCTCAGCCTGTCCAGTGGCAGCAGTAACCGATGCTTTCCCCGGCCCCAAATACGTCGGGCCGCAAGCGCAACGCTTCCGCCACGCCGCTCAACCAGTGCCCGATGCGTCGGTTGACTACTGTTCAGGCTGCCGGGTCTGCAATCAGGTCTGCCCGACCGGCGTGCGCATCGCCGAGCTGAATGCCCGCGCCCGCGCTCAAATCGTCGCCGAACGCGGTATGCCCTTACGCAACCGGATCATCGCCCGTTCAGGGTTGGTGGGGCGACTCAGCAGCGGCCCGCACGCGCCACTGGTCAACTTCACGCTCAACTTTGCGCCGGCGCGCTGGCTGATCGAACGGGTGATGGGGATTCATCGCCACGCACCGCTGCCCAAAGCCAGCACCTACACCTTCCGGCGTTGGTTCAAACGACACAAACCGGCGACCAACGGGCGGCGACCACAGGTCGTCTACTTCCATGGGTGCAGCACCAACTACTACGAACCGCATGTCGGCAAGGCGGCGATTGCCGTGCTCGAACACCTCGGGTTTGAGGTCATCGTGCCGCCGCAACGCTGCTGCGGCCTGCCGCTGCTCTCAAACGGCGACTTTCCAGCAGCGCAGAACCATCACGAATACAACGTTGCCCAACTCTTGCCCTACGCTCGCGCCGGCATCCCGATCGTCGGCACTAGCACCAGTTGCACTCTCACCCTCAAAGAAGAGGCGCCAGAGTTGCTAGGGTTGCACGGCGACGACATTCGCGCAGTCGCTGCCGGTACATACGACATCTTCGAGTTTCTGCGCGATCTCCACGAGCAAGGCCGTCTGCGCACCGATTTCCGCCCGATTGAACGCGAATTGCCTTACCACCCGCCATGCCAGTTGCGCGCGCACCGGATTGGCCGCCCAGTGCTTGATGTGCTAGGACTGGTGCCCGGCTTGCGCCTGCGCGAGAGTCGGGCCGAATGCTGCGGCATCGCTGGCACCTACGGCATCAAGCGCGAGAAATATCAGATCGCGATGGACGTCGGCAAGCCCCTGTTCGACTTCGTGCGCGCCAGCGGCCAAGACCTCGCGCTCTGTGACAGCGAGACCTGTCGCTGGCAGATCAGCGGCGCAACCGGCGTCGCCACTCGCCATCCGATCGAAATCTTAGCCGAAGCCTACGGTCTAGCGGTGTAACACCTCTCATCTGTCATAGCGAGGGGCGGCGGCGCCTGTTTGTCATGGCGAGGGGGCGGCATCTGTTTGTCATTGCGAGGGGGCGTAGCCCCCGAAGCAATCTCCCTCGTCAGCGCAGACTAATGGCGTGCAGGCATATCCTCCGCTGAAGCAGGAGATTGCTTCGCCGCCTCCGGCGGCTCGCAATGACACGGGCCATTTGTCATTGCGAGGGGGTGGCATCTGTTTGTCATTGCGAGGGGGCGTAGCCCCCGAAGCAATCTCCCACTTTAGCGGGACACGTGCCTGAGCGGATCACTTCCGCTCCCCTCTGTCATTGCGAGCGCTTGTCTCCACCCGCGCAACGGCAGTTTCCCATAATGAGCGGATCACTTCCGCTTCCCTCTGTCATTGCGAGGGAGCGGCGGCACCCAGCTTTGCTGGGTGCCGCCCAACCGAAGCAATCTCCCACTTTAGCGGGACACGTGCCTGAGCGGATCACCTCCGCTGAAGCAGGAGATTGCTTCGCCGCCTCCGGCGGCTCGCAATGACACGGGCCATTTGTCATTGCGAGGGGGTGGCATCTGTTTGTCATTGCGAGGGGGCGTAGCCCCCGAAGCAATCTCCCACTTTAGCGGGACACGTGCCTGAGCGG
>JAUQOZ010000117.1 GCA_030550625.1 Chloroflexota bacterium | reverse complement strand
CACAAAAAACCCCAAAATGTTTGTGGCTTTTGTGGCTTTTCGTGGCTATTCCCTCAACCCGCGCAGCGGGTTTGATAACCCTCACCCCCAGCCCCTCTCCCTCTAGCGCGGGAGAGGGGCGCTGCTGCATATCGTGCCTGTCATGCCGAATTCACCCATCGCGCAGCTCCCCCTTGCCCGCCGATCTTGAGGAGCGGACAGAACGTTTGATCAAGTACAACTGTCGATCATTGTGCGATGCCGTAAAGCCCCGTGCGGCGCTCCCCATCACCCCTCCCCCAGCGGGGGAGGGGCAAGGGGTGGGGGCATCAGCCCGCACCGCGGGCTTCGTACCCGTGGCCCGGCCCTTCAGGGCCGGTTTCCAGATAGATGTTCTGTCCACCCTTGAACCCGCCGTCAGGTGGGAGCGAGGGCGCTACACGGGCCCTTCCTTATGGAGTGCGGCAGTCAAACTGCCGCATGCCACCTCTGCGGCAACCGGGAAGCGCCACAAAAAACCCCAAAATGTTTGTGGCTTTTGTGGCTTTTCGTGGCTATACTACCACCAGCTCAGCCAGCATCTGCCGCGCCGCTTCTGCGTCAGCCTCGTGCGGCAACCCGCGCACGTATCGGTCGCAGGCGCTCCACGCACAGGCGAGCAGGCGCAATATCTGCAACCGCTCGCTCTCAGCTTGGCTCAAGGCGCCAGCGCTGCAATAGCCCTCGTACAAACCCTCACGCCACGCTGCCGGCAGGTGCGCCCGCAAGCCAAACGCCAGATCAAAAAGACCGTCGCCACTGATGAACCAACCCGGTTCTTCCAATGCCTCTAAGTGGACGTGCTGGCCGCCTACCGTGCAACGCACCGCCTGCGGGCCAAAGTTGCCGTGGATCAATACCGGCGTTGGGCAAGCGAGCCGCGGATCGGCGAGCGCCGTCTGCAATGCTTGCGCCTCTTGGGCGCTAAAGACCAACTGCGGCGCCGGCGGGCTAGCCAACCGCTGGCCAATCGCTTTCAAGACGTGCTGCCAACTGAGCCGCGGCCACCTCCCGCTGATGGTTGGCCGGCCCGCCCCCGGCATGCGCTGCCGGTGCAGCCGCCGCAAGGCCCGCCCCGCTTGGCGGGCAATGCTGTGGAGCAGATGGTCATCGGTCAGCTCTGCCGCCGTCTGTCCGGCAATAAAACTCTCGACCGTATACGCAAACGGCACGAAGGTTTTACTCAGATCGCGATGAATAATACGCGCTCCCGGCACGCCTTCCAGCGCCACTCCCCGCAAGAACGCCACATGCGCCGCCAGATCATCTTCCGGTGCGACCCGCAAGATGACGTGCTCGGTGGGCAAGGTCAGGCGCACAAGAATATGTCGCTCGGTCTGCCGGTAAAGCGTTGCCGCTTGCGGGCGCAAATTCAACACCCGCACCACCATGCCGGTATAGTCGCCTAACCGGCTCAGGCTGCGCTGCCACGCTTCACTCAGCTCGGTCGCCGCCGGCGAGATGAAGTGATTGAGATGGCGAAAGTCAGTGACGATCATGGCGTTGCTGGCGCTAGTGCCGGTAAGCTAAAGCGAGCCGCTCGCCCGCCAATCCGATCCACCATCCAGATGCTGCCATCTGGCGCGACAACCAACCCGCTAGGGCTAACAATCGGCACGCCATCTTTGCCCACCCCCGTCCAGCGTAACAACGCCTCGCCGCTGGCGTTCGCTGTCAGCACGTGCTGGCGCGAGGGCACCGCTACATAGACCGTCCCGTCAGGGCTTACCGCCAGCATGGGGTCGTCGTAGGTGTTGGCTTGCCAACCAGCCACCGGCCACGTCGCCAACGGGATGGGATCGATCCGGCCATCGGCAGCGCGGGTAAAGACCTGCACCCGCCCGTTCCACGTATCGGCCACGTAGAGGTTACCGGCGGCATCGAAGGCAAGGCTGGTCGGTTCGTTGAATTGGCCGGGGGCGCTGCCGGCGCCGCCGAATTGGTACAGGAAGTTGCCGTTGCTATCGGTGACGACGATCCGTTTGTTGCCAGTATCAGCGATATAGACGTTGCCGGCGGCATCAACGGCCACCCCGCGCGGCCCGAAGAAGCCGAGCGGCGCAGCAGCGTTGCGGGCCGGATCGCCTTCAGTAATCGTCGCCCGCCGCCCATCGCCCAAATCAAGATCGCCGCTGCCCCAGCTCGCTACCGGGCGCAACCCGACATCGTATTTCACAATCCGCGCATTCCACGTATCGGCGACGTACAGGTTGCCCTGTGCGTCAAAAGCTAACCCGCGCGGTTCGTAGAACTGATCAAGCCCGTTGCCCTGCGTGCCGAAATTGCGCAGCAAGGTGCCATCCGGCGCAAAGACCTCGATCCGGTGATTGAGCGTATCGGCTACGTAGATATTGCCCTGCCGGTCGAGCGCAATCCCGGTCGCGCCGCTGCCGCCGCTCGACAGCCTGATCTCGTTGAGCGCGGCGAGCCGCAGCGCCGGCGCGGCAGTCACAGTCGTAGTCGTCTGCCCGACGCCGCCGGCCAGATCGCGCCGCAGCCACACCTCCACTTCGCGCGCGCCGGGCACGAGCGGCTCCGGCAATTGGCGGAAGAGCAGATAGCGCCCCAGCGCCGGCCAGTTCTCGCGCCGGAACGGCCACAACAGCGCGTCAAACGGCCCGTTCAATTCGCTGCTGAGGTCGCGCCCGCAATCCTCTTGCGCCGCTGCCGCCGACCACGTGCTGTAGTAAAACCGCTTATAACCGGGACTGCGCGGCGCGCATTTACTGCCTTCAGGGAACCACCAATTGAACACACCCGCTTTGCCGTAGGGCTGCACATACGACTCGCGCAAGATGTCACGCAACCGGTCGGTGACATACGGCCGGTAGAGCATAACCATCGGCGCCAGATCACGGTTGCCGTCCGGCATCGTTACCGTCAGTTGATCGACCGACGGCACGCGCCCCAATTCACTGCCATTCACCCAGACGATGTTCTTAAAATCGCGCAGATACCACTGCAACGGCCATGCCAGCGATCCCTCGGCGGTGCGGTCGCCGCCATCGAGAATGAGCGGCATTGTCAAGCCGCCAGTCGTATCTTGCGGACTACGGTTGCCGCGAGTCAGGTTGATCGCCAAATCGCGGATGTCGGCAGCGTACCGCGGCACATCGGGCGCGGTCTGCGTGTAGATCAACGGCTCGATCGGCACGTCAGGGTGGTCATAGACCACCAACCACGAAGCGCGGATCATATACGCCGACAACAAGGTTGCGACCGTTAGCCCCAACGCTGCGAGTACCGGCCTGACACCTAACCGCCCAATCAAGGTGAGCAGCGCGTAGATTAAGCCAAACACGATCAGCAGCGGAATAATCGCCTGCAAGAACGCATTTTGACCGCCGCTGCCCAACCGCCAGAAGGTCACGCCAATCGCTGCCGCTAGCAAGATCGCGATGAGCGGGATCAACCAGATTTGCGCCGGCGACCGTTCGCGCCAGATCAGATCGATCATCCGCCCGATCACCCACGCGGCCAGCAAGTTCCCCGGCAACGCCATATGAACGACTAGCCACGGCATCTTTTCGCCGGCCCACGAAAAGATGATGATCGCGGTAAAGAACCAAAACACCACCAGCAAGGGGTAGAGCGGCCACGGCGCAAAAGCCGTAAGACGCGCGGTTTCGTCAACATCCGCCGCATCCTGCTCGGCCTCCTTCGCCGCCGGTTGCGGCGCGCGCCGGCCCGCCAACCACCGCCGGATAACCGCCACGATCATCGCGACCACCACGCCAATCCCGCTCAGCACGGCTAGCGGTTCGTACAGCGGCAGCAACATCAGGTAGTAATACCACGGCTGATCGCCGCGGGCATACTCTTGCTGGCTGCCCAGCCAGTAGATCAGGCCAGCGGTGATGCCGTCAATGGCGCCGGGTAGATAGGTGAAGAAACTGGTGTAGAGGACGAGATAGATGCCACTCAAAATCGCCAGCGCCGTCCATAGCGCTGGACGATCCTCTTGCCAGAGCAGACGGAGGCGTGTAGTTAAGATCGGCTCCGGCGGCCACAAGCGCTGGCAGAGCCATGCCAACACCAAGGCCGAAGCGACCAGAAAGGCCTTCTCACCGATATACAACCCGCGCCCAAACGGCAGCGGCGGGTTGATGAACATGAGCGCGACACAGATGCCGATCACCGCCAGCAGCACGATGTTGAGATAACGGGCAAACCGGCTTTCGGCCAGCAACCGCATCAGCACAAAGATGCCAAAAATAAAGAGCAAGATATAGTACAGCTCATGGGTGGCAATCGCCAGCGCCAGCCCCGCCGCGGTCAAGTACAGCCACTGCCGCTTGCCCGTATCAATCCAGCGCAGTGCGCCGATCACCATCCACGCTTCCCACAGCACCATCAAGCCATCGTGGCGGGCAAACCGGGTGTAGTAGAGCAACGCCGGCGAGAAACCGAGCAAAAGCGCCGCAATCAATGCTCCCGCCCGGCCAAGGTATGGCCGCAACCACCACGCCGACGCTACCAACCCAATCCCGGCCAGCGCCATTGGCAAGCGCGCCTGCGCATCACCATCGCCAAACAGAAAATAGGCCAGCGCAGTGAGGAAGTAGAGCGACGGGCCATGGTAAACCGGATCATAGCAGTAGGTCTCGTGAAACACACCGCCACGGGGATTGCCATTCTCGTCAAGGCCGCTCCAGCACGAGAACGCCCCCGCACCGCTGTAAAGCCGCCAGCTCGACCACGCATGGATCGACTCATCGTGGTGGAGCGCCATGCGCTCAAGCCCCCACAGATGGGCGATCACGCTGGCTAAGATGATCAACGCATAGAGCGCCGTCTCCCACCGCAGCCAGCCGGCCCGCAGGCGCCGATCGAGCAACGTATCGGTTGTCAGTGTTTGTGTCGCCATAGAATGAATATAAGAGCCGTCAAATTGCTCATATTATCCGTTGGAGCGCAAACTGCCCGCCCGCCTGCCTATCCAGCTCCATCCTGTACGGGCACAGCGCCGCTGTGCCCTAGGCAATAGATTCAGCGCAAAACGATTCCCTTCCCCCTACCGCTCCGGCATCCGCAGCGATCCGCCCAACCCCACCCCAATCTGCCGCGCCAACTCTGGGCGCACCGCGATGACAAAATCGGTCGAACCCAACCCAGCCGGCGGCTGGCGAAACATCAAGTAGCGCCACAATTGCGCCGACGTTTCATAATCAAACGGGTTCCGCAGCAGCCGGTCGAGCAGCGAATTGCCATTCAACCGATACGCTTGA
This sequence comes from Chloroflexota bacterium, assembly GCA_030550625.1. Taxonomy (GTDB): domain Bacteria; phylum Chloroflexota; class Chloroflexia; order Chloroflexales; family Chloroflexaceae; genus Chloroflexus. The sequence continues at coordinate 44,372 of JAUQOZ010000117.1, read as the reverse complement.
TCTTCGGGGAACCACCAGCGCAGCGGATAACGCTGCACCACGAATCCCTCCAAGTACGCCCGATTTTCGGGATAGCGATCGAGGTTCTCTTGCAAGAGCAACACCGCTTGCACGTCTTCCGCCGGCGGCCCGTTCAAGCGGCCTCCCGGCACAGCAATCGCTCCCGGCCAATCACGCAAATACCAGAGCCACACCGTCTCGTTATCGTACATCACCGGCAAGCGCGTACCGCCGCCGCGCCGCATCGCCGCTTCTTCCAACCGCCGGATCACCCGCATCACGTCAGGCGAAGTCTGGGTATAGACCATCATCTCGCGGGCTACATCACCGGTCTGATAGGCCAGTCGCACACTGCTGCGCACCGTATACAGGCCAATCGCTAAAGCCAGACAGATCGCCGCCAGCGCCGCCGTCACCGTCCAGCTCCAGCGCAACCCGGCCCCGATCACCAGCAAGGTGAACAGAGTCAGCATGAACAGTACCGCCATCCACGGCTGGATCGGCGAGGCCGGCCCGGCAGCAATCGTGATCGAGAGCAACAGAAAACTCAGACTGATGATCAAGCTGAAAAGCAAGCCAAAGCTAAGCAACGAGCCCTTGGGCAGGCCCAACGCTCCCGGACGCCATTCATCCAGCCAGCGCCAGCCATTGACAGGGGCAGGCGTCAGATCACCGGAGCCTGCTGTGTCTACCGGCACTGCCGCCTCTGTCGCTGCTGGCGTCGCCGCCGCCTCCCATGCCTCTTGCCAGCGCACTGCCTGCGCTTGCGCCAGCGCCACCAGTTTCGCCACTGTCCAAGCAAACAACAGGGTCAGCGGCAGCGTGAGATGGATCGTCAGCCACGGCATCTTCTCGCCGGCCCACGTGTAGATGCCAAACGCGGCCACTGACCACCACGCGATCAAGCCGATCGCAAATGCTTCCGGCCAACGCCGGCGCACCGCTTGCACCGCCAGCGGCAAACCAGCCGCCGCGCCTAACAGCAGCAACGGCTCGTAAGTAGCGAGGATCACGGCATAATAATGGCCGGGCTGGCTGCCGCGCTGCACATTATGTTGCGCCAACCAATAGAGCAACGAACCGGCCACCCCCGAAATCAGGCCGAGCAGGTTGGTGAACATGGCCGTAAACAGCAGCGCATAGATCGCGCCGGCGATAGCCAACGCCACTTGCCAACGCCGATCCGCCGCCAGACTCGCCATCACCGTCGCCGCCGGATCGCCGCGTGCTCGTGCTCGCTCCCACGGCGTCGCGCCGCTCGCATCGCGCCGGCGCCAAATCAGCCAGATCAGCAGGGCTAACCCACCAGTGAGCAGGATCAACGCGCTAATCACCGCCGGATGGTTCACAAACCGGCCAATGTCGGCTAAATAACGCGCGCCGTTTTCCCACACCGATCGCCCGCCGTCGCTATCCGACCGGTTACGCACCAACAGCGCATACCCATTATCTTCGGTCTCTAGCGGCGGCCAACCAAAAATCGGCCCCGGCTGGTCAACCACAATCGCGCCGTTTGCGTCACGCTGGGCATGGTGCCCGCCATCAACCACGGCAGTTCCGGGCAACACAAAGATCAGCAGCGCTAGCGCCAGCCCCAACCCGCCAATGATCGCCAATCCCGGCCGGTACACTTGCCAGCAGAAGATCGCCGCTAGTGGCGCAGCCATAATCAAGATATAGAGGTAGGTCGTCTCTTGATTGGTCAGCATCAACGCCAACGCCGCCGCCCCAAGATAGAGCCAGCGCGGGCGCGGATCAGCGGCGTAGCGAACGATCGCCACCAAAACCAATATCTCAAAGACGACCGAGTAAATGTCGTGCCGAAAAAAGCGCCCCACATAGAGCGCCACCGGCGAGATCAGCAGGTAGATGCTAGCAATCAATGCCGCCGGTCGCCCAATCACCGGTCGTAGCAAGATCGGGCTAAGGGTAAGGGCAATGCTAAACAAAGCCGCACTGAGGCGCGCAGTCGTATCATTATCGCTAAACAGAAAGAAAAAGAATGCGCCAAGGTGATAGAGCAACGGCCCGTGCAAGAGCGGATCGTGCATATAGCCGCGCCCGCTGAAGAGGTACCATGAATACGCGGCGTGCAGCGTTTCGTCGTGGTGCAACGCGCGATCACCCAATGCCCACAACCGGCTCACAATCGCGAGCACTGCGATCACCGCATAGGCCACCTGTTCAACTGTAGGAGTCCAGCGCCGTGCAACGGCTTCAGGCATCGACATAGCTTTCAGCGCGCCGTGATATGTTTATCGAAGTCGCAGGCATTGTACACGAACGCTAGACGCAGGGCAAGCGTAGAGCCTCTCTCCCTGCCACCGCATGTCATTGCGCGGGGGCGCCTTTCCGCATGTCATTGCGCGGGCGCAACGCGCCCGCAGCAATCTCCCCCTTCAGCGGAAAGGATACCTCTCCCGTACTCGGAGGAGCTTGCTTCGCCGCGCTGCGCGCGGCGCGCAATGACAACCGGAGAATAGCCTCAATACGGAAAAAAGTCCTCTGGCATCACCTGCACATCCTTCAAGATCGCAATCACCCGCTGATCATCGCGCCGCACCTGACTGATCTGCCCGCTCACATAACGTTCTTGCTCACGCCAATAGACCGTATCACCTTGCCGCAAATCGATCAACGCCGGGCGCAAATAGCCGCCAGCGCAATCAATCACAATCCGCTGTTGGCTCAGCTCATCAACCGGCAAATCGGTATACCGCCGGCCATACCCGCGCCGGATGACTGAAATGGTGCGAAGTGATGGTTGTGCCATAGTGATGTTACAGTTTGCCAATGTGTAATCGCTACCGCGGTTGATCTAATGAATGCAAGACGCAAAGTATCAAAAGGGTGTGGGAATGTAGCAAACTGCCACCAACATCCAGCCACCAAATCCCACGCGCTACCGGCATCCCCTACTCCCTATTCCCCACTCTCTACTCCCTACTTCCCCACTCGCAGCAATGCAAACAAAGCCACCCCTAGCAACCGGATCACGCCGGCCACCCACAACATCGGCACAATCCCGATCACGTCAGCGAACAGTGTCGCCACCAGCGGCATCACAAACAGCGCAAGGTTTTGCAAGGTTTGAAACAGCCCAACATACGTCGCCTGCCGCTCAGCGGGAATTGTGCTCAACACTAAATCAAAATTGACCAGATCGTTGCCGGCGACACAGAACGTTACCAGTCCGGCTAGCACGGCTAGCAACCACGGCGCATCGGTCAGCGCCACCCCAAACGGGTACAGCGCCATACCGAGGCTGCTCGCCAGCAACACACCGCTATTGCCCAGCCGCGGCGCTGCCGCCGACCAAACTGCATACGCGACCAGCAGCACCCCATTGCCGACCATACTGATCAAGCCGATCCAGCTATCGTTAAGCCCAGTCTCGCGCACGTAGTAGAGCGGCAACAGCGGGATCACCATCGCCACGCCGCTGCGAAACACAAATGCGCTCAACGCATAGTGCATAAACGCCGGCGGCGCTTGCTTCAGCGCCACAAGCAACGAATTATCACCGCGCTGAGTCGCTGTCGGGGCGCGTTCAGGCAACGTAATCGCCCGCGAAAAGAAAAAGCTCAGTAATCCGCCAGCGACCGAGCCGATAAAGACCACTTGATAGTTCAACGGAAAGGGTATCTGATCCAGCACGCCGCCAATCAACGCCACCGTTACTGCCGTCGCCAAGCCCAGCATCGACCAGCGCATGCTCATCAGCGCATAACGGCGCTGCGGCCCAGCCACCCCGCCCATCACAATCGTAAACGCGACATTGACAAAGGTTGAGGGGATCGTCACTAGCGCCCAGATAATGATAATCATCCACGGCACTGCGGTGAGCGGCAAAATGAACGGCAAGAGGCCGAATACCGCATACGAGGCCAGCACCCAGAACCGCATGCCCGAATACCAGACCACAATGTTGCGCTGCCGTTCGAGGAACCGCCCGATCGGCAAGGCAAACAGCGCGCCGGCCAGCGCCGGCAGCGAGGTAATCAGGCCTACCAGCAGGCTCGATGCGCCCAAACGGGCTAAAAAGACGGGCAAAAACACACTTACGCCGGTGACGATCCCAACCCCAATGCCATCAATCAACACGTTGCGGATATTGCGTTCAGTGACATCGGTTGGGCGTACCAGCGCGCGCAACTCGGCGCGCGAGATGAGCGGTCGCATGCTGCTGCTGCCTTTGATCGGCTCACAATCCGCGGCGAGCGATCCTTAAGATCGGTGTGAAAATCAGTGCGCGGCCACGTGGCCGCGCAGGTGGGGTGGTGGGCGATACTGGACTCGAACCAGTGACCTCATCGGTGTGAACGATGCGCTCTAACCAACTGAGCTAATCGCCCGCGTTCTGGCGAAGAGTATAGCACATCTGGCCGGTTTGTGCAAATCGCTGATCCCGGCTATACTATGCCCATACAGAGCTGTTGCCAATCATCGAACGATCATCTACTGTTTGCTTCATCATCAGCCCGATGTCGCGCTTCACCCACGCCGGTAAGCGACTGCATAGCCAACGGGTTTCTTATCGTTTACGGTCATACTTATGACGGTTCCATCAACACCGCTGCCCGATGTGCAGCCAGTTATTGAGTCGCGCTATTTCAATCGTGAATTAAGCCTGATCGAGTTTAACCGCCGCGTGCTCGAAGAGGCGATGGATCCGCGCAACCCGCTACTCGAACGGGTGAAGTTTCTGGCTATTTTTGCCTCTAACCTCGACGAGTTCTTCATGATCCGGGTTAGCGGCATTAAGCAACAGATCCGCGCCGGCGTTCAGAAACGATCACCCGACGGCCAAACCCCCAGCGAGCAGTTGAGCGCCATTCGCCGCACCCTGTTGCCGATTCTTGATCAAGAGCGCGATCTGCTACTGAACGATCTACTCCCGGCGCTGCACGAACAGGGTATTTCGATTCTGAATACCGTCGCCCTCAACGAAGCTCAACGGGCATGGGTCGCCGATTATTTCCGCCGCCAGATCTTCCCGGTGCTGACGCCGCTGGCGTTCGACTCAAGCCGTCCGTTCCCTTTTATCTCGAATTTGAGCCTCAATCTGGCCGTGGTCATCCGCGATCAGGCCAAAGGCGAGCTCTTTGCCCGCATCAAGGTGCCCGAAGTCTTGCCGCGGCTTATTCCTTTGCCTACCGAACTTTGCCCGCCCAAGGGCGATATTCCGCCCGGTCGCTGCCACTGCTTCGTCTGGCTCGAACAGGTGATCGCCGATCATCTCGAACAACTCTTTCCCGGTATGAACGTGGTTGAGGTCTATCCCTTCCGCGTCACCCGCAATGCTGATGTTGAGATTGAAGAAGACGAGGCTGATGATTTGTTGGCGACTATCGAGCAAGGCCTGCGACAGCGTCGCTTCGGCGAAGTAGTGCGGCTGGCGATCGATGATGGCATGCCTGAACGGATTTGCCAGTTGCTCGCCGCCAATCTCAAGATAGGCCCCGAAGATATCTATTCAGTGCGCGGCCCGCTTGGCTTAAGCGATTTGATGCAACTCACTCGCCTTGACCGTCCTGATCTCAAAGATCCGCCGTATGTGCCGCGACTGCCGGCAGTGTTGAAAAACGGCGCTAATATCTTCGACGCTATCCGGCAAGGTGATATTCTCCTTCACCATCCGTACCATTCGTTTACGCCAATCATCGATTTCATTCAGGCTGCGGCCGAAGACCCCAACGTGCTCGCGATTAAGCAGACACTCTACCGCGTGGGGCGCAATTCGCCGATTGTGCAAGCCCTGATGCATGCCCGTGAGCATGGGAAACAAGTGACAGTGGTCGTCGAACTTAAAGCCCGCTTCGACGAAGAAAACAATATTACGTGGGCGCGGGCAATGGAACGCGCTGGTGTGCATGTCGTCTACGGCTTGGTTGGCCTCAAAGTTCATGCCAAACTGGCCATGGTTGTGCGCCAAGAGAGCGATGGCATCAGGTGTTATGTCCATCTCGGCACCGGCAACTACAACGCGGTGACGGCGCGGGTCTATACCGACCTCGGTCTCCTCACATGCCGGCCCGAAATTGCCGCCGATGTGGTTGATTTGTTTAATTATTTGACTGCTTACAGCCGGCAGAAGGAGTATCGCACCCTGTTGGTCGCTCCGGTCAATCTGCGCCGGCGCATGACCGAGCTGATCGAAGAGGAAATCGCCCTCCACCGGTTGCACGGCAATGGTCGGATTATCTTTAAGATGAACGCATTGGTTGATCGCAAGATTATTGATGCGCTCTACGCCGCTTCACAGGCCGGCGTCCAGATCGATCTGATCGTGCGCGGCATGTGCTCGCTCCGCCCGCAAGTGCCCGGTCTATCCGACAATATCCGGGTGCGTTCGATCGTCGGGCCGTACCTCGAACATAGCCGGATCTACTATTTCTACCACGGCGGCAGACCCAAGATTTACATCGGCAGCGCCGATATGATGGAACGCAACCTTGATCGCCGCGTTGAGGAACTCTTCCCGCTGACCGATCCGGCGGCAATGCACTATGTCACCGAGACGTTGTTGACGACCTATCTTAACGATAACCTCCGCGCCCGCGAGCTGCAGCCTGATGGCCGGTATGTGCGAGTGACGCCCAACGGCCACGAGGTGATCGACAGCCAAGACCCGGCCCGGATTATTCCCGGCTGCTGACCGGCGCCATCTGGCGCAGCCGCTGCTTGAGATCAAGCGCGGCGAGGGTAAAACCGCCATCAGCGCCATCCACAAAGTGAATCTGGCGCCCCATCCGCTCGAAGACCACGCAGGTGAGCATCACCTCTGGCGAGCGGTGCGCGCCGAACACGAGCTCACCCGCTGCGGCCCGCGCTTCCAACCATGCGAGTAGTTGTGCATGCTGCTCATCATCGCCCGATATGATCATACGCAGCACATCATCGTATTTGCGATAGTCGGCTGCCGTCACCACATGCTGCCGGTAGCGATCCCACCAAGGATCCTCGCCGCGCAATTGTTGCAGCCACCGATAGCCACGCACACCTAAATTGAGACCGTAGATCTGCGCCCAATACGCCAATTGCGCCATCCGGCCTACGCCGCCGCGCAGCCGCGCCTCTGGCCAGAGCGCTACCGGCTTGGCGCTGGCTTGCATCCGTGAATAGTGCAACGGATGGTAGGCCTGATCGCCGCCATAGATCTGCTCAATCGCGTCAATGACCATCCGGTACACGGCCATCGTAGCCGCCGGATCAGCCTGCGGCAAGACCTGCACAATCAGGCACAAGGCCGCCCCGTGCGCCGGCGGGATGGTGTTCCAACGGCACTCGAGCCCGCTCAGGTTCGCTTCGTCAGGATTGCCGGGAGCGACCAACACCTCTGCCGCCGTCTTTTCATCTTTCACCAACCGCTCGGCATAGCTCATTCCACCGCCGCTAAACACCGCCTGCGCCACCTGTTGGTTCAACGCCAACCGTCCTACCAATACTTGATAGCCGGCCTGCGTGATTGTGTCTGCCGGCACGGCCCCAACCCGCAGTTCAAGGTTAAACGCCTGTTGCGTCAAACCGCTGACTGCGCTGAGCGCCCGTAACGTCCCCTCAACCAATTCTGGCGGCACGGCTAACGATGCGCCATCGCCGCCAAACACGAACGGGATCTCGACGTCGCCAGCCACATTCAGCGCCGCAGTGATGGTGGCAGCCCCAGCCATATTCACCTCTTTATACCGGCCTTCGGCCACCGCGCGCGTCGATCCGCGCACATCGCAAACGATGACCGTCCAATCATCAGGCAATGGCTGGTAAGCGTTCAAATCGGCAATATCGCTGAACTTGGTCAAGAGTGGCAGTTGCGCGAAAAAGGATGTTGTCATAGCCGTTTAGTTAGGATGTCAATGAAGTTTGTTACCTCGGGGCAAGCGCTGGCGGCAATGAGGCAGGATCTCACTTCCGCCAGAGATGTCCTAGCACATCCCCCATGACCATGGTACACTACCATTGTCATGAATCACCTTACTGCAAAGATTATGATCAGATTACGGCTCTGGCTGATCACGCTGGCAGCATTATGTGCATGGCTCATTGGCGGCGTGGCTTTGGCTCAGCCAACGTGGGCAGAGCAAAACACGGCCTATTTTCGCATCGTCTATGTTCCCGATGACGAAGCGGTTGCCAGCAGTTACGCCACGATGATTGACACCCTGTACGACGAACTGAGCACGACCTTCGCCTTTCAACCAACGACACCGCTAACCTTACGCCTCTACCCCACTAGCGAATCCTACTTCACGGCGAATCCAGCCGCACGCAATGTCCCCGGCGTGATTGCTCATGCCGATTTTCGCCGCCGTGAAGTGGTGGTCATTGTCGAGCGAGCGCGCCGCCAGAGTGAGACGGCTCAGATCAACAACTTGCGCCACGAGTTGACCCACATCTTCGCCGCCGAGCTCAGTAATGGCCGGTTGAATGTTGGTTTGCAAGAGGGGATTGCGCAGTACATGGAATTGCCGGGGCCGGATCGCGACGACAAAATCGCTATTCTGCGCGATCTTACCCAGCGCGGGGCGTTGTGGTCGTGGGCCGTGTTAGATGACCGTAACGTAATCTATGGCCAACCCGAACTGAGCTACCCGCAAACGTGGTCAATTGTGACCTTTTTGATCGATCGTGATGGCTTCGAGCAGTTTCGCCGATTTCTCACCACATTACCCCAAAGCAGCGGCTACCGTTCGGCAATGGCAGCAATCTATGGCGTCTCGGCCACTACCCTTGAAAGCGAATGGCGGGCATGGCTGCCTACGTTTTTGCAGCTCGAACCGGCTGCTATTCCCCCGACAATGATCGATTTAGCGCCGGTGCAGGCATTGCTTGCCGCCGGCGATTATGATCGCGCCTTGCGCGAACTCGAACGCCTTAACGCAATTGCTGATGCCGAGACGCAAAACCGCATCGCTGCGTTGCAAGCGCGGGCCCAGATCGGGCAGCGCGCCAATCAATTAACCGAAGCTGCCCGTACCGCATTGCTTAACGGAGACTATGAACAGGCCGAACGACTGATTGGGCAGGCCGAGCAAGCCTACCGCGAGATCGATGACCGCCGTCAAGCAAGCGTGCTTGCCGAGTATCGGACGCGAGTGGCGCGCGGGTTACAAGCCGGCGAGACACTGCGCCGGGCCGATGAACAAGCCCGCCGGTTTGACATCTTTGGGGCGCAGACGAATGCTGAAGCGGCTGCGCGTGAGTTTGCCGCTTTGGGTGACGAGGTACGGCGCGATAACGCTTTAGCGCTGCGCCGCAGCCTTGCCGAACAGCAGCGCACCCTCGCCGCCGCCCTGCTCTTCCTTGGCGCGGCTGGGCTAGCAATCCGGTTAATCGGTCGCCAATTGTGGCCCGCGCCGGAAGCGTGGTGATGGGCCGCACCGCGGTGCGGCCCGCCAACAAGTGGACGTTAGCGCACCTGTACCATATCGGCAGGCACCGGAAAATGGCGGCACATGTCAGCCACCTCGGACGCAATGCGCGCCAACCGCGCTTCGTCGTCAGGATACATCAATACCTCGCCAATCCACGCCGCAATTTGCGCCATTTCACGCTCGCGCATGCCGCGCGTTGTGACTGCCGGGGTTCCGATGCGAATCCCGCTCGTCTTCATCGGCGGCTGCGGATCGTCGGGGATGGCATTCTTATTAACCGTGATCGCCGCTTTATCCAACGCCCGCTGCGCCTGCGCGCCGGTCAGGCCGGTGCTGCGTAAATCGACCAGCATTAGGTGATTATCAGTGCCGCCACTAACCAACGTTAACCCCTGCCCGCGCAACCCTTCCGCCAGCGCCCGCGCATTAAGCCGGATCTGGGCGGCGTACTGCTTGAATTCAGGCCGGAGCGCCTCGCCGAAGGCAACCGCTTTGCCGGCAATCACGTGCATCAGCGGCCCGCCTTGCGTCCCCGGAAAGACACTGGAGTTAATCTGTTTGGCAAACTCTTCTCCCATCAGGATGAGACCGCCGCGCGGGCCGCGCAACGTCTTGTGCGTCGTGGTAGTGATGATGTGCGCGTGACCAACCGGCGACGGATGCTCGCCGGCGGCCACCAGCCCGGCAATATGAGCAATATCGGCCATTAACAATGCGCCGACTTCATCGGCGATCTGGCGCATACGGGCAAAATCGATGATCCGCGGGTAGGCGCTCGCGCCGGACGTAATCAACTTGGGCCGGATCGCGCGCGCTTTGGCGGCTAAGTCGTCGTAGTCGATCTGGCCGCTCTGCGGATCGACGCCATAGAACTGCACGTTATACCACTTACCGGAAAAATTGACCGGGCTGCCGTGGGTGAGGTGGCCGCCGTGATCAAGCCGCATGCCGAGGATGGTATCGCCGGGTTGCAACAGAGCAGTGAACACCGCGATATTGGCTTGCGCCCCGCTGTGCGGCTGGACATTGGCATGCGCCGTGCCAAACAACTGGCAGGCGCGATCGATCGCTAACTGCTCGATTGCGTCCACAAACTCACAGCCGCCGTAGTAGCGCCGTCCGGGCAAGCCCTCGGCATACTTGTTGGTCAACACCGACCCCTGCGCTTCCATCACAGCGAGGCTGGTGTAATTCTCGCTGGCGATCAGCTCAAGCCCTTGGCGCTGGCGTTGCGCTTCACGCTCGATCAAATCGGCAATGATCGGGTCAGTTGCGCGCAAATGTTCAAGCATCGTCTCTTCTCCCTGTGTTTATGTCGCGTAAAAGTGAAAAAGCCGTTCTGTTTGCCGGAATGATACCGGCAAACAGAACGAACGTGCCATCATCGCTCCTCGCTTAACTCACCGACTCACCCGGCTTGAGCGCAATCACCTCAGTGGTTACGCCAAACTCCCGGCAATGTTCGACCAAAGCCTCTGGTGTCCCGCTCAAAATAGGGAATGTGCCAAAATGTTCCGGGATCGCATACTTGGCGCCGATCAGCTTCAAGGCATACGCCGCTTGGCGCGGATCCATGGTAAAGTGATCGCCGATCGGCAAGATCACCAGTTCAGGGCGGTACAATTCGCCGATGATCTGCATGTCCATCGTCACGCAGGTATCGCCGGTGTGATAGATGGTAAAGCCATTGCTAAACCGCAACACATAACCGGCTGCCGTGCCCAGACTGATAATTTGGCCATTCTCATAGATCGTGCTCGAATGGTGCGCCGTCGTCATTGTTGCCCGCACATCAGCGACCGTCACCGTGCCGCCTTTGTTAAAGCCGACAATTTGCGCCGCCGGGATGCCTTCGCCTTCAAGGTAGGCCACCATATCGTATTGGCAAACGACCGTCGCCCCGGTTTCACGCGCGATATCCACCAGATCGGCAATGTGGTCGAAGTGGCCATGCGTCACAAAGATCGCCGCCAAGTTCTCACGTACTCGGGCCTTCCACGGCTCAGGGCAGGCCGGATTACCGTCAACCCACGCATCGATCAAGATATTGCGGCCCTCCGGCGTCGTTAGGTGGAAGGTGCCATGACCAATCAGTGTAATCGTGACATCACGCCCTAGCGTTGCCAAGGTTGCCTCCTTCCGGTCACAAAATACGAACTACTGACGGGCCGATGAAATCTATGGAAACCCTCGCTGGTGCTGATCACGCTTTCAGTATAACACAGAGCATCATCCTCTTGACAACTGGCCCAGTCCCGGGTATAGTATACCCCCGGGGGGTATGTTCACTACCCGCACTACGGTAAAGCAACTGCCGCTTACGAATTATTGAGGAGGATAGAACCAATGGCTAAGCCCATCGTCGTAAACGATTCCGATTTTGCCGAGAAGGTCTTGCAATCGAGCACGCCGGTCGTGGTCGATTTTTGGGCGCCGTGGTGCGGGCCGTGCCGTGTCATCGCCCCTATCCTTGATAAGCTGGCCAACGAGTATGAGGGCCGGCTCACCATCGCCAAGGTCAACACCGACGATAACGTCCGCTATGCTTCCCAGCTCGGCATTCAGGGCATTCCGACGCTGGTCATCTTTAAGAATGGCAAGGAAGTCGGACGGTTGATCGGCGCACGACCGGAAGCGATGTATCGCGAGATCTTCGATAAAGTGCTGGCAATGGCGTGAGCACTCCGCCACCAACACCAAACCCGGCAGGTGAACGGCCTATGAACGCCGGTTGCCATCCATTGACGCCTGAACGACGCGACGAACTGGTGCGCCGTTTACGGCGCATTGAAGGCCAAGTACGCGGCATTCAGCGCATGGTGGAAGAGGGTCGCGACTGCCGCGATATTGTCCATCAGATCGCGGCCATCCGGCAGGCATTGGCCAGCGCCAATAGCGTTGTGCTCGAATGCTATGCGCAAAATTGCTTGAGCGATAGCGAGCGTTGCCGCGCCGAAACAATCAACGAGCTGATCGAGCTATTTAGAGACGTTTGTTAGCCCGCTATGCGCCGGGGGTGAGCGCTCGCTCACCCCCGGCTTATGCTATTCAGAACCTACTGCGGTTGCCACCTCGCCGGTTTCGGTCGCTTTCCCATTCAGCAAGATAGCAAGTAAATCGCGCACCGCCAAACCTTGCTGGGCTGGATGGCGCAACGGGCGATCGGCATAGATGGTGTACCGATTGTGCCGGCCTTCGCGCACGTGCGAAATGTAGCCGGCCTCGTGCAGATCGTGCAAGATCCGCTGCACGGCCCGCTCGGTAATCCCAACCGTCTGCGCAATGTCGTGTGCTGTCACCCGCGAGTTGCGAGCAATACAGAGCAAGACTTGCGCATGGTTGGTCAAAAATGTCCAACTCATACGATCGTCTTTCTAGACGTATAACGCAAATCCTCGTTTCATAATATTGTACCAGCGTTATTGGCTGCGAGCGAGGGAAAGGATACACACCCCAATAGTGAGCGACTTCACGGCGCTGGCCCAAAGGTTGCCCGCCATTCGCGAATGATTTGTAGGTAGAAATCGGGCGGCAGGGGGCGACCATCGCGGTCAGTATACGCCGCCGGCGCCACTGCGGTATTCTCTGGCCATTCATTCCACGTCTCGATCAGCACCAGATCGGTATCGGTCGGGATAGCCGCAAGGCTGGCGCGCAGAAATGCGCCGGGGGCGACAGGGCCGCCGCCGGGAGGTTCATCACGCGGCTGCACCCGCGGGTCGCTTACCCCCGGAATGCGCGAGTTATCGAACCCCGGCCCGGCGCTGCTCACCTTAAACCCGCGCAATTCGCCGGTATACGGCCCGACCAGCGCCGTCCCCCAGCGATAGACGCCATCAGCCGCCTCGGCGCTGCTCGGCAAACCCGCTGGCGGGGCTAGCGCCTGCGGGTTGAGCCACGTCTCTTCGAGGATCAGCCACGGCTCGACGCCAAAATCGGCGCGAAAGGCATCTTTGACAGCCTGCCACAAGGCGCCGCTCAATTCGAGATTATCGCAGCACAGAGCCGTATAGGTAATAATGATCGGGCGGCCATCAATGGTGGCCCACATCTCACGGGGCACCCGCTGAAAGAAATCGCGAATATGCAGGTTGTAGAAGAAATACCCGCTGCGCGGATCACTCAGCGGCAACCGCGGCACGTTCGGGCCAAACCGGTAGCCATTACCCAAGAATTCTTGGTACATCCCTTGCTGGGCCGTGGTATCGAGGAACATGCCGATCTGCAAGGGCCGCGCTAAAACACCATTCGCTTGCACGAGCAAGTTGATGCGATCTTGCTGAAACCAAGGATGCGGATGATCACCCCAACTCACCGGAAAGACGATGTCAATCCCGGTAGCGGCCATCGTGCGCAGTTCTTCCTCGTACCAGTCGTAGTTATACGATGAATAGCTGAGACCATCACGCGGATCGGGATCATCGGGCAGCGGCGTCAACCAACCGGGTGGCACCGCGCGCAGTTGGTCAGCGTTACATTCTTGTTGCGGGCAGTTGTACCAGTAAAAAAAGAAGGTACCAAGCGGCGGCCCGCGCCGGGCCGGAGTTGCAGGAGCTGTAGCGGCTGCCGGTTGGGTTGGCAAGATTGAACTTGTTGGCGAAGGCGCTGTTGTCGCTGACACTGCCGGCGTAGGCTCAGCAGGCGGCGGCAGGCTACAGGCAGCGACGGTAACGAGCAGCGTCACCGCGATCAACGATTGTACACGCACGAGCAGAGTCTTGATCGTATCCATACACTGGCAGTATAGCACGATCAAGCGCCTGCCGGCGGTCTACCCAAACACAACCACGGCGCGAGCAAGTTGCCCGCGCCGTGGCCTTTCGCTAAACCATGAACCTACTTCGCCGTCGCTGTCCGGTCGATCATCTTGCTCATACCCTCATCGTCAGTGATGGGATTGCGCAAGCTCTCGACTAGCTCCTGCGTTTCCTTCGAGGGTTCCTTGGTCAACAAGCTAACGACCACGATCAAGATAATCGCCACTGGCAAACCAAAGATGCCCGAACCAAGGTGCGAAATGCCCAGCACATTAAACGCCGGGTTCATATAGTTGTTGAACATGTAGAAGAGGGTGACACCCAAACCGCCAATCATGCCGGCAATCGCACCGGGGCCGTTGGCCCGCTTCCAGAAGATGCCAAGCAGCACCACCGGGAAGAAGGTCGCGGCAGCCATCGAGAAGGCCCACGCCACCATCTGCGCAATCAGGGCAAGGCGCGGGAGCGCAAGCAAGGCTGCAATCACAGCCGCCACCACGATCATCGACTTGCCCAGCACGATACGAGTATTGAGGCTCGCCTTGGGATTAATCGTGCGGAAGTAGATGTCGTGCGCGATCGCCGAGGCAATCACCACCAGCAGACCGTCAGCGGTGCTGAGCGCCGCCGCCAGACCACCCGCCGCGATCAGCGCGCCGATCGTGAAGGGCAGACCCGCAATATCCGGCGTCGAGAGCACCACAAGGTCGCCGTCAATACCATCAGCAGTAGCGCGGCCCAGCTCGTTAAGCTGCAAGATACCATCCACCCGCGCCTTGGTCAAGAAGCTCGCCGCACCCGAAACTTCACCGGCGCGCGCCTTGCCATCACCGATATCCTCCCACGGGCCGAGGTCGATCTTGCCGTTGCCGTTGGCATCCTCAATCGTGATGGTCTTGGCATTGATCAGGTTCTTCACCCAACCCGGCTCCTTGCCAATCTCAACTCCGTCGATCGCCTTGAGGTCACGGATCACGATCAGACCGTTGCTGGCCCACGTCTTCGTCCACTGCGGCAGCTCACTGATCTGCTTGCCAACCACATTCTCAAGGATCTGCCAGCGCGAGAAGGCGGCGTAAGCCGGCGCAGTGAAGTAGAGCAAGAAGATGAAGAAGAGCGACCAACCAACGCTCAAGCGGCTCTCGCGCACGCTTGGCACGGTGTAGAAACGGATAAGGATGTGGGGCAGACCAGCGGTGCCCAGCATCAGACACGCCATGAGGGCGAGGAAGTTCCACGGCGTGCCGCGCCAGTCGCCAAGCTCAGGCTTCTTGGCATCGGGGATAGCCTGCGCTGCCGGCGGGGTCAGATTAAGACCGAATTGGGTATTGAGCTGCTTGACCGCATCCACAGCCGCAGCATTGCTCAGACCTTCGTTGAAAGGCGGAATGTAGCCGGTAGTAATAAACTTGCCCGGCACAACCGGCGACTCGCTCGTCTTTGAGAGACCTTGCTCTTGCTCGAGCACCTGAATCCGCTGCAAGGCCTGCCCGTAGCTCAACTGCGGAATGGGGAAGCCGGTCAGTTGGATCGATAGCGCTGTCACCGGAATCAGGTAGGCGATAATCAGGATGATGTACTGCGCCACCTGCGTCCACGTCACCGCCTTCATCCCACCGAGGAACGAACAGACCAGCACACCCGACAGGCCGAGCACCACACCGATCGCATAGTCAACGCCGACGAAGCGCTGCATGATCAGACCGACGCCGACCACCTGCGCCGTCACGTAGGTCAGCGAAACGATAATCGCGCAGATCGCCGCCACCACGCGAGCGGTGTTGCCGCCGAAGCGCGCGCCGACAAAGTCGGGAATGGTGTATTGGCCAAACTTGCGCAAGTACGGTGCGAAGAGCAGCGCCAGCAACACGTAACCGCCCGTCCAGCCCATAATGTAGGCTAGACCATCGTAACCAAGCAGCCAGAGCGTACCGGCCATCGAAATAAACGAGGCTGCGCTCATCCAGTCGGCGCCAGTCGCCATACCGTTGAACACAGCCGGCACATTGCGCCCGGCGACATAGTACTCGTCAAGCGCTTTCGTGCGCGACAAAATGCCGATCGTCGCATAGAGCGCCATCGTGAGCAGCAGGAAGATCCAGCCAATGATCTGCGTGGGCAGACCGGCAAAGACCTCGAGCATGAGCATGATCAAGCTCACGACGATGAAACCAATCGTAAAGTAACCGTAATAGCGCGCCATCCGGTTGCGGAAGACGCTCTGGCTCTGGGCCGAAGCAGACATGCGCGTTTCTCCTCTGCAACTACGAAAACTGATGCCAGACTAGCGATCGCGATCACTCAAACCGTACTTCGCATCCAGCTTGTTCATGGCGTAGGCGTAATAGAAAATTTCTACCACGAACACGATCAGCGAACCCTGACTGCCCATGTAGTAGCCGAGGGGAAAACCGGCAATCACAATGTTGTTGAGTGCCTCAACAAACGGTACCGGCACATACGAAACTGCAAACCAGATCACGAGCAAAATCGAGATCAGGCGCAGGTTCTCTTGCCAATACCGTCGATTTCGCTCCGCTGCCGGGAGCTTCGCCAGATCCGACATAGGACCTCCTTACACATGCGCTGCACTGCTCACCTTCAGGCGATGCAATTCCTGCTGTTGCTGCGATCACCATACCGAATCTCACGAACGGGGTGAAGCGTGCCACGAACACGGTCGGCAACTACAAACGGCACAATGACCACACGCAACATGCCAGTTATGCATCTCATATCGCGGTGAGATGATTGTAGCAACCCTTTTTCAGCGCAGGTTAAGTTTTGTGTAAAGTTTCGGTAAATTCTTCCCGTGTTTCGTGTGGCTTTCTTCACGATCTCATGGTGCATGGCAGCGTGCTATAATCGGCGGCGGTATAACGCAGCGCCGTGTACGGTCCCAGCGCCGCTGGCCCCCACGACACAAAGTACGGGCACAGCGCTGCTGTGCCCCAGCCACGAAAGGAACCATAGTATGACGAACGGAGCTATCACTCAATTCATCCGCCACCATTTTCGCCATTTCAATGCGGCAGCGCTCGTTGATGCCGCCGATGGCTATCGCGCTCATCTCGCTAAAGGCGGCAAGATGATGATCACGCTGGCCGGCGCGATGAGTACCGCCGAACTTGGTCTTTCGCTGGCCGAGATGATCCGGCAAGAGAAGGTGCATGCCATCTCATGCACCGGTGCGAATCTGGAAGAAGATATCTTTAACCTGATTGCGCACGATTTTTACGAGCGCGTGCCGCACTACCGCGACCTCAGCCCCCAGCAAGAGCAAGAACTGCTCGAACGCCATATGAACCGGGTGACCGACACCTGCATCCCCGAAGAAGAGGCAATGCGGCGGCTTGAGCAGGCCCTGCTCGATGAGTGGATGAACGCTGACCGGACCGGCGAGCGCTACTTCCCGCACGAGTTTATCTATCGCATTTTGCGGTCGGGCAAACTCGAACAGTACTATCAGATCGATCCGCGCGATTCGTGGGTCTACGCCGCAATGGAGCGCAATCTGCCGATCTATGTGCCGGGATGGGAAGACTCGACGACTGGCAATATGTACGCGGCTCACTGCATCACTGGCGAAATCAAGAACGTGCATACGGTGCGCACCGGCATCGAGTATATGATCGATCTGGCCGATTGGTATACACGCACTTCAGCCGAAGCCTCGATCGGTTTCTTCCAGATCGGCGGCGGTATCGCTGGCGACTTCCCGATCTGCGTCGTACCGATGCTGCACCAAGATTTGGGCCGCGAAGGGGTGCCGGTGTGGGGCTATTTCTGCCAGATTAGCGATTCGACTACTAGCTACGGCTCGTATTCGGGTGCGGTGCCCAACGAGAAGATTACGTGGGGCAAACTGGCAGTTGATACTCCCAAATTTATTATTGAGTCGGATGCGACCATTGTGGCGCCTTTAATCTTTGCGCTCGTGCTTGGTTGGTGATGGGAACAGATGGCGGCGCCGCATGGACTGCAACGGTCTCGAAAAACCCGACAGTTGGCGCCGCACATCCGTGCGGCGCTACAGAGAGGAATGGGTCATGGCTGCGCCGCAACACTCTCTTCCAGCATTTCAGCAGAGGCGTTCGTTCGTGCTGACCGCGTTGCAATACCTAATTGTGACGGTGGTAGTGTTCTATGGAACCTTGTGCATCGGGATGTATCTGGTGCAAGAACGGTTGCTCTTTTTTCCCGAACGGTTACCTCCCGGCTCCCGCTACACCTTTGACCTGCCGCACGAAGAGTTTTTTATTCCGGTTGAAGGCGCTGAATTGCACACCTTATGGTTCCGCACCGCTGATCCACGCGGTGTCGTGCTCTATTTTCACGGTAATGGTGGTAATGTCCAAATTGCCAAGGTCGTAGCGCCCCATTTGATCGAACGCGGTTACGATGTGGTGATGGCCGATTACCGCGGCTATGGCCTCAGCACCGGCGCCATCAGCAGCGAAGCGCAACTGCTCGCCGATGCGGCAGCGGTCTATGCTTGGGTGATGGAACGCTACCCTGAAACGCAAATTGTGCTCTATGGCAGCTCGCTGGGCAGCGGGTTCGCTTCATGGTTAGCGGCCAATCACCAACCACGCCTGCTCATTCTAGAAAGCCCATATTACAGTATCGAAGCGATTGCCCGCCGCCGCTTTCCATGGGCGCCGAGTTTTTTGCTCAAATATCCGTTGCGCTCGTATAGCTGGATCGGTCAAGTGCGCTGCCCAGTCGTGATCTTCCATGGCACGAATGATAACGTCATACCGTTTGCCGACGGCGAACAACTGGCCGCCGAAGTCACTGCACCGCTCTCGTTCTACCGGCTGGAAGGCGGTAGGCACGTCGATTCGATATACTTCCGTGTTTATCAAGAGGCCATTGATCAAGTGTTGGGCGCCAGCCGGCAGTAAGGCTCTGCAAAAGGTTGAATGCCCTCATTGCGCTGGGCGACGCTAGCACTCATTATCGGTGGCTCATCATCAACGTTGTACGGCCAGCGCCGCCGGTTGAGCCGGTCGTAAGGATCGAAGGCCCGTTTCAGACGCGCGCTGAGTTCGGCGATGATGGGCGTAGACGCTTGCCCCCAACGCAACGGTTCCTGCTCTGGCGGCAAGAAACCAGACAGGATTTGCGTGTGCGGCCAGCGACCCGCAACTTCTGCCAGCATGAGACCAATCTGAGCGGGATCGCCGGAGAGATGTCCATACACCAGACCGTGATACGGTCGCCCGCCTAGCGTTGCGGTGATGCGGTAGCGGGCAGCGCATTGCTGGAGATCGGCAAACGCTGTTGCAAACTGTTCGGGCAAGACCGCCATACGGATGGGCCATGCGCTATGATCGTGCGGCAGAGCGGCTAATTGCAACGCCGGACGCCAGTACTGTTCCTGTTGCGAGCCGCTCTCGGCATATACAGCGGTTGCGCCATGCGCAAGCGCGAGCGCGCGCAGCTCGGCGACGGCCCGTGCGCAGGCGGCTGGATGGCCTTCGTATCGCACTACAACCACCATTGCTCCAGCGAGGCGTGGTTCGATCTGCATCGCGGCATCGTAGACCTCAACCGCTGCCGGGCAGAGCTGCGTCGCAGCAATTGCCGTTAGCGCAGCAGCCATCGCCGCTTGATCGGCAAAACCGGCGGCCAATGTCACCGTTGCAGGCGGTTGCGGGAAGGTGCGCATGCGCACTTCCGTGATCACACCTAGCGTTCCATAACTGCCGGTGAAGAGTTTGACCAGATCGTAGCCGCTCACATTTTTCACCACTTGACCGCCCAAGCGGATGATCGTGCCATCGACTTGGACCACAGTGAGACCAAGCACCAGATCGCGCAATGTACCATAGCCCAAGCTACGCGGCCCGCTCGCAGCCGTGGCCACTACCCCGCCTACTGTCGCCCGTTCGCTTGCTGCCGCTTCGAGGGGGAAACACTGGCCATGCGCAGCCAGCAACGTCTGCAATTCGGCCACGGTCATGCCGGCTTCTACGCCGATCGTCAAATCATCCGGCTCATACTTGAGCACACGATTCAGCCGGCGGGTGACGACAACCACTTCTGGTTGCTCAACCAGCGGACCAATCGCTTGCTGGGTTCCGCCGCCCCACGGAACCACATGAACGCGCGCCTGATAGCAGGCCGCCATGACAGCGGCTAATGCTTCCGTATCGCCCGGCAGCACGACGCAACGCGGCGCCTGATCCTGCACGGCATACGATCCCGCCGCAGCGCCGGTGAGGACAAAGTCAGCGCCAACGATCGCGACCAGTTGGCGCACAAGATCATCCCACGGCGCCGATGAGGCCGGCGCTTGCAACTGCGCCGCGCGCTCGGCAGCCAACGCCAACGGATCGATCGCGACCGGAAACACCTTGCCCGGATTGAGGATGCGATCAGGGTTAAACACCGCATAGACGAGCGCCTGCGCTGCGAGTTCATCTCGCCCAAACAAACGCGCCAAAAAGTCGCGCTTTTCGATCCCAATCCCATGCTCGCCGCTGACTGCGCCGCCCTCGGCAATACTGAGATCCAACACCTCAGCGGTTAGCGCATGCGCTTTCGCAACCTGATCAGGATCAGAGGGATCGTACAGCACGAGCGGATGCAGATTGCCATCGCCAGCGTGAAACACATTGGCCACTGGCATCTGGTACGCCGCGCTCAGCCGCTGGACGTGGGCCATCATTGCCGGCAAGCGGGTGCGCGGCACGACCGTATCAACCAAGTAGAACGATGGAGCGATGGTGTGAAAGGAGGCAAATGCGCTGCGTCGCGCCGACCAGAGCCGTTCTTGCTCGGCAGGAGTAGCCGCCGTGCGCAATTGAAATGCGCCGTGCGCTTGGCACAACGCGCAGATCTCGGCCATCGTTTCGTCAAGCCCTTCTCTCACCCCATCAATCTCGATGATCAGCGCCGCGCCGGCTTCTGCCGGCAAATCAGCCCCCTGCGCGCGATTGACCGCCAACATTGTTGTGGCATCCATCACTTCAAGCGCTGCCGGCAGATAACCAGCCGCCAAGATAGCGCTGACCGCAGCGCAAGCCGCGACCGGATCAGGGAACAGCGCCATTGCCACCCGATGCGCCTCTGCGGCGCGGGTCAAGCGCACGATGGCCCGGCTGACAATCCCGAACGTCCCTTCTGAACCGACCAACAGCCCGATCAGATCATAACCATGCCACGCAAACGTCGTAGTACCATCGCCAAGCCACGTTTGGCGGCCATCAGCCAACGTTACTTCTACCGCCGCCACGTGATTGGCCGTCACCCCATACTTCAAACAGCGTGGCCCGCCGCTGTTGTTGGCAATATTGCCGCCAATGGTACACATGCGCCACGATGCCGGATCAGGAGCGTAAAACCAGCCATGTTCGGCGAGCGCCGCGCTAAGCTGGTACGTCACCATCCCGGCCTGCACCAATGCCTGCCGGTTGGGTAGATCGATCTGCTCGATCGCATCTAAGCGGGTCATATCAATCACGACGCCGCCGTGCAGCGGGCGCGCGCCGCCAGCCAGACCGGTGCCGGCGCCACGGGCAACTATTGGTATGCCGGCCTGCCGGGCAAGTTGCACAATCAGCGGGATGCGGGCCGGATCGGTTGGGATCACAACCAGATCAGGCAGACGATAATCACCCGGAATCCAGTCGTGACGGTAGGGCGCTAAACGCGCCGGATCGTCTATCACCTGTTCGGCGCCCAACAACCGGCGCAAGGCAGCAGCAAGATCGGCGATATTCATCGTTTTCTTCCGTATTGTGGAAAATTATTCCTGATAATGAAATCATAATCGATCTTGCGCCGGCTTGTCAAGAGCAATCACTCGCTCGACTGCACTTGCCCCGATCCATTCAGCCCCTCGATCAGAGCAACGGTTGGGGCAGAGGTCTGGCACAGCGGTATGAGCAGTCTCTTCCACGCAGTATGTTGCTTACGGTCTCATCCGCTCACCATAGCGCGCGATCCACGCATTTCAGCGGCAAACAAAACAGCGGCCCCTCAACCAAAACAGCCACTCCTGCCTTGGAATGACGCAACGCTTGGCATCACCTTCACCGCTGCGGCAATGCGGGAGAGGGGCTGGGAAGGCAGATGAACTGGCGCTGCCAAAGACTATCCTCGCGCCACAGATCTGGAACATGTTGCGCATCCTGATGAGCGATAGGACTGGCCTAGACTGGCATAGCGCAGCTCACGCGCATCCGCACACACGCCGGCGCGCCCCCCGGCGCTTGCGAAATGCTGGTAAGATCCCTCTTGACAAGGCCGCGCGCTTCGGCTATGCTGTGTATCACATTACGGAATTAAATTTCATAATACGGAAAGAAAGACTATGCTTCGCTTTGCCCTCAACATTTCGCTCACATTACGCGAGCAACCGTGGCCCGCACGCATTGACACCGCTGCCCGCTTGGGGTTTGGCGCGATTGAATGTTGGTGGCCGGATGGCGTCGATCTGACCGCGCTCGCCCGCTCTATCCGCGATGCTGGGTTAGCGGTCGCGCTGGTCAATTTTCCTGCCGGCAATCTCGCCCAAGGTGAACGCGGCTTTCTGAACCATCCTGATCGCCAGCACGCATGGCGGGATGCGGTACCGCAAGCGCTCGCCTTCGCCCACCAGATCGGGTGCCGGAAGATGAATGCGCTGGTGGGCAAGCTGCTGCCCGGCGAGTCACGCGAGACGCAGTTGGCGCGAGTTGGCGACAATCTGGCGTGGGTATGCGAGCAAGCAGCGGCAGCCGGGATTGAAGTCGTCGTCGAGTCACTCAATGCGTGGGAAAATGCCGGCTATCTGCTGACGACCACAGCCGAGACGCTCGCGCTGCTCGACCGGGTTGGCGCGCCCAATCTGCGCTACCAATACGATGTGTATCACATGCAGTTGATGGAGGGCAACATTACCCGCACCATTCGCCAGCATATCAGCCGGATCGGGCACATACAAGTCGCCGACGCGCCTGACCGGCATCAACCCGGCACCGGCGAATTGCACTTCCCCTTCATCTTCCGCGCAATCGCCGAGAGTGGTTATACCGGCTACATCGGGTTAGAGTTCGTGCCGCGCGGCGAATTGGCAACCTGCTTTGATTGGCTGCCGGCCAACCGGCGCGAACCGATCGACCCGGCTACGTTGCGCTGGCAAGCATAAGCACACGCTGAGGAGGGCACAATGATCAAGCGAGTAGGTTTTATTGGGCTAGGCGTAATGGGCAAACCCATGGCGCGCAACCTGCACCGGGCCGGCTTTACTGTCACGGTTTGGAACCGGTCGCGAGCGGCCATGGATGAACTGGCTGGCGAAGGGCTGCGGCTTGCCGAATCGCTCGCGGCGCTGGCGCGGAACAGCGAAGCCGTGATCACAATGCTGCCCGACGGGCCTGATGTGGCCGCAGTGGTACACGGGCCAGATGGCTTGCTCAACCACATGGCAGCCGGCAGTCTTTTGATCGATATGAGCACCATCGCGCCGGAAACGGCCCGCCAACTGGCCGCCGCCGCGCACGCGCGCGGCATAGCGATGCTCGACGCGCCGGTGAGCGGCGGCGACAAAGGCGCTATCGCCGGCACGCTCTCGATCATGGTTGGCGGCGACACGGAAGCTTTCGAGCGCGCCTTGCCCCTCTTCCACGCAATGGGCAAGACCATCACCCACTGCGGGCCAAGCGGCGCGGGGCAAGTGGTGAAAGCCTGCAACCAGATCGCAGTCGCCGTGACGATTGCCGGCGTTGCCGAAGCGCTGGCGCTGGGCACGGCAGCCGGCATTGACCCTGCGATCGTATTGCGGGTACTGGGTGGCGGGCTGGCGCAAAGCCGGGTGCTCGAACTCCGCGGCCCTACGATGGCCCGTCACGAATTCACACCGGGATTCCGCGTGCGTCTGCACCAGAAGGATATGGGCATCATTCACGCCACTGCCGCAGCATACCAGTTGCATCTGCCGTTCAGCGAACTCGCGAGCCGCCATTTCCAACAGTTGATCGAGCAGGGTTACGGCGATCTCGATCACTCGGCGCTTGCGCTCACCGTTGGGCAGCACGGTTGATCTTTTTTTGTCTCTGTTTAATGGAAAGCAATTCCATAATACGGAAGGAATATCCTATGCCACGCATGAATGTGATGGATGCGGTCATCAAGGTGTTAGAGAGCGAAGGCGTGCGTTACATCTTCGGCGTGCCGGGAGCGGCCATCTTGCCGTTCTACGATGCGCTGCGCAAGAGCACGCAGATCAAGCACCTCATCGTGCGCCACGAAGAAGGGGGCACGCACGCCGCCGACGGTTATGCGCGCGCCACTGGCGATGTCGGGATTTGTGCGGGCACCAGCGGGCCAGCCGGCACCAATATGATCACTGGTCTCTACACTGCAATGGCCGATTCAATCCCAATCATCTGCATTACCGGCCAAGCGCGCAGCGATGCGCTGCACAAAGAAGCCTTTCAGGCAGTGGATATCGTCGAGATTGCCAAACCGGTGACCAAGTGGGCAGTGCAAGTGAAAGAAGCAGCGCAGATGCCGTGGGTGTTCCGCCGCGCCTTTCAGATTGCGCGCGAAGGACGGCCCGGCCCGGTGCTGATTGACCTGCCAGTTGACGTGCAAAAGCAAACGATTGAGTACGATCCTACGCTCGACACGCCCCTGCCGGTGTACCGCCCTGCGCCGCCACAACCAGCCCTCCGCCGCGCCATCGAGCTGCTGCTAACAGCCAAGCGGCCCATCCTCATGCCCGGCGGCGGCGTGATTTTGGCCAATGCTGCGCCCGAATTGCTAGCGCTTGCCGAGTACCTCCAGATTCCGGTTTCACCGACACTCATGGGCAAGGGCGCCATTCCCGAAGACCACCCGCTGTATGCCGGCATTGTCGGCATCCAAACCCAGCAACGCTTCGCCAACGCCATCTTTCTGGAAAGCGATTGCGTGCTCGCAATCGGCGCGCGTTTCGCCGACCGCCACACTGGCCAGCTCGATGTCTACCGCGGCGACCGCACATTCATCCACATCGACATTGAGCCAACTCAAATCGGCAAGGTCTTCCCACCTGATCTCGGCATCGTTGGCGATGCCAAACTCGCCCTACAAGGCTTGCTAGCCGCAGCGCAAGCGGTCACACCGCCGCGCCAGCCTTCGGTGTGGACAGAACGAGTCGAACATCTGAAACAAACGCTGCAACGGCGCGACGATTTCGACGACATCCCGATCAAAGCGCCGCGCGTCTTCCGCGAGTTGAACGAGTATTTTGATCGCGACACCATCTTCGTTACTGCAATCGGGCTCTACCAAATCTGGTCTGGTCAATTCCAAAAGACCTACAAACCGCGCCACTACATGGTCTGCGGGCAAGCCGGCCCGCTCGGATGGGAAGTCAGCGCCTGCACCGGCGTCAAATTAGCCCGCCCTGACCAACAAGTGGTCGGCGTAGTCGGCGACTACTCGTTCCAATTTTTGATGGAAGAAGTGGCAGTCGCAGTGCAATACCGGGTTCCATTCGTACTGGTGATGATCAATAACACCTACATGGGATTAATCCGCATGGCTGAACTCCCGTACCAGATGAATTACGAAGTGAAGCTGGGGTACGAGACCGAACAAGGCACGACGTATGGCATCGATCACTGCAAAGTGATGGAAGCGATGGGAGCGCTCGCGACGCGCGTCACCACCCCCGATCAGATTCGCCCAGCGCTCGAGTGGGCCGTTCGCGAGAGCAATCACCGGCGCTTGCCGGCGCTGGTGGAAATCATGACGGAAGCCGAAGAGAACGCGGCCATGGGCACGCGGATTGACCAAATTCGCGAATGGCATCCGCTGCCGGAAGCACATCCAGTTGCCGCCGATTAGTGATGGCCAGCGAAACCCTCATCCCGCTCCTCCCACTGATAGGACTAGAGGGGTGAGGGTTTCCATGCGCACCCACGTACGCAATTGCTGCGCTAGGCAATAGGGAGTGAGCGTTCACCCTGACAGCCCAGCGAACGCCGGCAGATCAACGCCAAGCGCGCCACGATGATTGAAATGGCTTAGACGGTGCGAATCCGCCAGAGAACGCCAGTCTTCACAATAGCAAGCCCGATCAATACCCCCCGCATCCAGACACTCTCAACAAGCCACAGCGCGGCGCTACCCAACATCAACCAGACTAAGGCGAGGGTGATCAGCTTTGTGCTCAATGTCAAGCCACGCTGTTCACGCCACGTTGTGATCACTGGCCCAAAGGCCGGATTGCTCTCCAGCCAACGGTAGAGCCGTTCGGAACTACGCACATAACAGGCAGCCGCCAACAACACAAACGGCGTCACCGGCAAACCGGGCAAGACCAGCCCCAAGCCGGCCATGCCCAGCGATAGCGAGCCAATGCCGAGCAAAAGCCAGCGCAGCAACCGCTTCGGTTTGGCCGGCTGGGAACAAGCAATATGTTGCTCATCCATCCTGCCCCTCCATCAACGCAGCCCATCAGAACCCCGCTAAGCGCCCCGCCTCTGCATCACATCCGCGGCCAAACCGGAAACGGATCGTGAAATGCAAACCAATGCTCAGGGCCAAGCGCCATCTCAACCTCGGAGAGCAATGCCTGATCGAGCGCTGAACGGATCGCTGTTTCATCCATATTGATGCCGATAAACACTAACTCTTGCCGGCAATCTCCCACCTCTGCATCCCAATAACGCTCAAGATAGTCAAACACCTCTGGCGTTTGCGGCCATTCAGCGGGCGGGATCGCAACCAACCATACCGGACCGGGGCCAAACGCGACAAACCGCCCGGTCTTCTGCAAGATCCCGGCCCGTCCAAGCCTGCTGGCCAGCCAAAACGTTCCTTTTGCCCGCAACACCTGTTGCAGCGTAGCGCCAAGCAAAACCGAATGCAATCGCTCGGGGTGGAAGGGACGGCGCGCGCGATACACGAAACTACGGATGCCATACTCCTCAGTTTCAGGCACATGCTCGCCGCGCAACTCCTTCAACCATCCCGGTGAATGGCGAATCCGTTCCATATCGAAACGACCCGTATTGAAGATCATATCCAGCGGCACTCGCCCTTGCTCAGCGCGGACAATCACCGCATCAGGATTGAGAGTGCGCAACAATGCTTCGGTGCGATCAAGATCGCGCGGATGTGCGACATCGATCTTGTTCAGCACGATGACATTCGCACATTCCACCTGCTCAACCAACAGATCGGCCAGAGTCCGCGAATCCTGAGGCCCGGCAGCCAAACCTTCGCTACGCAACTGGCGCGCCGAGATGTAATCACGCAAAAAGCTTGCGCTATCAACCACCGTCACCAACGTATCGAGACGCGCCACCTCAGACAAACTTGCCCGATCAGCAAATGGAAACGTAAACGTCATCGCCACTGGGAGCGGTTCGGAGATGCCTGACGATTCGATCAACAGATAGTCAAAGCGACCAGCTTGGGCGAGCCGGGCCACCTCTTGCAGTAAATCATCGCGCAGCGTGCAACAAATACAACCATTCGTCATCTCGACCAGCTTTTCATCGGTGCGGCTCAGCACCGCTTCACCAGCAACGAGTTGCGCATCAATATTGACCTCGCTCATATCATTCACAATCACAGCCACCCGCTTGCCGGCCCGATTGTTGAGAACATAATTTAACAAGGTCGTTTTTCCAGCGCCGAGAAAACCCGAAATAACCGTAACAGGAAGCGGCAACACGATGACCTCCGTAAGCGTAGCTTCATCAACGTAGGCTCAATAATGATACATTATATCATTAATAACGTCAAAACTCCTGTACAATTGCTCAGGCTCTCCCGCAACCCGTGCTATGCTACTCATGTATGGATGAGGGGAGCAGACTAATGGCAACCGAACCATTGTTACTAATCACAGGCTTATTGCTGGCTATCAGCGTCGCCGCCACTCGTGCCTCGAACCGGTTTGGCGTGCCGGCGCTGATCCTGTTTATGGCGGTCGGCATGCTGGCTGGTTCTGATGGGCCGGGCGGCATTGTCTTTAACGATGCCGCGCTTGCCCAACTCATCGGCGTTATCGCCCTGATTTACATTCTCTTTTCCGGCGGGCTCGATACTGACTGGCCAATCATCAAGCCGGTGCTCACCGAGGGATTGCTCCTCGCGAATGCCGGGGTATTAGTTAGCACGATCATCGCCGCAGCAGGGGCGCGGCTCATCCTCGGCTTCGACTGGCCGCTAGCGTTGTTATTAGGGGCAATCGTCTCATCAACCGACGCAGCAGCAGTCTTTAGCGTGATGCGCACGCGCGGCATTCATCTCAAGCACCGGCTCGAACCGCTGATTGAACTCGAATCGGGCAGCAACGATCCGATTGCGGTCTTTCTCACCATTGGGCTGACACAATTGCTCATCAACCCGCAGTCGTCCATCCTTGATCTTGTGCCAGCCTTCATCTTCCAAATGGTGCTGGGCGCAGCCGGCGGCTATGCGTTTGGCCGCTTAATGATCTGGGTGGTTAACCGCATCCGGCTGCAACAAGAGGGGTTGTACGTCGTGTTAACGATGGCGCTGACGCTGCTGACTTACGGCTTCACTGCGCTTATCGGCGGCAACGGCTTTTTAGCGGTCTATCTAGCCGGGATTGTGCTTGGCAATGCCAACATCGTGCATAAACGCTCGATCTTGCGCTTCCACGACGGTGTCGCGTGGCTCAGCCAGATTGCAATGTTCCTTATTCTCGGGTTGCTCGTGTTCCCGTCACAACTGCCGGCAGTAGCTGGACAAGGTTTGGCCATGGCGCTCTGGCTGGTCTTTGTGGCCCGGCCATTGTCGGTCATGATCGCAATTGGTTGGAAACGGCGCTCGCTAGCGCAACTGCTGATGATCTCGTGGGCCGGCCTGCGCGGCGCGGTGCCAATCGTGTTAGCAACCTTCCCACTGCTAGCCGGCGTACCCGACGCGCCACTCCTGTTCAACCTTGTCTTTTTTATCGTGTTGATATCAGTGTTAGTTCAGGGGATTTCGATAAGCTGGGTTGCGCGCCGGCTGGGTGTGATGAGCACCCAACCCGAACAGACCGAGAGCCATCTGTTTGTGCCTGAAGTCAGCGGGGCTAGCCAGATTCTGGAAGCGCACATTCCGCCTGACTCGGCGCTAGTGGGTAAATCGCTGATCGACGCTGATCTGCCGCGCGGGTTACTGGTCGTACAAATTCAACGCGAAGGCGGCTATATTATCCCTAACGGCAGCACTGTCTTTGCACCAAATGACCGGCTCGTCTTGCTGGTGGCGCCGACAGCCTTGCCGGCGATTACCGATCTTTGCGCAAGCTGCAGCCTAACGCCGATCGGGCCAATCCAGATCGGCGCGCAGGGCCAAGTGCAAGCGCGGGAAACAAACGTTAATGCGGATTAAAGAAGGGGCATAGCGTGCTATGCCCAGACGGGCACAGCGTTGCTGTGCCCAGAAGGGGGCAGCCCAAAGGGGCATAGCACGCTATGCCCAGACGGGCACAGCGCCGCTGTGCCCGTACCGAAGAGAGAGGTTAATCGTTCAATTCGACTTGATCGCCGCTAGAGGTAAAGATGATCTTTTCGGCCATGTTGAGCGCCCGGTCGGAAACCCGCTCGAAGTTGTGAGCAATGAAGAGCAGATCGGCGGTTTCGGGCGGGGTGAGTTTGGCGACCAACGCACGCTTCAACCGCTTGTACTCATGGTCGATCTCATCTTCGTGAGCGATAATGTCTTTGATCGCATCAGCGCCGCCGTTCTCGATCGCCGCCAATGTGCGATCAAGATTCGCCCGCGCCGTCTTGCCCAACGCCACCAATTCGTCAGGCGCGGCCAATGGCCCCCGATTGGGATCAGGACTGCCGGCTACCATCTTGGCAGTGCTCTTGGCATAATCGGCGATCCGCTCCAACTCGTAACTTATTGCCATTGCCGCCACAATCCGGCGCAGATCGCGCGCTACCGGTTGCTGGGTCGCGATCAGATTGACGGCCTGCTGCTCGATCGCATCTTTGGCTGCGTTGAGTGCTGCATCACCAGCCACCACCGCCTTGGCTAATTCGACATCGCCACGCTCTAGCGCTGCAATGGCTTGCTCAAGCGCCGCGCTCACGGCGCGCCCCATTTCCACCACCCGCTTGCGCAGGGCGTCCAATTCCTGATCAAAGTGCTCACGCGGTCGCATGAAGGTTACTCCTTCCCAATACCTTGCTCCCGTATTTCTAGCATACACGCTTTACTGCAATTACGCTAGTAGGGACAACGAATGGAGAACGAATAAACAAATGGGGAACGAATGTTTTTTGCGCGGCAGCGTCAAGAAATCGCTACCGCATGAAACCTTGCATCCGTGCTATACTGAGCGCGGCTAGCAGCAACTTGCTGCTAGGCTCGTGGTTTCGGGCTTTGTTACCCGGAGGAACTATGTCAACTCTTATCGAAGCGATCATTGCTCGCGAGGTGCTTGACTCGCGCGGCAACCCGACGATCGAGGTCGATGTTCGGCTGGAGAGTGGCGATGTAGGGCGGGCGATTGTGCCAAGCGGCGCATCAACCGGCGCGCACGAGGCGCTTGAGCTGCGCGATGGCGATAAGTCGCGCTACAACGGTAAGGGTGTGCTCAAGGCAGTGCAGGCTGTGAATCAAGATATTGCCGAGGCGCTGATCGGCTTTGACGCCGCCGATCAGATTGCGCTCGATAACGAGCTGATCGCGCTCGACGGCACTCCCAACAAGAGCAAGCTCGGCGCGAACGCGATTTTAGGCGTCTCGTTAGCCGCGGCCAAAGCCGCCGCCGCTGCCTTTGGTTTGCCGCTCTACCGCTACCTCGGCGGTGTCTATGCTCACGTGCTGCCGGTACCAATGATGAATATCATGAACGGCGGCCAACACGCAACCAATAGCA
Organism: Chloroflexota bacterium; assembly: GCA_030550625.1. GTDB lineage: Bacteria > Chloroflexota > Chloroflexia > Chloroflexales > Chloroflexaceae > Chloroflexus. The sequence continues at coordinate 13,401 of JAUQOZ010000117.1, read as the reverse complement.
CCGACTTTCAGGAGTTTATGATCATGCCGGTCGGCGCGGAAAGCTTCCGCGAGGGCTTGCGCTGGGGCGCCGAGATTTACCACGCACTCAAGAAGGTCATTCACGATCGCGGTTTTAGCACGACGGTGGGTGATGAGGGCGGCTTTGCGCCGAGCCTGCCAACTAACGACGCCCCGCTGCAATTGATTATGGAGGCGATCGAGAAGGCTGGCTACCGGCCCGGCGAGCAGATTTTCATTGCGCTTGATCCGGCGACGACGGAAATCTACGAAGACGGCAAGTATCACCTCAAGCGCGAGGGCCGCTCATTGACCAGCGCCGAGATGGTTGATTACTGGGTTGATCTGGCCAATCGCTACCCCATCATCTCGCTCGAAGACGGCTTGGCCGAAGATGACTGGGAGGGTTGGGCGCTGTTGCGGGCTAAGCTGGGCGATAAGGTTCAACTCGTTGGCGATGACTTCCTTGTCACCAATGTGCAACGATTGCAGCGCGCCATCAATGCTCGCGCCGCCAATTCGATCTTGATCAAGCTCAACCAGATCGGTTCACTAACCGAGACGCTGAGCGCGATCCAGTTGGCGCAGCGCAGCGGATGGACGGCAGTGGTCTCGCACCGGTCGGGCGAGAGCGAGGACGTGACAATCGCCGATTTGGTGGTAGCGACGAATGCCGGCCAGATCAAGACCGGCGCGCCGGCCCGCACCGACCGCATCGCGAAGTACAACCAGTTGCTGCGCATCGAAGAGGAATTGGGCAGCGCGGCGAAATATGCCGGGCGGAGCGCGTTTAAGGTATAGGAAGGGGCACGAAGGGGCAGAGCGACGCTCTGCCCCTGATACAAACGAGTGTTGCGTTACCCGGCACAAGGGGCAGAGCAGTGCTCTGCCCCTACGACGGTTTACCGCTGATCGACGGGAACGTAATCGCGCCGCTGCGGGCCGATGTACACCTGCCGCGGGCGCGTGATCTTCTGCTCTGGGTCATTGAGCATCTCAAGCCACTGCGCCAACCAGCCTGACGCGCGCGGAATGGCGAACAGGAAGGGGAAGTACTCGATTGGGAAGCGCAGGGCCTGATAGATCAAGCCGCTGTAGAAATCCACATTCGGGTAGAGCTTGCGCGAGATGAAGTACTCGTCTTCCAACGCCGTCCGCTCCAGTTCCATCGCCACATCGAGCAGCGGGTTGGCCGCCGTCGCGGCAAAGACCTCGTGCGCGATCTTGCGGATGATCTTGGCCCGCGGGTCGTAGTTCTTGTAGACACGGTGGCCAAAGCCCATCAGGCGCGTTTCGCCCTTCTTCACCCGCTCGATGAATCCCGGTACATTCTTGGGGTGGCCAATCTGCTGCAACATCCGCAGCACTGCCTCGTTGGCGCCGCCGTGGAGCGGGCCGTACAGCGCCGCCGCCGCCGCCGCCAGCGCATTGTAGGGATCAGCATGGCTTGACCCGACGCTGCGCATCACCGACGTCGAGCAGTTCTGTTCGTGATCGGCATGCAGAATGAAGAGCACGTCCAGCGCTTTGGCCAGCACCGGGTTGACCTCGTAATCGCGCTGGTTCATGTAATCCATCATATAGAGCAGGTTGGCGGTATAGCTGAGCGAGCTGTCGGGCAGGTTGAAGGGCCGGCCAATCCGGTGGCGGTAGGCGAAGGCGGCAATGGTCGGAATCTGGCCGATAATGCGCCAAATCTGCTTCTCACGCACCGCCGGATCGTGAATATTCTTGGCTTCGGGGTAGAGGGTTGACATCGCCGCGACCGAGCTGATCAGGATGCCCATCGGGTGCGCGTCGTAGCGGAAGGCTTGGATCAGCTCAACGAGGCTGTTGTGGAGGAAGAGGTGCCGGCTGATGCGGTATTCCCACCACGCCAATCGCTCCTTCGAGGGCAATTCGCCGTAGAGCAGCAGATACGCCACCTCAAGGTACGAGCTTTGCTCGGCTAGTTGCTCGATCGGGTAGCCGCGATACTCCAAAATCCCTTTATCGCCGTCAATGTAAGTAATGCTGCTCTTGCACGAAGCGGTGTTGAGATAGGCCGGGTCATACGACATCAGGCCGAAATCGTCATCAGAAACTTTGATCTGGCGCAAGTCGGTGGCGCGAATGGTGCCATTCTCAATCGGGATCTCGTACGTCTTACCGGTGCGATTGTCGGTAACGGTGAGGGTGTTCTTACTCATAGCCGTGCTCTTTCGTTTACTACGACTGCATCGCCATTGATACGTCTGGCCGTCTGCGCTGATGCCGGCAGCTCGACAGCGACGGCACGCATGTTATATGGCGTTGTGGTTTAATGCTATTGTACCAAAAGTTGTTACAGATTGCACAGGCTTGCTCCAAAACGCCTCCAGCCGGTCTAACCGGGTTGTTAGGCATCATCCGGCGCGATGACCTCAACCGGAACGCGCCACACCGGTTCGCTGGCGTCACGTAATGGCACCAGCTCGAGCGAAGGCCAGCGGTAACTGCCCACTACTAGCCAGTAGCGTCCCGGTGGCAGATCGGCGGGAATGGCCAACCGGCGATCATCAATGATCACTTCGCCGGCTTGCCACAGGCTGGTCGGTCGCCCGCCAGCCGCCGGCGGGCCATCGGCATCAGCGATCCGCTCATCGCGCTCGTTGCGCAGGTGGAGCATGATGCTGCGTTCGTCAAAATTGCTGCGCAACGCCTGCCACCAGAGCGTGATGGCCACTGTATCGCCGGCAGAGACTCGTTCGGCGAGCAGATCGTAGCCGCGCAATAGCATATCGTCGCCAAATTGGGCTGCCAGCGGTTGCAGCGGGCGATCAATGCGCGCGGCCATGAGCGGGTATTGGGCCACCCAATCGATGGTGATACCACCGGCGCGATCGATTGTGAAGGCAAAGAGGTCAACCGGGGTGAGCAGCGCCCGTTGGTCGGTACCGACCCATAAGCGAGCAGTGTACGATCCGGGCAAAACCGCACCTTGCTGCACCCCCAACGGCAATGGTTCACCGGCAGCGCCGTAGGCGAACGACGCACCGGTCGCAAGATCAATTGCCACCGTTGCCGATTGGGTTGTCGCCGCCGGCCCAAAGCGCAGGCCGTAGCGCCCAAAGAGCGTTCCTTGTCGCCGATCCCACAGTTCGAGCGCCGCCACCAACGGCCCGCTGTCAGGATTGAGCATTTCGATCGTGGTAGCGATGCGCAACCCATCGGCCACGCTGGTCGCGCTGAGCGCGACGCTGTGAGCGATCACTCCGGCGCTGGCAAGCGGGGAATCCAGCAGACTCACGGCTCGCAACCGGATGGGAGTAGCGCCGGCTTGGATGGCAAGGGTGTGCGGCGTGGTCAGCGGCCCAAGCGTGATTGCGCCGAGACCTGCCGGCGCCACGTAACGCTGGCCATCAATGATCAGCTCAGCCGGGGTGAGGGTGACGGTTTGGAGCTGAATCCAGCGCGTTGCCTGCTCTTGGTTGGGCAATGGGGTGGCGAGAGACAGCCGGTTGGCGAACAGCGGAATGGTGATGGATTGCCCCCCATCCACCACCTGCGCCAGCCGCACATGGGAGAGCAACCCTTCTGGTCGCTGGTAAAGCCGGTACGATCCGCCACTCCAAATCGGCGGATCGGCATAGCCCCACAGGGTCGGGTCTTCGTCGCGTTGCAAAAGAGCATAATCGGCGACGGCATCGGGTTCGCCCGCACTCGATGAGGCGTAGCCGGTGCGCACATCACCCCAGACGACAGCGTGATCGAGCAGATAGGCCGCCAGACCGTTGGTCACACCTTGCACCCGCGGGTCGCCGGTCAGCCAGACGGTGCTGCCGGCAGGCACCACTCGGCGCAATGCGCGCAGGGCAGGTAATTCGTTGGCAAACAGGCCGGGTTGTGACCAATGATCGGCCACTACTCGCCCGCCGGTGAAGGCCACGGCGCCACCGATGATCACGGTTGCGCCGCTAGCAGCTAACCGGCGCAGCCATTGCGGACGCGCATGCAGGCGTTCGAGCGTCGCCTGCAACCCGCTCGCCGTCAGCGCACCGGCCAGCCAACCCACGTATGCCGCCGCCTTGAGGTAGCCATAGTGGTATTCCGCGCCAAAGCGCAAGTAGAGCAGAAACCCACTTGCGCCGGCCAGCAGACCAAGCCAGCGACCGCGCTGCGGCCCGGCTAGCAGGCCATAACCGGCGAAACCGGCTAACGTGATTGCTGCCAACCAAGTGAACGGAGACAGGGGTTCAGGCGATTCGCGCAGGCGGAAGAGAGTCAACCCCACAATATCGCTCAGCGGCACAAAGCGAAACAGACCGAGGGTGGTCATGGGCAAGCTGTAGCGATAGTTAAAGCCGGCAAAATAGTCGGGAATGGTGGGAGCGGCCAGCACGAGGGTGAGAAGAACAAGGAGCAGCGCCCGCTGGATCAGCGGCCAGCGGGGGCGCGTTTGCCAGAGCGTGACAACCCCGATGCCGGCGGCCATCAACCCGATCGGGCCAAGGGCCGGGTAATAGGCGACTGGAATGGCGGCCAAGCCGATGGCGGCAGCAATCAAGGCATTAAACTGCTGGCCGGGAGCCGGCTGCACCGCGGCCAACCCAAGGGTAAGCGCCAGCGGGATGAGCGGCCACGCCGCCAGTTGCATGCCAAAATTGAAAAAGCTCGTCCAGAGCAACAGGCCGTTGAGCGCAGCCAGCAGCGCGCCGAAGGCTGCCGGGCCGCGCCGTAGTTCAAACAGCGCCTGTAAAAGCACATAGATGCCGATCACACCAAGCGCGCGCAGCCATGCCAGTAGCGGGGCAAAGCTCAGCAACGGTTCGCTGCCGCTAAGCAGATCAACGCTTCCTTGCCAAACACTGAAACCGATCGTCAAGCCAATGCGGGGAGGGTCAGCATTAATATCGCGCAAGGGGTTGGCGGGTGCGGTTGCAATTGCGCTGACCGGGCCGCGGGTGAGATAACGAGCCGTAGGCCAGTAGTTCTCCACATCCCAGCCGCCGCCAATAGGGGCCACATACCCATAGCTGAAGAGCGGGGCGACGCCAATGGCGACCCCGATCAGCGCCGCCAGCAGCGCCGGCCAATGCATGCGCAGCGCCGCGGCGAGGTTGGGAGGGCCGTATCGTCGCCATGCTATTCCATTGAGCAGGCCGCCGAGCGGCAATAGCAACCCTAACGCCAGCCCCAACCCGCCCACCAACCGCACCACCCAATAGCCAACGAGGATGGTGAGGGCATAGCCTAACAAGGGCGCCAGCAAGGCCCGCCACGGTTGTAAAGTGGCCGGCAGCAACAACCGCGCTAAGCCCCAGCCATTCCAGAGGGCAAGGGCACTGGCGACAAACAGAGTCAACCCAACGTACAGGATCTCATTCATAAGGCTATACGGCAGCGCCACACGGCTGTGGCCCTACCGCGCACTAACCGTATTACAGCGCGGCAGTGACCCTGCCGCAAAGTAATCAGCGCCGTTCCAACGCGGCAGTGGCCCTGCCGCACTCCAGAACGCCTAGCGCCGTGGCCGCGCGGCAGTGCTACTGCCGCAATCCATAACGCCCGGTGTCGTTGCAACGCGGTAGTGGCGCTGCCGCAGGCGATTAGCGTTTAACCGTTGCCCCCGGCTGGCGTACCATCAGCCACAACACCACCACCGCGGCCAGATTCAAACTGACCGCTACCCCGATCAAGAGCGGCAGCGAGACATCGTACAACACACCGAGCACGGCGCTGCCAACAAACCAGCTCAGGCCAAAGCCAGCATTAAACAGACCATAAGCTGCGCCACGGCGCTCAGCCGGCGCTAACTGGGCCACTGCTGCGCGCAAAATCGATTCTTGCGCGCCAAGTGCAATCCCCCAGATCATCACGCCGAGCACTGCCGCAATCAGGCTGCCGCCAAAGAGCAGCGGCGCGCTCAACGTCGCCAGCGCCGTCACGCCAATCAACGTCTGCAAACCGATCCGGTCGTAGAGGAAACCAAAGCCCAACGCCGCCACCGCATCAACCACCATGGCCAGCGCATAGAGCGCCGGGATCGCGGCAGCGGGCAAGAGCTGGATACGCTGGAAATGGAAGGCGGCGAGCGCAAAATCAACGCTGGCAGCGGCAAACAAGCTCACACTGACAATGTAGAGCCAAAAGCGACGGTTAAAACCGGTTGTAGTCAACGACGGCGTCTTGCCAGCCAAATCAGCCGGCTGCGGAAACATGGCTCTAGCCGCCAACAAGACGGCCAGACAGATCAAGCCGGGCACGATCAGAATCCCAAATGCAAGCTGAAAGCTGCCGCCAGCGGCCAGCACCGCCGCCAACGCAAGCGGCGCCGCCACTGCTCCCACCTGATCAAGCGCCTCGTGCAAGCCAAACCCTTTGCCGGAACCAACCCGATCGGCGGCATACGAGATCAGCGTATCTTTAGCCGGGCTGCGCAACGCCTTGCTAAGCCGCTCGACCATCAACAAACCAACTGCCAGCGGCCACGCATTGGCCAGCGCCAGCATCGGCACTGCGATGATTGTCAGTGTATAACCAAGAATAGTCATGAGCCAATAGCGCCGGGTGCGATCGCTGAGATAACCAAACACCAAGCGCAAACCATAGCCGATCAGCTCGCCAACGCCAGCGGTGATGCCCACCACTGCACCGCTTGCCCCAAGCAGCGCCAAATACTGCCCGCTCAAACTCCGCCCGCCTTCATAGACCATATCGGCCAGCAGGCTCACTACCCCCATCAACACAATAAATTGCACCGCGCGCCGGTGCGTAACAGTCAGGGTTTGCATAGCTCATCCTTTACGTCAAGCACGCCTGCGCTCAGCAAATACTGCCAGCGCATACCATAGAGCGACCGCCGCCAGCCGGGCAGTGCGGTCATCAATATCGTACTGCGGATTCAGTTCGCTAAACTCGATCAGGCGCGTGCGCGGATCAGCGCCGGCTACCATCGCCAGCGCCACCAGCTCATCGCCGCGCATACCGAGCGGGTTGGGCGCACTCACGCCGGGCGCTTCGGCAGATTGTACCACATCCAGATCGAAGCCCCAGCCAATACTAGCCGCATCGCTGGCGGCTAACAATGCCTGCACCGTCGCCGCAACACCGGTGCGACGCGCTTCGCTCAGCTCGACGATCGTTGCGCCGCGTTCGCGCAAATAGGCAGTATACACTGGCGAATTGGCATGCGGTTGCGCGCCAATCACCCAATACCGGCGTGGGTCAATCAAGCCAGATTCGATCAATTGGCGATAAGGTGTGCCGCTATTGGCCGGTTGATCGGCGCGCACATCGTAGTGAGCATCAATATTGATCACCAATGGCGGCGCCGGCGCGACGGCAGCCAACGCCGCCATATCGGGGAAACTGATGTCATTGCCGCCGCCGAGACTGATCAACAATTTGCCGTCAGCGATAATCCGAGTGGCGATCGCGCGGTGGTGATTATGGATCGCCTCTAGATCGCCATCAACCGGCACATCGCCGAGATCGCAGATGGGCAGATCGACCATCCCGGCCACACCGAGCCGGTAGAAGCAACGCCGGATCGCGGTTGGCCCTTGGGCAGCGCCGGCCCGGCCCCGATTGCGTTGCACGCCAACGTCTTGCGGGCAACCGAGGATCACCACCGCAGCAGAATCATAACCGGCGACACCGGGGATCACCACCTCACCCAGCCGCCGGTCGTTAGGGTCATCACGGCGATAGAACAGATCGCTCGCCGGAGGAATGAGTTGTTGCAATAGCGAAGTCACTGGCGGAAGAAATCGATCACTTGGCTGCGTTCCTCTTCGCTTGGCATCAGCTCGATGAACGTGATCCGATGCCATGGAAAGATCACCGCCTGCACGCCAGCGGCCAGATAGGGCACCGGCTTGCCGTCACGCTTGCGCATATTAGTAACTTTGATGAAGAGATCGCCGGGCTGTGGTTCCTGATCCATATCGGCCAGCAGCGGATCTTCGCCGGTAAGATGCAGAATAACTGTTTTCGGCATAGAGAAGCCTCCGCGAATATATCAACCACTTATGAACTCACCTCAAACCGCACCAATAACATCCCAAACTGCACCTCATCGCCGTGCTGCAACGGCATTGGCTGGCCGGGAGGCAGGCGCTGACGGTTGAGAAACGTCCCATTCGAGCTACCGAGATCTTCAAGGGCGTAATGATTTTGGGAACACACGATCCGGGCATGGCGGCGCGAGACGCCGGCATCATACCCGCCATCGAGACTAAAATCAACATCGGGGAAAAAGCCGCGCTGCTGGTCTTTGCGCCCAATCAGCAATTCCGGCGCCGCCGGCAACTCAATCCGCCGGCCCGAACTCAGCACCACCAGCGCAATCGCCGGCCCAGTCGCCGGGTTCGCCGGCGCCGGCAGAACGGTTGGCTCGTCTTCAATCAGTGGCGCTGCTTCGGCAGCCGCTCGATTCAGCGAAGCGGTGGTTTGGCGTTGCGGTTTGGTATTGATCAGGCTGGCGCCGCAGACGGTGCAAAAGATCGTGCCATCGAGTTGTTGGGCTTGGCAGTAACTGCAGATGATCATGGGTCATTGACTCCGGCCTACGATTGCTCGTCACGCCCCATCAAACCGCGCGTGCCGTACTTAATCCGCTTGCGCCCTTCAGCGCTCGCCTGCCCCGACCGGAGCAAGCGGGTCGCCTCCTCTTGCACAGTGCGGGCCAATTCAACTTGCCCCGCTTCAAAGAGGCGCGTACCGGCCATTTGCAAGCGCCGGGTCGCCTCTTCTAGTCTGCCTTCTTCGGCAGCTTGCCATGCGCTGGCTTGCAGCCGGTAAGCCACCAGCCGTTCCAGCCAGTGCTTGACCGTGGGGTCAACATCATCGCCAACCTCAGCAGGGTCGCGAAACGCGACTGGCAACGTCTGCTCGTGGCTTTGAGTTGCGCTATCGCTGCCCGGTGTGCGGTAACGCACATTGAAGCGAACCAACGTATGCCGGCCAACCGGCAATGGCGGCACCACCATTTCCAGCAACAACGCTTGGGTGTCGCTCTCAGGCCAATCGCCGAGCGCCGCCGTCCAGACAAAATCAGCTTCTTCAATCACTGGCAGGGGCCCGATAAAGGGACGCACCCGATCGAGCGAGCGCACCAACGCTTGCGGCGGTAAGGCCAGCCGCACATGCACATCTTGCGCAAACAGATTCTGCATGCGCTCAACTTCAGCGGTGAAGATTTTGGTAATTTCGCTAGCCGAAGTGATGTAGTGGGTGCGACTATTTTCGCGGGCAGCGATCGTCTCGAGCAAGTCTTCATTCCACTCACTGCCGATACCCAGCGCTGTAATCCCGATCCCGCGCGACTGCGCGCGGCGGGCAATCTCAACGCAGCGACCCTCATCGCCATAGGTGCGGCCATCGGTCAGCAAGAGCAAACGATGGACAGCGCGCGGCATCATGGCCCGTTGCAATTCTTGCACCCCCAGCGCCAAGCCGGTTGCCATCTCGGTACCGCCGGCAGCCTCAATCGCGCTGATGTGGCGCTTTATTTCCTGCCGTGCCCGCGCGAGTTGGGCCGGAACCACCACCTCAGCGCGATCGTTAAACGTCACTAGCGCAAAGCTTTCGTTATCGCCAAGCAGGTCGAGGATCTGCATCGCCGCCTGCTTAACCTGCTGCAACCGTTCGCCGCGCATCGAAGAGCTGCGGTCAATGACCAAACAGAGGTTGAGTGGCAAGCGCGGCATCTTGGTCGCACCGCTTTGCGCCGACAACTCGATCAGCGCATAGAGCAACTGCGGCTCGGCGCTCGCCGGCAACACACTACGGCTTGGCGTGATGCGCACCTCAACCTTGCTCATCGCTGACCCTCATCGAGCGGCAACGACACCACGACCGCTGAGATATTGTCATCGCCGCCGGCCAAGTTGGCTAACGCGATCAACTCGCGGCAGACATCGTGCGGCCATGGACTATGCTGCAATGCCCGTTCAATCGCCTTTTCTTCGACCATACTCCACAGGCCATCACTACACAGAACGATATGTGAGCAATTATTGAGCTGGTGATAGACGAAATCGACGGCGACCTGCGGCTGTTGGCCAACCGTGCGATAGAGCTGGTTGCGCAGCGGATGCTCACGCGCTTCATCAGGATCAAGCTGGCCGAGCGCAATCAACCGCCCCACCGTCGAATGGTCGGTAGTCAATTGGCGCAACCCGCCCGGCTCGTACACATAGCAGCGTGAATCGCCGACGTGAGCGACATAGAGGCCATGGCCAATCACGAGCGCCGCGGTGCAGGTCGTGCCCATATCGGAACCGAGCGCCTGCGCTTCACGCCAAATCGCGGCATTCGCCTCTTGTACCGATTCGATCATCAGCGGTTGCAACGCCTCAAACAAGCCATCTTCGATCACCGGCAAGACAAGGCGTTCCAGCACACTGGTCAACACCGTCTGCACCGCCAACCGGCTGGCTACTTCACCGCCTTGATGGCCGCCCATGCCATCAGCCACGATAAACAAACCCACCGGCACATCAGTACCTTCGCGCGGCAGGGTCATAATCATTGCTAACACGCAATCTTGATTCGTTTCCCGCACCCGGCCAATATCGCGCAGCGCGGCAGCGGCAAAACCCTGCGCCGAGCGATGCAGTGTCAATGCCGGTTGGTAATCCTGCCCAATTTGGCGAGTGCCATCTTCTTCGGGAGGCGTCAGCATCATTTGCCGCTGCCGTTCCACTTCGATAGAAGCTAAATCAAGTGGTTCAGTAGGCGTTTCATCAGGAGAAGAAACGGTTTCATCCGGCATAGCGGCAACCTTCCTCGCTGGACAACTTATGCCTTAAGCGCATAGAGATGATGATCCATTGAACCGATATACACGATACCGTTGACAATCATAGGTGACGAGACAATCGGGCCGTCGGTGAGGTATTTCCAGATCAACTGGCCGCTACCGGCATCGAGACAATAGACCGCCTGATCGACGGCGCCAAAATAGAGCCGGCCACCTTCGACCCGTGGCGACGAGGTGATCTGGCTGCCAACCTCATACTTCCAGACTAAGCGCCCGTTTTTGGTGTCGAGCGCGTACATATTGCCATCGACGCCGCCGACAAACACCCGTGTACCGACCACGCACGGCGAGGAGTTGATGTAATGGCCGGTGCGAAAGCGCCACGCCGGCCAACCGCCTTCGGCATCGAGCGCGTAGAGGTTTTGGTCAAGCGAACCGACAAAGACCAACCCATCGCTACAGGCTGGCGACGAACGCACCGGCTGTTGGGTGCGCTGCTTCCACTTGACGGCGCCGGTGCGCACATCGAGGCAATAGACATTGCCATCATCGCCGCCGATAAAGATCGACGAACCGTTAATGCAGGCCGACGAGCGGATCGGATTCCATGTGCGATACTTCCAGATCAGCGTGCCGCGCAGACCATCGATCGCATACACGTGTTGATCATCTGAACCAACGAAGATCACGCGGTCTTCGATCCGGGGGGATGAGCGAATCGGCTTATCGGTGCGGAACGTCCAACGAGGAGTGCCGCGCCGCATATCAAGCGCATAGAGCGAACCATCTTCCGAACCGATATAGACCATATCTTGCCAGACTGCCGGCGACGAGCTGATGCCGCCTTGGGTGGCATACTTCCAACGGAACTCGCCGCGAGCGGCATCAACGGCGTAGATATTGGTATCGTAACAGCCGACAAAGACTAAGCCGCCGCTAACGAACGGCGACGATCGCACCTCGTCTTCGCACTTAAACCGCCAGACCAGCTCGGTCGTTTGCGCGCTTTTCCCTTTCCCGACTGCCGGCACAGCCATTACCGGCTTCACCCCCACCGTCTCGGCCAAGGATGGCACGGTGAGCAACGCCTGCCGGAACTCTTCGGCGCTCTGCCAGCGGGCCGCCATGTCGTATTCGAGCGCGCGCATCACCACGGCTTCCATCTCTGGCGAAACCGCGGGGTTAATCTGGCGGATGGGGCGTTCTTGGAACGTAAACGGCGTTTCGAGGCGCGGATCAGTATTCGTGAGCAGATGGTGCAACGTCGCGCCGAGCGCATAAATATCGCCGACCGGCTCGGCCACGCCACGGTACTGTTCGGGCGGCGAGTAGCCTTCGGTACCGATCATGGTGCCCTTGCGATCACTGCGGTTGAGGTTGCGAGCAATGCCAAAGTCGATGAGCACAATCCGATCATCACCGACCACCATCACGTTCGATGGCTTCATATCACGAAAGACGATCGGTTCCGGCTTGTGATTGTGCAAGTATGACAGCACCTCGCAAATTTGCAATGCCCACCGCGCAACCCGTGCTTCGTCAAGCGGCTTGCCGTGCTCTTCCAACACCGTCTCAAGGTCTTTACCGGGGATAAATTCGAGGACGAGATAGACTTTGCCATTCTCCTCGAAGAAGTCGTACACCTTGGGAATAGCGGGATGCTGGAGGGTCGCTAGCAAGCCGGCTTCGCGCTGAAAGTTCTTGAGATTCAACAGGCGCGTTTGTGAGTCGGGCGCGCTCTGCGCCATTTCTTTGATCGCACAATAGCGGACAACATCTTTGAACCGCAAGTCGCGCCCACGATAGACGACGCTCATACCGCCAATACCAATTGGCCCCTCAACGTGGTAACGCCCTTGGAGAACGGTACCAGCGCTGAGCATGACCGGCGCTACCGGCGCCGGCTGACCAGCGGGCCGCGCCGCCATCTGGCGCGTCCCATGGTGGCCTTCGCCGATAGGCCGCGCCGCCATCTGGCGCGTGCCATCGTCGCCGCCGCCAAGGGGCCGTGCCGCCATCTGGCGCGTGCCATCGTCAGGCGCAGACGACGGCGTAGATGGGCTGATCTGGCGCGTGCCATCATCAGCAGCGCCGCTTTCGGGAGGTTGTGCGTTGACAGATTTGGTGCCAACCCGTTTGATCAAGCCCATGAGTCACCTCGTCCATTGGTTATGCCAGCGATAGTGAGACATATTGGCAAGTTTGTTCCTCTATTATAGAAGGTGTTGTTCGCTTCGGCAACCGTATCAAGGCGCCAAAGAATAGCTACGCGGATTTCGCGTTTTTGTTGATCTAGCATAAATTATCGAAGGAGAGGCATAGCTGTGTGTTTGCAAGAGAGATCCCTGCCGCCTGCAAAGAAGCCGCACAGCCGTGCGGCTGTACAGAGATGGCTCAGCGCACCGGTTGCCACCCTTGCACGCGGGCAATGGCCATCCGCCACCGTTCAGCGCGGGACTCCCGTTCAGCGGCGGTTGTGCGCGGCTCAAACCGCATCGCCGTATCATCAACCAGCGCCGGCAAGGTCTGCGGCGACCACACACCGGCCCCAATCCCAGCTAGCAGGGCCACGCCGCGGGCCGTGGTTTCGGTATCGCGAGCGCGCACCAGCGTCACCCCGCTCAGATCGGCTTGAATTTGGCAGGCCAGATCGCTGGCCGCTAAGCCGCCGCCTAC
>JAUQOZ010000022.1 GCA_030550625.1 Chloroflexota bacterium | reverse complement strand
TGCTTGCCATCGAACAAGCTCGCGATCTGCTTGCGGCTGACGATGCCATCGAGTTCGCGCTCCTGTTTGGTTCCTTTGCCCGCGGACACCCGCGACCGTGGAGCGATGTGGATATTGCTATCTTCAGTTACGCAGCCGCTTGACCTCTTGGGTATTGGCCAGCTTACGGCAGCACTCGAGCGCAGCGTGGGCCGGGCAGTGGATCTCGTGGTCTTGAATACTGCTATCGAACGCAATCCTGCGCTCGCTTACAATGTTATTCGCGAAGGATCGTTGCTGTTTTGTCGCCGGCGCGAAACATTTGTGGATTGCAAAACCAAGATTATGCTGCAATATCTCGATACTGCATTTCTGCGGGCAATGGTTGAACGCGCGCTGGCCGAGCGTCTGAAAACCGGTCGCTTCGGCACAGGAGGATGCCATGCGTGAACGGTTGTTACCCTCGATGTGAATATGCGCGAGCTAGCGCGCTTTCGCCAGATGTATTCGCCCGAGGATGTGCGGCGCGATCCTCATTTGGAATGGGCGTTGCAGTATGGATTGCTGGAAGCGATTCAGATTGTCATCGATCTGAGTTGCCATATCGTTAGTGCGAGAAATCTGAGTGTGCCGGCAACCTACGCCGAATGTGTCGGGCTATTGAGCCGGGCCGGCTTATTGAGTGGTGATGTGGCGAAAACGGTGGCGGGAATGGTTGGTTTGCGGAATATTATTGTTCACGAATATATCTCGGTCGAACTCAAACGTGTGTACGATCTCCTTGATCGTCTAGACGACTTTCGTGCCTTTGCCGCTCAAATTCAACCCTACGTGTAAGGGAACGATGTTCTATACCTAATGTTGTTCCGGCAAGGTCTATGGGTTGAAGCGCTTGGAAAACAGTATTGTAGGCTTCCGCTTAGGCAAATGAGTAAGCGTGAAAATGCTCCTCGTGCAGCGATCTTCCTCTGTTTCTCTCCCCCATGATCATGAGCAGGTCGCAGATACATGACCCTGCATTCTGGTGCAAAGACATCTAGCCAATCACCCCAAAACACGCTATAATCGCCGCGAACAACACTCGTTCGACGGGGTAACGCTCTCGTATGCAATCGTCGCCAGCCCAACCGGTTTCCACTGCCGAATATCTCTTGTTTCGGGTCGCCACCGAGCATTATGCGCTGGCTAGTGCGCCGGTGCGCGAGATTATGCGCTGGCGCGCGCCAACGCCGGTGCCGGGGGCGCCGCCGCTGCTGCCCGGTGTGATCAACCAGCGCGGGCAGATTTTGGCGATCATTGATCTGCGCTTGTTGCTGGGGCTGGCCGCCGCTGCGCCCGATCGCGCCACGCGCCTGATTTGGGTGCATCACGGCGATATTGATGCGGCCCTGTTGGTTGATGCTGTTGATGATCTGATTCCGGTTGATGCTGCGCAACTCGAACCGCCGCCGGCCAATCTGACCGGCCCGGCGCAACGAGTGATTCATGCCCTCTATCGCCATCATGATCAGCCGGTGGCAATTCTTGATCTGGCTGCGCTGTTTGCGCTGGTGCAGGAGGCGACGTGATCTTGTTGATTGAAACGGTCGCGCGCCGCTATGTGTGCCGGCAGCACGATGTTGATCACATTGGTGTGGCCACTCAGGCCGATCATGACGAGCGTGGACGTCGCATTATTCGCCATCACCTAGGGCCGTTGCTTGATCCCGCTGATCCTCCCGCGTCTGGCCGGTTGCATGCGCTTACCATCACGTTGCGGCGGCGGGTGGTGGAGTTGTTGGCGCTACGGGTTGATCTGTTGGCTGAAGCGCCGGTGATCAGACCGCTGGCGCCGTTTTTAGCGGCACGCTTGCAACTACCGTGGGCCAACGGGGTGGCTCTGCTTGATGATCAGCCGGTCGTGGCGCTTGATCTGCGCCGCTTGGCTGCCGATGTGGCGCTTGGTCTTCGTCTGGCTCATATTGAGGATGCGCTATGAAATCGGAAACCTCCGCTGTTTCGATGGCCGAACTCTCGGCCTTGCGCGAAAATCGCACGCTGTTGCGCTGGTTGATCATCGTCAGTACGGTGGTGCTGGCGGCTTTCTGGGTATTTGGGCTAGCATTATGGCTGATGAGCTACGTTGATCTGCCGCCATTTGTGTTTGCGAGTCTGGTTACGCTGGCTGGCTTTGCGATGTATGGCACTGCGGCGTGGTTTGTCCGCCGGCAGCAAACAATGCTTGGCCGGCGTTGGCTTTTTCTGGCGATGGTGGCCGGCGCGGCGATGGTGCTTCTGATCTTTGGCGGCGCTGACGGGGTGCGGGTTGTGGTGCTGTTTGTGCCGATTGTGAGCGCCGGCCTGCTCGGCAGCGGGCGGGATACGTTGTTGGTCAGCGCTGCTGGCGTGTTGGTGTATATCGTGTTGCTGGCAGCCGAACAATTGGCGGCTTTGCAACCGTTTCTGGCCGATAATCTGGTCATAGATTCGCTCTTTCTCGTCTTCACGACCATCGCGATCGGGACGCTGGCATGGCTGAGTAGCCGCGATTTGAGCCGGGCGCTGGCCGAGTCGCATTCACGCGCTGAAGAGCTGTTGCGCAATACTGAAACGTTGATGGAGAAGAATATCCAGCAGGTTGAGTTGGGCAGTGAGTTGGCGGCAGCGGCAGCCGAGCTGCAAGCCAATTCGCAACAACAGGCCGGCGGCGCCAGTGAGCAGGCGAGCGCTGTTTCGGAAGTCTCGACCACGATTGAGGAGTTGGGCAGCACGGCCCGCCAAATTGCGCAGGCTGCCGAGCATGTCTCGGAAGCGGCGCAGCAGACGCTCGAACAGCTTAGCAGCGGCCAAGATGCGGTTGACGAGAGCATTCAAGCGATGGAGCGCATCCGCCAGCGGGTGCAAGACATCTCAACCCGTGTGCTCGGTCTTGGCGAACGGTCGCAGCAGATTGGCGAGATTATTGATCTGATTGACGATATTTCAGATGAAACGCATCTGCTGGCGCTGAATGCCGCGATCGAGGCGGCTGGCGCCGGTGAGTATGGCCGTCGTTTTGCCGTTGTCGCCGCCGAAGTGAAGAGTTTGGCTAACCGCACGTTGGCCGCCGCCAAAGAGGTGAAGGGGGTAATTGCCGAGATCCGGCAGGCAACCAGTGCCGCAGTGTTGGCTGCCGAAGAGGGCAGCAAAGAAGTGGAGCGCGGCGTGGAGTTGGCCCATCGCGCTGGGCAAGTGATGGATAACATTGTCATGGTAGCTGAACGGACGGCGCAGGCGGCTGCCGAAATTGGCTTGGCGACGGCGCAGCAGCAGAGCGCCAGCGAGCAGGTGGTGGAGACGATGCGCGAGATTGCCGAGGTGGCCCGTCAGTCGGCGCTGAGCGCGCGCCAGATGGCCGAGTCAGCCGCAAAGCTAACTGCCATCGCGGCCCGTCTGCACGGGATTGCGAATATTGATCATGATCGCCCCTCGCAGTGGCGGGATCGCTGACAACGTATGGATCTGACGAGTTTCTACACCCAATTTCGTGATGAGACGGCTGACAACCTGCGCGTCTTGAATGATGCGTTGCTGGCGATCGAGGGGCAAGCTGGCGAAACGCTGCGTCGCAGCGAGTTAGATCGCGCCTTTCGCGCTGTGCATACGATTAAGGGGTCGGCCCGGATGCTCGGCTTCGATCCGATCGCGCAGGTGGCGCATGCGCTTGAACACGTGTTAGGTGAGATCCGTCAAGAGCGGCGCGCGCTCGATCGACCATTGGTTGATTTGCTGCTGCGCGGCGGCGACCTGATTGGACAGTTGGCGGCTGAGGCGCCCCAGATGCCGGCCCCGGCGCTGGCTGCCGTGCCTGAGATCGTGCAAGCGTTGGGCGCTGCTAGCCCGGCTAAGCCGGCAGCCGAGCCGCAACCACCATCGGCAGTCGCGTCGCAATCACCGCCGGCGCTGGCTGAAACGGCGCCACGCGCAACCCGCCAGACCGTGCGGGTACGGGTCGATCGGCTCGACCGGCTGTTTAATCTGGCCGGCGAGTTGGCGGTTAATCAGCAGTGGCTAGGGGAGGTTGGGCAAGAACTGTATCGCTTGCAAGAGGCGGTGGAGCGCCAACAGCGCGCGGTGCAGGCGCTTGAACGTGAATTGGCCCGGTTGCGGTTTTCACCCACCCAGCGTCAGGCGCTGGATGCGCGTCTGGCGACGTTGCGCGATGCGCAGGCGGCGCTGGCCGATCTTGCCCAGCGCCAGAGCGACCGGCTTGATCGCCATCTGGCTCGCCAGCAGATGCTGGTCAAAGACCTTGAGCAAGAGGTCATGGCGGTGCGGCTGTTGCCGATTGCGACGATCTTCAATTCCTTACCGCGCCTTGTGCGTGATCTGGCAGCGGCGACGAACAAGCAGGCGACGATCGAGATCCGCGGTGAGACGACCGAACTCGACCGGAAGGTGCTGGAATTGATCAGCGACCCGCTGGTGCATCTGGTGCGGAATGCGGTGGATCACGGTCTAGAAGCGCCGGATGAGCGGGTTGCCGCCGGGAAGCCGCCCGCCGGTTTGATTCAGATCAGCGCCGAGCCGGCTGGCAATGAGGTGCGCATCCAGATCCGCGATGATGGGCGCGGGATTGATCCCGAGCGGGTGCGCCGGCGGGCGGTGGAGCTGGGGATGCTGGCCGCCGAACGGGCACATCAACTCGATACGCAAGAAGCGCTAGATTTGATCTTCCAGCCGGGTTTTTCGACCGCCCGCACCGTGACCGAGATCTCAGGCCGCGGCGTTGGGATGGACATCGTCCGCGCCAATCTGATCGAACTCGGCGGGCAGGTACGGGTCGATTCGACCGTAGGCCAAGGCACAACCGTCACCCTAACCATCCCGCTCACGTTGATCACTAGCCGGGTGTTGTTGGTGCAGGCTGGTCGCCAGATATTAGCATTGCCGGCAGCGACGATTCGGGGTATTCTGTGGGTGCGGCGCGATCAGGTGCAGTTGATCGATGGCCAACCGACCATTGCCTACCAACAACGCACCGTGGCGCTACTGTCATTGGCGGAACTGTTAGGCATGAACGTCGATTCGCCGCTGGCGCGCCATCCGCGCGCACCGGCGCTGTTGCTCAATGCGCGCCAACGGCGTATTGCCCTGTTGGTGGACGATCTGCTCGACGAGCGTGAGGCGGTCGTCAAACCGCTTGGCCCGCTCTTTGCCCGCCGTCCGGCCTTGAGTGGCGCGGTGCAACTCGGTGATGGCGGTCTCGCCTTGCTGATCAATCCGCTCCAACTCATCGAAGGCGGCGCGCGGCGCACGGCAGCGCTACCAGTGCTCAGCCAGTCGCTGCGCGATGAACCGCGGCGAGCACGCTTACTCGTGGTTGATGACTCATTCACGACCCGCGAACTCTTGCGCAGCATTCTGCAATCGGCTGGCTACGATGTGACTGCTGCAATTGATGGGGCCGACGCTCTTGACAGGCTTCGCTCAACCGCCTACGATCTGGTTGTGAGCGATATTGAGATGCCTCGTGTCGATGGATTTACCCTCACGACTCGGATCCGGCGCGAGTTAGCCCTCTCGGAACTGCCGGTCGTGCTGATTACCAGCCTTGCCTCTGAAGAACATCGCCGCCGTGGTCTCGAAGCAGGGGCGCAGGCCTACATCGTGAAGAGCCAGTTTAATCAAGACAGCTTGCTGAACGTGATTCAGCAACTGCTCGGCCACGAGGAGTAGCTATGCCAACCATTCTGGTCGTCGATGATAGCCGTCTCGTTACTGACATTGTCAAAATGCGGCTCGAGATGTATGGCTACACCGTTCAGCTTGCGCATAGCGGTGAAGAGGCGCTGGCGGCAATTGCCGCCGAGCCGCCCGATCTGCTGGTGCTCGATGTGCAAATGCCCGGCATTGATGGCTACGAGGTGTGCCGGCGCATTCGCGAGAATCCGGCCCTTGACGATTTGCGCATCATTATGCTGACCTCGTCGGATGACAAGCGTGCCGCGTTTGAGGCTGGCGTTGATGATTATTTGAACAAAGACATCGATCTCCTCAATCTGCCTAATCGGGTGCGGTTGGTGTTAGATATGGAATAGCAGCGCAGCCAATCGGCGGCATACCCGGCGAGTAGATACCCATGACCAACCCGCTGCGCATCCTGATCGTCGATGACTCGGCGCTGATGCGGCGCTTGCTGCGCCAAATGCTGGAAAGCGATCCGGCTATTCGGGTTGTCGGTGAGGCCGGCGATGGCAAGACGGCGATCGCGCTGACTGCCGAACTTCGCCCTGATCTGATCACGCTCGATGTGCGCATGCCGGTGCTCGATGGCGTCGAGACGACGCGCCAGATTATGGCGTACCATCCGACGCCGATTCTAGTCTTGTCGGCTGCGGTCAGCGGGCAAGACGCCAACACCTCATTTGAAGCGTTGGCCGCCGGCGCGCTCGAGGTTATGGAGAAGCCAAGCTTAACCGATAGCGGATCGCTTGATCATCTGCGCCGCATGTTGATCCGGCGCGTGAAGTTGCTAGCGCGGGTGAAGGTGGTCACTCATCTGCGCGGGCGGCGCCACCCGCCACCCGAACTCGACAACGCGCTCGCTGACACGCCGCATCATGTGCGTGGGCCGCGGATCGCTCCCGGTCACTTTCCGGTGATCGTGATAGGCGCTTCTACCGGCGGCCCCAAGGTCGTGCGCCAATTGTTGGCCGGCTTGCCGGCGCAGTTCCCGGCGGCAGTGTTGGTGGTGCAGCATATCGCGCAGGGCTTTGGCGCCGGGATGGCCGAATGGCTCGCCGAAGCGAGCGCCATTCCGATCGAACTGGCTGCCGAGGGGAGGCCGGTGCGCCCCGGCGTGGCCCTGCTTGCACCTGATCGGGCTGATCTGCTGATCAAACCTGATGGGACGGTGCGGCTGAGCATGTCGCCGCTGTTGCTGCAACGGCCATCGATCGATATTACGATGACGGCGGTGGCCGAATTGTACGGCGCGAGTGCGGTAGGGGTCTTGCTCACCGGCATGGGACGCGATGGCGCAGTGGGCATGCGCGCTATCCGGCGGGCTGGCGGCCTGACCATCGCCCAAGATGAGGCGAGTTGCACCATCTTCGGCATGCCGCGGGCGGCGATTGAATTAGGAGCGGCGGAACTAGTTTTGTCGCCCGATCAGATTCTTGCCGTGTTGCGTGAACGGTTTTCTGCTTCTGCGAGCATTGTATGACACTGCCGCCTGAATCGCTGAGCGCCTTGCGCGATTTGTTGGCGCGCTACTGTGGCGTGTTGCTCGACGATGCGCGGCTGATGACGTTACGCAGTGCGGTCGAACGGCGCGCTGAGGCAGTGCGGCGCGCGCCGGCGCAGTACGTGGCTGATCTGGCGTTGAGCGCCGATCGGGCTGAATTGCAACAACTGGCTGAGTTGTTGCTCAATCACGAGACGGTGTTCTTTCGGAATCGGCCCCATATTGAGGCGCTGCGCAAAACCTTGTTGCCCGCCTTGCACGCAACCTTGCCGCCGGGAGCGCCGATCAAAATCTGGAGCGCTGGCTGCGCTACCGGTGAAGAACCCTATTCGATTGCGATCACTGCGCTCGAGGCGCTAGGGGAACCGCTGCCGCGCCCGGTCGAGATTCTGGCCACCGATCTCAGCGCGGCCGCGCTCGACAAAGCGCGCCATGGCGTTTATCGCGGGCGGACGCTGGCCAATGTCACGCCGGGGCAACGCGCCCGTTTCTTTGTTCCTGCTGAAGGCGGCTTGGCTGTCCATGAACGGGTGCGCCGGTTGGTAACTTTTGCACAGCATAACTTGCTCGAACCGTTTCCGTTGGCGGCGCGAGGGACACACATTCTCTTTTGCCAAAATGTGACCATCTACTTCTCGATCGATACCTGCCGGACTCTCATGGCGCGCTTCTATGATATTCTAGCGGAGGGCGGTACGCTCTGTTTGGGTTTTTCTGAAACGTTGTGGAACATTTTTGACCGGCTACGCCCAGTGGCGGTTGATGGCGCGTTTCTGTACCGGAAAGATCCGCCACGGCAGCGCGCAACGGTGGCGCCGGCGGATAAACGGCCCGTCTCATCTCCCCGATCGGGTCGGTTGCGTCCGGCGGTGCAAGCGGGGGTGGGGGCGCCACTGTTTACCGATGAGACGGTGGTACACGAGGGCCGGCGCTTGATTGACAGTGGGCAGCTTGAGGCGGCGCTCGACTTGTTTGCCCGCGCGCCGTTGGCCGGACGCCACGCGCCGGCAGTGTTGGCATTGGCGGCGCAGGCCCATGCTAATCGGGGCGATCTCGATCTGGCGTTGGCCGAAGCGCGCCGCGCACTCGAATTGAATCCATTGGTCACTGAGGCGCACATCTTGCTGGGGTTGATTTACGAGCGGCAGCAACAACTGCCGTTGGCCATTCGCCATTTTGAGCGGGCGCGCTATTTGAGCACCGAGTCGCCGTTGGTGGCGTTTCACCTTGCCGAGTGCTACCGCCAAACGGGACGGATGACGGATGCAGTGCGTGAATACCGGAATGCAGAGCGATTGTTGGCCACGTTGCCGCCCGATCACCTGCTTGAAGGCGTGGCTGCCCATTGGCTGGCCGAGAGTTGCCGGCGTTGGATCGACCGGCTCGATGGAGAGCGTTAAATGGCTGCCCGTAACGGTCGTGTGTTATCCGAACTCGTGATCCGGCGGCGGGTGTGGCCGAGTCTCTTGGCCCATCACCCGCGTAGCCTGATCACCGCACGGCGCAGCGCCGCACCTCCTGATCCGCCACCGCCGCCGCCGCCGATGCCAGCGCCGGTCATTGATGAAGCGGCCCAGCGGCGGGCGCGCGAGATCGAACAAGAATTGCAATTGGCCCGCGATATTCAGCAGGGCTTGCTGTTAGAGGCGGCGCCGCACCTGCCCGGCTGGGAAGTGACGGCCATTTCGCTGCCGGCTCGCGATCTTGGCGGTGATTTGTACGACTTTTTGCCGTTGGCTAATGGGAGGCACGGCATCATGATTGGTGATGTCAGCGGCAAGGGCTTGCCCGCCGCCTTGCGCATGGCGGTGGCGCGCACTGTCTTTCGGCACGAAGCGCGCCGTAACGCTGATCCGGCGACCACGCTGGCTGCCGTCAATCGCGGTGTGTTGAGCGAGATTCCGCATGGCATGGTGACCATGCTCTACTTGCAGCTCGAACCGCGGAGCGGCGTGATCTGTTGCGCCAACGCCGGGCATACCTTTCCGCTGATAGTCACTGATGAGCTGCGCGAGCTGGAAGTCAGCGGGTTGCCGTTAGGAGTGGATTATGAGAGCGAATATACTGAGTTAAGCGCCGCCATTGCCCCCGGCGAGAGCCTGTTGCTCTATACCGATGGCCTGATCGAAGCCGAGAGCCCTGATGGTCAAATCTTAGGTTTCGAGCGGCTGGCTGAGTTGGTCATGGCCCAACCGCAGCGCAAACCGCGCGCGCTGGCTGCGGCGCTCGTGCATGAAGTGCGGGCGTGGACAAACGGCGTGCTGAGCGATGATATGACTATGGTGATTTTGCGGCGGCGCTTGCTCGATCTCACCGCGGAAATCCGCAGCGTCGTCGCGGATGTCGTCGGCAGTGATCGCCTCGAACCGTTATGGGATACCCTCTTTGCCGGCGACATTCCGGCTGACGCTGAGGCATGGCGCGAACTGTTGCCCCGCCTGCAAGCACCGGCGCAGGCCATGTTGGGCCGTGGCTTGGCGCGCGAATTGATCCAACAGATCCGATTGACGTTAGATGATTACCGCGAGGTTGCGTAATCGCCGGGTTAGCGTGGTTGGGGCAGGTGCGCGCGCCTGCCCCAATGACGCCGATCGTGAAGAAAACTATATACTGTCGTATACTTCTAAATGACGATTCTCCAATATACGGAGGGCGAGGGGCATGTTATAGTAGAAATCAGCATCTGTCTGGTCGCCGAGGTGAGCCATGGCATCAACGAACGAACTCCAATTTATGCCCCTCGACCTTGACACCTTTAGCGGTAGCGAGCGTTTCATGACCGGCACACGGCTAGGGGCAGCGTTTAGTCAGGGGATGCGTTCATACCTGCGCGCGGCCTATGCCGATGCGATCGAACATTTCAAAGCAGCGCTCATCGCCGCGTATGTTGATGGTGAAGAGCAGGCCCAAATCTACGAGCGAGAACGGGCCATCATCTACCTCTATATCGGCAATTCGCTCGCGTTTCAGGATCATTGGGAAGAGGCGTTGCGCGAGTATCTTGAGGCAGTGCAAACCGATCCGCAATTGGCTGAAGCGCACTACAACCTTGGGGTAGCGTTTGCCGCGCTTGGCCAGATCGATCGGGCGATTGCCGCGTTCAAAGAGACGCTCGAACACAACCCCAACCTCTACGAAGCCCACTTTGCGCTTGGCCGCTGCTACCAGCGGATTGACGACGCCGGGAGGGCGTACATTCACTTTAGCAGCGCCTGCAACGCCCGCCCGCAAGCCGCCGAACCGCGCTACTACATGGGCTTGATGCACCAGAGTCACGGCGCGCACGAATTGGCCCAGCGCTGCTTTGCTGAAGCGTTGCGGGTCGAGCCGACCTTTGTCTCGCCGGAGCCGGTGCCCGACGAACCGCTGGTCAACCGCAGCGAAGAAGAGGTGGCGCAGTGGTATTACCGCTTAAGCCAAGCCCTCAAGCAACAAGGCTACGAAGAAGAGGCTGAACGGATCTATCGCGCGTTGTTGCAATGGCGGCCACAAGAATACGCTGCGCGCTACTTGTTGGGCAACCTGCTCGCCCGCCAGCGCCGGTTTGAAGAAGCTTACGAGGAATACGAACAGGTGCCGCCGCAGCATCGCCACTATGTCGATGCCCGCTTGCGCATGAGCGCCATCTTGCGGTTGCAAAAGAAGCCGAAACAGGCCTACGAAATTCTCTTCGCTTGCGCCCGTCTCAACCCGCACCACGGCCAGCTCTTCTTACAGATGGGCAAACTCCTCTATGATATGGGGATGAATGCGCAGGCGGCACGCGCGTTCGAGCGTGCTGTGCAACTGATGCCTACCGATGCGCAGGCTCACTACCTGCTTGGTTTCGTCTATAACTCGTTGGGGCGTGATACGTGGGCGCTGGCTGCGTGGCGCAAAGCAGTTCAATTAGCCCCTGATGCCCATTCGTTGCGCTTTGATCTAGGTTACATGTACATCCGGCGCGGTCGCTACGATCTCGCAGCGCGCGAATTTCAGCAGGTGCTCGAACAGTGGCCCGACGATCTGGAAACGCAGTTTATGCTCGGCCTCTGTTACAAAGAATTGCTTGAGCCGGCGCGCGCCATCCCGCTGTTTGAAAAGGTGCTACGCCGCAATCCGCGCCATGCGCAAGCGCTCTATTACCTCGGCGCCTGCTATCTGCAAGTTGGCAATACGTCGCTGGGCAAAGCCTACCTGCGCCGCTACGATCATCTCGTGCGCCAGACGGCGACAATGAATGGAGTGACACGGCCACGTTCTCCTTCGACCTCTCGTCTCTCCTCGTAATTTGGCAATACTCTGGTTCGCTCCGTTCGCTACACTAGGATTGGTGCGAATCGAGCAACGCGCGTAGAGGCACAAGCATGCAACGAGTAGAGCTGCGAATTCCGTCAATTCCGATCTTCGAACGAGTGGTGCGCGCCAGTGCGGCTGAAATCGGCAGCGCCGCCGGCCTGAGCCCGGAACGAGTCGAAGATCTGAAACTTGCGGTGAGTGAGGCGGTTAATAATGCGATTGATCACGGCAACCGCGGTGATACGGCGAAGCTCGTCGGTGTGATCTTTGATATCGACGGCGATAAGCTCGAAATCCGGATCAGCGATCAGGGCGGCGGGGTGGAACGGCTCGATTTCTCGCGGCATGTGATTGATGATGAACGGCTCGATGCCGGTTACTTGCGCGGCTTCGGGATGTACCTGATTAGCGCGCTGGTGGACGATTACGAAGTGGATTCATCACAGCAAGGGACGGTGCTTACGCTCCGTTTGTATCGGAAGGATCGGCAACAATGAGCGACATTATTCGACGGGAAGAGTTTGGTGATGTGGTGGTGCTCCACATCCTGACCACGAGCGTTGATGCAATCTCGGCTGCCGCCATTGCTGCTGAATGCCAAGAGATGCGTCCAATTACCGTGCTCGATTTTAGTGAAGTCTCGTTTATCAATTCAGCCGGTATTTCAGCATTGCTGAAATTTGTCGTGAATGCGCGCAAATCGGGGTATCAACTCTTTGCGATGAATGTGACGCCACATCACCAGAAAATCTTTAAAATGGTTGAAATGGCGCGGTATATGCCCACGATCGAAGAGCGCGATCTTGCGGCATATCGTTAAGGTCTGCGAAAAGGCAGACAGTGGGTGCAATCAGCGCAAGGGCCGGATGATGATCCGGCCTTCTTATGTTTGCCACAGATAACAAATTGATGACATCGGTCGATTACCGGCGCCAGATGCGCAACCTCTAGTGCGATATGGTATGATTAAAAAGGAAAGTGACAGGAGGTTGCGCATGAGTTTACGGAAACGCACCGGCAAAGTTGGCGTGGTGGGCACAGGGATGGTTGGCACCTCCTTTGCATATGCGCTGATGCAGCGTAGCCTTGCCAACGAGTTGGTGCTGATTGATATTGATCATGCCCGCGCCGAAGGTGAAGCGATGGATCTCAACCACGGCTTGCCCTTCGTGCGCCCGATGCGGATCTATGCCGGCACCTACGCCGATCTAGCCGGCGCAGACCTGATCGTCATCGCTGCCGGCGCCAACCAGCGGCCCGGTGAAACCCGCCTCGACCTGCTTGGCCGCAATGCCGCCATCTTCCGCGAGATCATCCCAGCCATTCTTGCCGCCAACGATGATGGCATTATTGTGGTAGCCACCAACCCGGTTGACATTCTCACCACGATCGGCGCCCAGATTGCTGGCCCGGCAGCCAATCGGGTGATCGGGTCGGGCACGATCCTTGATACCGCCCGCTTCCGGTACTTGCTCGGCCAGCATTATGGGGTTGATCCGCGCTCGGTGCATGCCTATATTGTCGGTGAACATGGTGATAGCGAGCTAGCGCTTTGGAGCTTGGCAAATATCGCCGGCGTCCGGCTGGTCGATTTTGTCGGCGCTAATGGGCAGGGGTACGATCAAGCGGCGCTCGATGCCATTCTCGAACAGACGCGCAATGCCGCGTATGAGATTATCAAGCGCAAGCGAGCAACCTATTACGCGATTGGTTTGGGCTTGCTTTCGATTGCTGAAGCGGTGCTGCGCGACCAACATACGGTCATGACGATTAGTAGCCTGATGACCGGCCAGTATGGCGTGACCGGGATTGCAATCAGCTTGCCGACGATCGTCGGGCGCGATGGCGCGGAAGAAGTGCTCAATTTGCCCTTGTCGGAACAAGAAATTGCGCTCTTCCAGCGTTCAGCCGCGATCCTGAAAGAGAATCTGGCTCACGTCAGTTAGGGCGAACCCAGCAGCCGAGGAGAGTGCGCCGTGCCACCCACAATCATGGTTGTTGAAGATGATGCCGCAACACGCCGGTTGTACCGGTTTTTGCTGCGGAATAGCGGCTACGATGTCATCGAAGCCGAAGATGGGATTGATGCCCTTGAGAAGTTGGCGGTTCATGATTGTGATGTGATCATCACCGACATGAATATGCCGCGCATGGGTGGCATCGAGTTGGTGCGCACGCTTCGCCAGAATCGCTCGCAAATCTATGTCATTATGGTGACGGCCTTCGGCACCCCCGACACCGAGAAGAATGCCCTCCGCACTGGTGTGAACGAATATTTAACCAAACCGTTCGATTTTGATGAGCTTGAGCGGCGGTTGCAAAATTACTTCGCTCGCCGTAATCAAGCGGAATCGTGAGGGCCGGCGCTGCACACGGGCTGATGGGCGGCGCGCCAAATCCACATGCTAATGGCAATATTGTCATCAGCCACGTTGCCGCTGTAGTCTTGGTGCAACGTTGGCATGGTTATACTACCTTAGGGTAGTAATTGATCATGCACTGCGCCTGCCTATTGTCGATCTGAGGAGCCTCTCATATGGCGGATTATGCAAGTCCCTCTCCGATTGCCCGCCCCCGGATCCTCGTTGTGGAAGATGAGACCAATATCCGCGAGTTTTGCCGTCTCCTCCTGCGCCGTGACTATGACGTGGTTGTCGCCGAGCATGGGCTGGCGGCGCTCACAATTCTGCAACAGCAACCCTTTGATCTCGTGGTGACCGATCTTCAAATGCCGCACGTCGATGGCATTACCTTAATCCACCATCTGCGCACTCACTATCTCGACACCGACGTTATTGTCATGACGGCGAATGCGACGGTTGAAACGGCGCGCGAGGCGTTGAAACTCGGTGCGCTTGATTACATCGCCAAGCCGGTTGATGCCGAGCAGTTGCAAAAAACGATCCGCACGGCGTTGGAGATACGCCGGATCCGGCGTGAGAAAGAACGGTTGTCGGATCTGGTGTTGATGTATCAGTTTAGCCAAGCGATCGCTACCTCACTTGATATTGAAGAGCAGACCGCTCGTTTGGTCGAGTTCGTAGGCCGGCGTTTTGCGCCCATCCATATCGGTTTGTCGCTGATTGATGCCAATGATGAGACCTTAGTGGTGCTGATCGGTTCCGCGGCGGGCCATCATCTGCGCTTGGCTGCGGTTGATGAACAGACGCTGTCTGCTGCTCATCGTAGCCTCGTCGCCTTGCCAGCCACATCACAGGGACGCTCGATCGAAGTGGTGTTGCGCAGTCGCGATCGGGCGATTGGTATGCTTGATTTGGCGCGCTCTGATGAACAGCCGCCCTTTGATGCCGCCGAACGGCACCTGATCGAAGTCTTTGCGTCGCAGATTGCCGCCGCTCTTGACAATGCCCGGCTGTACCGCGCGCTCAAGGATCAATACGAGCAGATGATTGCGGCGCTGGCAGGCGCTATCGAGGCGCGTGATGCCTATACATACGGCCACTCGCGCCAAGTCACGCGCTATGCCGTCCGCTTGGCGATGGAATTGGGCCTGAGCGAGGCTGAAATCGAGCGGATTCATTATGCCGGGTTGCTGCATGACATTGGCAAGATCGGGGTGCGTGACGATGTCTTGCTCAAGGCGGGGCCACTGACTGCCGAAGAGTTGCTCCAAATGCGCCGCCACCCCCAAATCGGGGTGCGTATCCTCGAACAGATTCACGGATTGCGCGATATATTGCCGCTGATTGCGGCCCACCACGAGCGCGTCGATGGCAATGGCTATCCGTTGGGTCTGCGGGGTGATGAAATTCCGCTCGGCGCGCGGATTTTGGCAGTCGCCGATGCCTTCGAGGCGCTGACTGCCGATCGCGCCTATCGCGCGGCGCTTGATCCCGAACAGGCGCTACAGGTCATTCAACGTGGGCGAGGCAGTCATTGGGATGCGCAGATCGTTGATGTCTTCGTGGCAATGATGCGGCGCGAACGGCTGTGGGAACAGTCGCCCCGCTTGCGCCAAGCCACACGGGTGCAAGCGCCGGTTGAGTTGTAGACGGCGCTGTCAGATCACGGCCTCAATGATGCGTGCGATGATCGCGAAGAGGCCGAGTATGACTAACCCGAAGATCACCATTCCCCCAATGAATTCACCAACCGTCGGTTTGGCGACGGCGACTGTTTCGACGGTCTGTACGGGGCAGTCTGCTTGAGCAGGCTCCACAGTCTGATCACGCTGGATGAAGCCGTGGGCAAGGCAAGCTGTGCCGTTGCGGTCACTGCGCAGCACATGGCGAAAGGCGATCGGCAGCCCGATGGCGGTAAAGAAGTCGGCTCGATCTTGCAATTGAAAGTGCAGGTGCGGTTCGCTGGAATGACCAGAGTTGCCGCAGGCGCCGATCGGCTGGCCGGCGCGCACCGTCTCGCCAGTGGTTACGCAGACACTGCCCTGCTGCAAGTGGGCATAGAGGGTGTAGGCGTGCTCGTGATGCTTGATGATGACGTAATTCCCGCGCAAATCTGGCGTGGTGACATCGATCCAGCCCGTACCAGCGCGGGGATCGTCGCGAATGTCGTTGCGCACGGCGACGACGATGCCATCGGCGGCGGCCAGCACTGGCTGCCCGAACGCGAGGTAGTTGGCCGGTTGGCGTGGATCGCCGCGATAGGTCAACCCGGTCGCTTCATCGATAATCACAAAATCATACGCATACCGCTGGCTAATAAGGCCCCAAGAATGAGATGTCTGGGGAGTGACTCCGCCGTTGAACACCTTCCAGCGCCCGTGAAACGGTAATTGCACGGCAAAGGTCTCATGATATGCAACGCCGCGCCGGAGACCACGCCATTGTGCCGCCACTTGCCCGCTAGCTTGCCGGAGAGTAAGCGCGAAACCATGGATGTTGAAAAGGCTCCAAATCGTGGCTGAGATGAAATACGCAGCGATGATTCTGAGCGTCTGTAATGAGTTGCTCATACGATCTCCATTTCGCTGGGGATGCTGAGCGTGGCGGCTGGTACGTGTTGCCCATTGTACGTTTGGGGCGGGGGTTTTGTTGCATTGGGGGATTTGCGCTTGTGCGATTGGAAAGGGCTAGAGGTATTACTTAGCATGCTGTGCAGGCGCCGGGAACCGCTGCTATGCGCTTGACGTTGAATCAGACAGGCGGGTATAATCGCCGTGGCTCTTCACCGAAGATCGTCTCAGCTTGTATGTGATTTGCCAGTCACGTATCAGGGAAGGATCAGTTCGGTTTCGGTGGAGATTAGCTACCATAGACGAAGCAGGCTGATCATCGCGATCATGCCGCAATGGCGCGGAGTGATGAAGTAAGGGAGATACTGCATGACACGACGGATCTTTGCTGCGCTGGGGTTGTTGGTATTGGCGGTTTCATTGCTGGCATGGCCTCAGCCCGGTGCAGCGCAGGGCGGTGTGCCCGATACCTATCCGCCGTATCAGGCCCGCTATTTTCCCGAAACCGGGCATAGCGCGGTCAATTGGTTTCTAGAGGCGTGGAAGAATACGCCTAATGCGCTCTTTGTACTCGGCTACCCGATCTCAGAGCCGTTTATCGAAGAGAGCTTTACCGAGCCGGGCAAGTTTTATCGCGTTCAGTATTTCGAGCGTGCCATCCTCGAAGAACACCCCGAAAACTTCGGCATCCAGAATAATCGCTACTACATTTTGGGCCGGTTGTTGGGCAGCCGGTTAGTACAAGGGCGCGAGAATGAACCGCCCTTCCAGCGTGTACCCGATCCGGGTGACGGCACATGGTTTGCGCAGACCGGCCATACGTTGCGCGATAGTCCGGCCCCATTCCGTACCTTCTGGCTCAACAATGGCGGCCTTGAGGTGTTTGGCTATCCGCTCTCCGAGCAATTCCAAGAGCGCAATCAGGCGACTGGCGAGGTTTACTGGGTGCAGTATTTCGAGCGCCAACGCATGGAGTGGCACCCCGATGAGCCCGACCCGCGCTATCGCATTCTGCTCGGCTTGTTGGGGAATGAATATCGCGATTTACGTCATCGTAACAATCCGGCGTTTAACTATCGCCCACCTGACCAGTCGTTGCCGCGCCCGTTTATCTATGGCTTCAATGCGCATCTCTACGGGCAGGGCACGGCGTGGCAAGATCGCAACCGCGTGTTGCAGATGAGCCGCGATGCTGGTATCTACTGGATCCGCCAGCAGGTGCGCTGGATGGATTTGCACGATCGTTCGGGGGCGATCTACTGGGCCGAGCTGGATGACATTGTGGCTGATGCCAACCGCCAAGGCGTGAATCTGTTGATCAGCGTGGTTGCAGCCCCTAGTTGGGCGACAGCCAATGGCAGCAACGGTATGCCGCGGCGCGAAAACTTCAAGGATTTCGCCTATTTTATGGGCGAGATGGCGAAACGCTACAAGGGGCGGGTGCAAGCCTATCAGATCTGGAATGAACAGAACCGCGCTTGTGAAAACGGTGGCGATTGCGCTCGCGATGGTGGTGTTGGCGGGCGGGTGGCTGATGCGAGCTACTACGTTGATCTGCTTGAAGTCGCTTACAAGGCGATCAAGGCCAATGACCCCATGGCGATTGTGGTCAGCGGCGCGCCAACTAGCACCGAGACCAACAATCCCAATATCGCGTTGAGCGATACGTCGTATATGCGCTCGATGGCGTCAAACCCCAAGTTCCGCGCCAATGTTGACGCAATTGGCGTGCATCCGGGCGGCCACTACAATCCGCCTGACACACTCTGGCCTGACCGGCCCGGCCCCGGTCCACAATGGCGCACCAGCCGCGAATTCTACTTCCGCCGGATTGAAGACATTCGCAATGTATTGGTGCAGAACGGTCTGGCCGACAAGCAGATCTGGATTACCGAGTTTGGGTGGGCGACGCGCAATAATACGCCGGGTTACGAGTACGGCAACTCGATCTCATTTGAACAACAGGCTGAGTGGATCGTGCGCGCCTTCCAGATCGGTCGCCGTGAGTATGCGCCGTGGGTGGGGGCGATGTTTCTCTGGAACTTGAACTTTGCTGTGCCGTGGCGGGCGCAAGGTAATGAGTTGCACGAACAAGCCTCGTTTGGCGTGATCAATGGCGATTGGAGCCCGCGTCCAGCTTGGTTTGCCATTCAGGCGATGCCGAAGGATTAATAGGGGCAAGACGTGTCTTACCCCCATCGTAGGTCTTTGACCACAACATGATATGTCGAGGTACGTATGAAACGGTTTCATTCCCGGCGCTGGCCGGCGCTGGTATTGATTTTGATGCTCTTGGCGGCCTTATTGGCAGCATGTGGCGGACAACCGGCCAACCCGCCAGTGAGTAATGTGCCGACGGCGGCGGTTGTGGCGACGCCTGATACCGCGACGGCGCCGACCGCTGTGCCCACGGCGGCGCCGACCGCAGCGCCGGTCGAATCGACGGCGACCCCAGCGGAACCGACGCCAGTACCGGTCAATCCTGATTATCTTGAGTTTGGCATCGTCGGCCACCTCTATTACACCGATCGCGATCGGGTGTTGCAATTGACGAAAAACGCCGGTTTCGACTGGTTCCGCCAGCAAGTGGTCTGGATGGATATCGAGGATCCGGTCAAGGGCATCTATGGCTGGGATGAGTTGGATCGGATTGTGGACGCCGCTAACCGGTTTGGGATTAAGTTGTTGGTGAATGTGGTGCGGTCGCCGACCGCCTACAATGCAACTAATGGCTTACCCGACGACCCTGAGACGCTGGCCAATTTCCTTGAGCAGATGGTGCGCCGCTACGGTGATAAGATTCAGGCGTATGAAATTTGGAACGAGCCGAATCTGGCGGTTGAAAACGGCGGCGAAATCGTGCCGGAGGATGTGGGGCACTATGTTGAGATTCTGAAGGCGGCGTACACCCGGATTAAGTCGCTGAAGCCGGATGCGATCGTGCTTGCGGCTGCGTCGTCGTCGAGCGGCGTAACGAATCCGGCGATTGCGCTTTCGGATCAAGAGTTTTACCGCCTGATGTACACCTATAACAACGGTGAAGTGCGCAACTACTTCGACGTGCAGGCGGTGCATCCGGGTGGCGCGGCGAATCCGCCCGACACACTCTGGCCTGATAATCCGAGTTATATTCCCGGTTGCCAGCCGGCGCCCGATCGCTGTTGGAATGACCACGAGACGCACTATTTCCGCCACGTCGAGAATGTGCGCAAGTGGATGGAACAGTACGGGATGGGTGATAAGGAGATTTGGATTACCGAGTACGGCTGGGCGACGGCAAATAACACGCCGGGCTATGAGTTCGGTAACTACGTGACGCCTGAGCAGCAGGCGGAGTATATCCGGGCAGCGATGCTGCGCGTCTACGACAATTACCCGTTTGTAGGTAATATGTTCCTCTGGAACATCAACTTTGCCGTGCTCTGGGGCGAGCAGGGCAATCCGAACCACGAGCAGGCGGCGTTTGCGATTCTCAACCCTGATTGGAGTCCGCGGCTGTCATATTTGCGCGCACAAGACACGATTGCGCAGATCAAGACGTGGCAGGGCCGGTTTGTCGCGCCGTAAATGCGCTAGGGGCGGTTCATAGCACCGCTCCGGCACGATGTCACTCGCTGTTTTAGGGGCGGTTCATTGAACCGCCCTTACCTTCACCCCTAATTTGGCTACTACCATTTCACCCCACTCACGCGCCAGCTCGCCGGCCAGCAGCCAGCCAGCGGGGTGAGATTGCGCGATCATGCCGAGCACTTTGCGGTACGCCTCTGGCAGCGGGATGTCAGGCAGTATCCAGCCTTCAGCGGTGGGGGCAAGGCGCAGTGTTGGCGAAGCGGGCAATTGGCCATAAGCAGCCAAGATGGCTTCGTCAGCGGGCAGCGCCTGCCAGCCGGTGGCCGTGATGCGCAGATAATCAGCCGGCCCACGCCCGTGACGCCGGCGCACAATCTGGCCTTCTGGCAGTTCGAGCGCACCATCAGGACTGGCCGGTAGGTTGCGCCAACCGTTGGGTGCGGCCAGATCGAGCACGCTGAATTGCTGCTTGGCGCTGATGGTAAGATGGCGTAGCGGGCCGAGTTGCGTTGATGGCGGCGCGGGGAGGGCGGCGATCCGGTCGGGGATGGTCAGGGTGACGAAGCCACGGCTAGCAAGCCGGCCAAGCAGACCGGCGCGCCGCCAACTGGTGAGGTGAAAATGAAACCCCTCGCGCTCGCCTTCACCGCGCAAGACGGGGCCAAGCGCCGGGTTGTGGATGAGGAAGAGGTTGGGACGGATCTCTTCAAAATCGGCGGGAGCGCCGGGGCGGCGACGAGAAGCCATAGCGGTGATTGGGAATAGCCATAAAGAGACGCAGAAGGTTGACCTTGAACAAGTGATGTTCTAGTGCATATTATCGCGTGCATCGGCGCGACGCAAACGCTGCGCTCCGGTGGCGGCCATCTCACGACGATAACCCGAACCGTTGCAGATTAGGCGCGGTATAAGCGTGACAAATCGCGATCGCGAGCGCATCGGCGGCATCATCCGGGCGAGGCACAGCGGTCAGGCCAAGCGTCAGGCGCACCATCTCTTGCATTTGGCGCTTATCAGCGCCGCCATAGCCGGCTACGGCCTGCTTCACCGCCAGCGGCTTATATTCATGCACTGGAATACCGGCTTGGGCGAGCGCCAGCAACGCTACTCCGCGCGCTTGGCCGACGGTTAGCGCCGTATTGACATTCTTGCCGAAGAAGAGTTCTTCGACCGCAGCGGTATCGGGGCGGAGGCGTTCGATAATAGCGCGTAACCCGTCATAGAGCTGCAACAACCGTTCGGGCTGAGGCATGCCTGCGGGGGTGGTGAGGGCGCCAGTCTCGATCAGGCGCAGATGACCACCCGTGATCTCGACCACGCCCCACCCCATGGTTGCGGTACCCGGATCAATCCCAAGCGCGCGCACAATACTCCTAGTCTGTGATCTCTGCTGCTGACCGCGCGTTATGAGTCAAAGCGAGCCACCAGCTCGGCGGTAATATCGAGGTTGGAATAGACCTTCTGCACATCGTCGAGATCTTCGAGCTTCTCAATCAAGCGCAGCGCAGCCAGTGCATCCTTCTCATCGGGTTGGATAAGCGTCTTGGCGCGCATGATCTTCTCGGCGTTGCTGATCGGCACACCTTGATCGAGCAATGCTTGCCGGATGGCGTTGAGTTGAGTCCACTCGCAGTAAATTTCGAGCGTCTCGTCATCAACCACAACATCATCAGCGCCAGCGTCGATCGCGATCAATTGCAGCTCATCGGGATCGCGCTTGGTCGCACTGAGGTCAACAGTAATCAAACCCTTCTGCTCAAACATCCACGACACCGAACCGGGCTCGCCGGGGTTACCGCCATTCTTGTTGAAGGTCGCGCGCACCTCAGAGTTGGTGCGGTTACGGTTATCGGTCGCGGCTTCGATCAAAATGGCAACGCCGCCGGGACCATACCCTTCGTAGAAAATCTCTTCGAGGGCGGCTTCGTTCGATTTGCCCAAGCCGCGGTCAATCGCGCGCTGAATATTCTCGTTCGGCATATTATTGGCGCGCGCCTTTTCCACTGCCAGCCGCAAGCGGAAATTCATATCGGGATCGCCGCTGCCGCCTTCGCGGGTGGCAATCGTAATATCGCGGGCCAATTTAGTAAAGAGCTGGCCGCGACGTTGATCATTCACGCCTTTGGTACGGCGAATGGTATGCCATTTCGAATGGCCGGACATAGTACCTAGCCTCCTTAGTCATAGAAGGTTATACTGTACCCAATTATAGCATGGTCATTGAGTAACACTGCGCGGTTGGATCAATTTGGCTGGCGGCGGCGTTTAAGTAGACAGAATGGCAAACGGCTGCCGGCAGGAGAATGGTATGAAACCTTTGCTGACGGATCGGGTGCATTGTCTCCCCAACGACATCTATGTTGTGACCACAGCAGCCGGCAATATATTGGTTAACAGCCCGCCGGAAAGCTTGAAATTTCTGCTAGCGCAGGGTTTGCCGCCGCCGGCGTATGTTGTTTTGCCTCCAGATGCGCCGGCAGGGAGCGAACCCAGTTCGCGCGGATTTGTGCGGCGCGGGATCAACTATGCCAGTGTCGAGTTTCTGATCTACGCCAACTTTTTCGGGCAACAGCGCAAAGTCACACTCATCACAGTGACAGCGGCGCAAGCAATACGGCTCTACACCTTACTGCGCGAAACGATCAACGGCCCGGCGGCGCTTGCCGAGTGGCCGGGGGCATGGTTGCAGCAAGAATGCGCGACGGTAGCGTTCTACCCGCCATTGGGGCGCGCGCCAACGGTTGATGATATGGTGACGATCGTCGCGTTGGCAGAGGGCGGCGGCGATGTAGGGCCAGTGCAAATCGAGTATGACGGGAGCGATTTTCGCTTCCTTGAGCACGGCGTCGAGATTGCGCGCGTTCCCGCCGTGATCAATAGTGTGGCTCACCCTTTGGCGGTAGCGCCGCCGCGACCGTTGGTGCGGCAGACGATCACGTTACAGTTTATTGGCGGGAGCGACGGGTTTGACCCGACCGGCATCACTACCTGTTTTCTAGCCTATCTAGGGGCCGGCCAACCGTTATTATTCGACGCAGCGGCCTATCTCAATGTGCGATTGGCGCATTTGGGCCTGTCGCCACGCCAACTTGATTTGGTCATCATCTCGCACCTGCACGAGGATCACATTGCTGGGTTGCCTGAACTCATTCTCACCGGCGGCAAGCGGGTGCAGTTAGTGACGGCGCAGCCGATCTATCGCTCGTTGTTGCGCGTGCTTGGGGCAATGCTCGATCTGCCGCCGGCGGAAGTGGCCGAATTATTCGACTTCTACCCGCTTGATCCCGGCCAACCGTTGGACGTGCATGGCTACCGGTTTGAAGCAACATACGCGGTGCATTCGATCCCGACCATTGCCGTGCGGGTGGGGGGGATCGGCTATTCGGGTGATATGCGCTACGACGAGGCGTGGTTAGAACATCTGCATCAGAGCGGCCAGCTCAGCGCCGAGCGGCTGGCCGCTTTGCGCCAGTTTGCCGAAGGGGTAGAGGTGCTGGTGCATGATATGGGGGGTGGCGCCATTCACACCACGCCGACAGCGCAACTCTTGCGTGAGCTGAGCGCCAAGAGCCGGCGGTTGGTGCTGGCCCATACCAGTCGCCAAGATTGGGAAGTTGCCAATGAATTGGCTGGCCGGGTGGAAGTGGCGGTGAGCGGGCATGTTGTGGGGTTAGGAGAAGTCGTGGCCGATGACGAACAACGCCAGCGGTTTGAGACTCTCACCATTTGCCCGATCTTTGCCCGCTTGCCGGCGGCTGAACGGGCGGAACTGGCGGCGCAGTGCGCGGTGCTCACCTATCCAGCAGGATACACCATCGCCTACGAAGGCGATCACTCAGATGGCAGCGCGTATGTGATCCATCACGGGATCGTCGAAATCTTGGTTGGCGGCGAACTGGTGCGGTTGTTGGGACGCGGCAACAGCTTGGGTGAGCGGGGGGCCTTGATCGGCGAACCGCGCACAAGCACGATGCGCGCGCACAGCGAGATGCAATTGCTGCATATTGCGCCTGATCTGTTTGCCGGCGTGGCGCGCCGGCTAGGGTTGCATGAGGCGTTTGCCCGCGCCGAATGGTTGTGGCAACAACCGGCGTTGGCGCAGTTGCCGTGGGCGACGTTGCTTGATTTGGCGCTCGATTTTGTGCCGCGTGCCGTTCCGGCGGGGACAACCCTTTGCCGGCAGGGCGAGCTTGGCGCAACTGGCTATTTACTGGTATCGGGGCGATTAGCGTTTACCGGTACGACGACCGGCATCAGCGAGCGGAGCGGCGATTGCTTTGGGATGCGTGCGGCATTGCGGGGTGAACCGTACCGGATGACGGTGACGGCGCTGACCGACAGCATCGTGTGGATCATTGACGCGCCAGCATTGCAACGACACTATCTCATTTACCCCGACCTGTTGCTACACCTGCAAACGATCGACCGGTCGTAGGAGCAGTGATGCGCGCCGTAGCAGCGCGCCAGAAGCGCATTGTGCTGCGGTTGGCGCACTGCGGTGTTCGCACCAACCATTTGACAAAGTGGGGGGAGCGTAGTATTATGTTGTCGCGTCGGGAAACCGCGCCATGCCGAAGTGGCGGAACTGGCAGACGCGCTACGTTCAGGGCGTAGTGAGGGTGACCTCGTGTGGGTTCAAATCCCACCTTCGGCACCACGATGGGGGATAGTTTAAGGGTAGAACGCCTGGTTCTGGCCCAGGTAGTTGGGGTTCGAATCCCTGTCCCCCAGCCAATAATCCATACCATTGCCCCTTCTTCACAATGGCGTGAAGAAGGGGTTTTTCATGTGGTGATGAGGTGAGCGATAGGGGGCGGTTCTAACCGCTCCCTCTTAGCCCACGTTCAAAGGTGGACAGAATACAGGAACGCAGTATAGGAGGCTGGGGGGAGGGCCAGCAACCCGCGCTGCGGGCTTCGTCCCCCTAGCCCGGCCCTGAAGGGCCGGGTACTATGGCGCGGAACAGCACTGCTTTGCCCCCACCCCTGACCTCTCCCCCGCTGGGGGAGGGGTAATCCTCACCCTCAGCCCCGCTCATCTTGGTGCGGGAGCGGGACGCTGCGGGGTTCCGCTCAACCGTGCCGTTCCCGCCAACCACGCGGCTCCCCCGCTCCCACCGTCAGGTGGGAGCGGGGGCTGGGGGGTGAGGGCCAACGCCAAAGGCGCAGAGAGGGCAAAGACGCAAAGGATGTGAACGCAAAGGCGCAAAGGGCGCCAAGAATACAGAGGGATAAAACGCAAAGGCGCAGAGGATGTAAAGGTTTTTGGGATGCTGATCATCCTCCGCGTCCTCTGCGCTCTCTGCGGTAAAAAAATACCCTCCTCCCCCGGCGCCGCTCATATCGGCGCGGGAGCGGGGCGCTGTGGGGTTCCGCTCAACCGTGCCTTTCTCGCCAACCACGCGGCTCCCTCTCTCCCACCGTCAGGTAGGAGAGGGGGCTAGGGGGTGAGGGCCATCAGCCCGCGTAGCGGGTTTTGTCATCCTAGCCCGGCCCTTCAGGGCCGGGTGCTATGGCTCGGAAAAGCACTGCTTTGCCCCCACCCCTGACCCCTCCCCCGCTGGGGGAGGGGTAATCCTCACCCTCAGCCCCGCTCTCATTGGCGCGGGAGCAGGGATCAGGGCTAAGCTTTGAGGCATTGCACAGTGATCAACTCCTCAATTAGCCGACGCGGGTGCCGCAGCTTGGGCAAAAGATCGCGGTGGCAGGCATCTGAAAGCCGCATTGCGGGCATATCTTGGGGCCGGCAGCCGTTGGGGGAGCTTCACTGATCGGTACTGATTGCACGGTAGGCTTTGGCTGCGTGACTGGGGTGGGTTCGATATAAACCTCATTCTGCGCTTGTTTAAGTTCTTCTTCACGGGCAACCAGCATGGCGCGAAGCTGGTCAAGCGCAGCCGCCAGCTCAGCGAGGGTGGGGGCATGGATCTGGCCGGCCCGTTGCAGATCGTAGGCCCGCTGGCCTAATTCCAACAGCTTCTGATCGATCTGGCGGCGCAACTCGTTAATCTCGCCTTGCAAGCGGGTCGTCTTCTGAAACTTTTCGGCCTCGAATTTGGCCCGATCGCCGACTTGCGAAATGGTTTTACTCAGTTGATCGAGCAATCCCATCACTATCTCCTTATCTATCCTACAGTGGCCGCTGCGATCATTGTAGCATGCAACCAATCGTTCCTACTGCTTTGACGAACAACAGGTTGATCTGGATGCAATGCCTAGACTGGCACTAGTCCTAACCAAAAATCAACCTGTTGTACTATAGACGACCAACACAAGATAGCGATACGATATATTGTAGTTGTATCGCTGTCCTCTTGAATGCCGCGAGGTCTGCCGTGACAGCCATTATGCTTCAAACTCCACCTATTGATCCCCTCAATCAGATCATCACGCTACTCGATCAATTGCGCCACCGGTTGCCGTTTGCCGAAGAAGAGCTTGTGCATCACACGCAACTGCGGGCAATCTTGACCGAGCAGCAAGAGCAGAGTGCGGCGGCATTAGCGGCGTGGCGGGCAGCATTGGCGGTACGGTGGGAGTGTGAGGTGCGTGCGCAGCGTTTGTATGCCCATGTCCGCCGGCAAGTGATCGAGCTGGTTGGTACTGATGCGCCGTACTTGCAACTCTTTGAGCCTGACTCGGCGGCGGGGGCGTTGACAGCGAACGATCTGCTCAATAGTTTACGCCGGTTGGCAGCGGTGCTGGGCTTGATGCATCCCCAACCGCCATTTGCTGAGCAGGCGTTGGCGGATCTCACGGCGATGGCGGCTGAGTTGCAGGCAGCGATTGCGCATACCGAACAGTGTGAAGAGGAGCGGCGGCGGGTGCAAGCCGAACAACGACTGTTGTTGGAATTGTGCCACCGCTCGTACCGGCGCACGCGCCACCGGATCGCTGAACACTTGCGCGGGTAGGTCTTACACTGCTGGCACTTCAGGGGCGAGTTGGGCAATCTCGCGGCGCAGTTGATTGATGCGGACGATGGTATTGCGCTGGTTGCCGACCCCGGTGGCGAGGTGGTGTTTCTTGTGGGCCAGTTCAGCACACGCTTCGTAGAAGCGGCGAGCAGCGGCGCTGCGCGTCCGGTTGCGCAGTTGGCCGCTGAATGATTTGGCTGCTGCGTAATGCGCTGGCGAGATAATCCCGGCAGAGACCTCTTCGGCCAAGTACGTTGCGATGTGATGCTGTTCGCGCCGAATTTCCCAGATCACTAACCCCAAAACGACCACCCACGTTGACCAGTCAACCAGCAGGGTGAGGCCGAGACCGGTTAAGCCAAATTCGCCGGCCAAAAAGACCGCCATAGTATTGTGCAAGGCGTGCAGGCAGACGGCGAGCAGCCAGCCGGCAAAGGGCGAGATGATGCGCACAATGCGGTTGGGGTGCAGGCGAGACATCGCTAACCCTAAGCCGATCCATGCGGTATAGACGGCGTGACCCCAGCCGCCCAAAATCACTCTCAGGACAAAGAGCGTGATCAGACCGCCAAACCCATCCTCGGTATAGCCGAAAAAGTAGAGGTAGAGCAGATTTTCGGTGGCAGCAAAGCCGAGCGCTGTGATCGCTGCATAGAGCATGCCATCGAGGCGCGAGTCGAACTCTTCGGGGAAGGCGAACATAATGATGACGACGGCAATCCCCTTCAAGCTCTCTTCGACGAGTGGCGCGAGCAAGGTGGTGCCGGCTACTTCAGCCGAGGCTTCACCGATAAAGATGGCTAACGACGCTTGGGCTATGCCTGTCCAGACAATCGCGCCCAAGGTGGCGACAAATGCGCCCCACAGGAACGCGCCGAACAGCAGGCGGCGCGGCTCTTTTTCAAACCGGTCGAGCCAGTAGGCGATACTGGCGTAGATAAAGGCCGGCACGAAGCTTAGCACAGCCGCAGCGACGAACCCAATCATAGCAGCTCCTCAAGGGTAGGTATCCAGTTGCATGGGTTAAGCGGGGCGACGGCCCTCACCCACAACCCCGCGCTTGGGTGCGGGAGCGAGTAGTGGTTGGGGAATAAGCGATCGTGGGGTGTTGCTCCCACGACCGATGATCGGACTCTTACAAGACCCCCTTCGTGCTCGGCACCGCGCCGCCGAGACGCGGATCGATGCGGGTGGCGGCATCAAGCGCGCGCCCGCAGGCTTTAAACAGCGCCTCGATCTTGTGGTGGTCGTTGCGCCCGTACAAGACCTGCGCGTGTAGGTTGAAACGGCCATGAAAGGCGATACTCTCGAAGAGGTGCGCGATCAAGTCGGTGCCAAGCTGGCCCACGCGGGGCGTGACAAACTCGGCCTGCACCACGCAGTAAGGTCTGCCGCCTAGATCGATCGCCACCAACGCCAGCGCTTCATCCATCGGCACGAAGCTATGGGCGGTGCGGACGATGCCGGCGCGCGCGCCGAGGGCCTGATCGATGGCGCGACCCAAACAGATACACACATCTTCGGCGGTATGGTGCTCGTCGACGTGGAGATCGCCATGAGCGCGGACGGTGAGATCAAACAGACCGTGACGCGCCCACAGGGTGAGCATGTGGTCGAGGAACCCGATTCCAGTCTGCACATCAGCCTGCCCGCTGCCATCGATCGTCAGGGTCAGCGAAATGCTCGTCTCGCCGGTGATGCGATCGACGGTAGCGCGACGGATGTCACTCACTGCGCTGTTGGCTTCGCTCACTGCTGAATCCTTCTGGGTAGCGGCGGCGCAACTTCTCGATATTGGCCGCCATCACTGCGCCGAGCGATATGTCAAGCGTATCGCAGGCCAACGCCACGTACCACAACACATCGCCTAACTCTTTCATCAGGGCGTCGCGGTCGAGCGGGTGGCCGTGGAAGAGGTGTTTTTTCACCGTATCGGCAACCTCGCCGGCTTCGCCATTGAGGCCAAGCGCAGCGTTGGCAAGCCGCTCTTGGGGTGACAGGCCGGCGGCCAAGGTGCGCATGGCCAAGCGCTGATAGTCGTCGGCGTTCATGGCTGTTCCTCGCCAGTAATCAAAGCTAATAGTTCGGGCAAGACGTGGCGGTTGCTGCCAATGCCTTCGTGATGGTAGATTGTCGGCGCACCTTGCCAATCGGTATAGGCGCCGCCAGCCTCGGTCAGAATCGGCAAGAGCGCGGCGGCGTCCCACACATTCATTTGCGGATCGAGCGCGACTTCGGCGCGACCGGTGGCCACCAGCACATAACCGTAGCAATCGCCCCACGTGCGGAACAGACCGGCACGGCGCACAATGCGCTGGAAGGCTTCAGCGCGGCCATACTGCTCGTAGCCATGGGCAATCGTGCCGACGACTAGACTCTCGC
The DNA here is from genome assembly GCA_030550625.1 of Chloroflexota bacterium. Taxonomy (GTDB): domain Bacteria; phylum Chloroflexota; class Chloroflexia; order Chloroflexales; family Chloroflexaceae; genus Chloroflexus. Next base: position 21,127 of record JAUQOZ010000022.1, on the reverse strand, counting down.
GCAGCGACGAGACGTTGGAAACGCGGCATGGCCGGCCATTCCACGTACATCCCAAACCCTGCGCCGCCGCGACCATTTCACCGAGGACGGGAATATGGATTACGCCGAGCACCGGCTCGCCATCGCGGAGCAAGCCGATCAGGACGCCGTACAACGGCACGCCGCGGACAAAACTCTTGGTGCCGTCGATGGGATCGAGCACCCAGCGAAATGTGGCATGTTCGCTGCCACTCAGACCATCTTCTTCGCCAAGCACCGCGTGATCGGGGTAAGCGGCGGCAATCGCGGCCCGCAGATAGCGTTCGGCCTCGCGGTCGGCAATCGTCACCGGCGATTCATCGGCTTTGCGTTCAATCGCAACACCCTGCTGGAAATAGCGCAGAGTGATCTGGCCGGCTTCGTGAGCGATCTGGCGGGCAAACGCCAGCATAGGTTCGAGCGATGCAGTCATTGCGACACCTCGGCGAGGGTAGCGAGCAGGGCATCCGTTTGGGCGGGGGTGCCAACGCTGATACGGATATAGCCATCGAGCAACGGGGTGCGGTAATGGCGCACCAGCACACCGCGCCGTTCGAGCGCGAGCTTGAGTTCGCGGGCATCGCGCCCTTCAACCCGGCAGAGGATAAAGTTGGCGGCGCTGGGGAAGGGGGTGAGGAAGGGGAAGGCTTGCAAACGGGTAAAGAGCCGTTCGCGTTCGGCGACGATGGCTTGGACGCGCTGGTGCAATTCGGCGACCGCTTCAAGCGAAGCGATGGCGGCGGCTTGGGCAGCCACCGAGACGTTATACGGCTGCTTAATCTTCCAGAGCTGCTCGATCAGCCAGCGGGGGAAAAGACCATAGCCAACGCGCAACCCGGCCAAGCCGGCCCACTTGCTAAAGGTGCGCAAAATCGCCAGATTGGGATAATCGTCGAGCAAATCGCTCGCGCCAACCGGCAAGCGGCCCGGTTCGGCAAACTCGACATACGCCTCATCAACCACCACCAGCAGCGGCAATGCGAGGATGCGCAGCAAATCGGCGCGTGGCAGCGGGTTGCCGGTGGGGTTGTTGGGAGCGGTGAGGAAGATCGCCTTGGCGCCTTGGGCAGCCGCCCGCTCGATCGCCGGTAGATCGAGGCTAAAGTCAGGTTGGCGGGGGATGGTGATCACCCGTCCGCCGCAGATCCCGGCGTCAAAGCGGTACATGCCGAAGGTGGGCGGGCAATCGATGATCGCGTCGCCGGGGTTGATAATCAAGCGCAACACGAGATCGATGAGCTCATCAGCGCCGGCCCCACAGAGAATCTCCTCAGAGGGACGGCCCGTGTAACCGGCGAGCGCCGCGCGCAGCGCGGTGTGTTCGGGGTCGGGATAGATATGGTACGTTGCGGTATGTTGCAACGCTGCCAACGCCGCCGGCGCGGGGCCATACGGATTCTCGTTCGCGTCAAGCTTAACAATCTGCTCAACCGGCAGGCCAAGGCGCTCGGCGAGCACTTCGAGCGGCACGATCGGCGTATAGGCTTCGAGATCGGCAATTTCAGGACGGATAAGGCCGGGCAAAACGGGCGTCATAATGATTGCTTTTGGTGAATGTGCTGAACTCGTCTTCGGCGAGTATGATACCACAGGCATGACGGCTGCGTGGTATAATTCAGACCTTGAATAATTGCATTGAGGGAGGGACGCCATGACCCCGCGAGCACTGGATCGGCGCGCAGCGTTGCGGGTCGAGCTGCTCGGTCTCGTGCGCGAGCATGTGCCAGATGAAGCGATTGAAGCGCAGATCGAGGCGCTGCTGGCCGAAGTGCTGGCTGACGAACCGGCGGTGGAACCGCAGACCGTAGCGAACGATCAGCAGCCGCCTGATCAACGGATTGTGGTGACCGGGATGGGGATCATCTCGCCGTTTGGGGTCGGCGTCGAGCCGTTTTGGGCCGGATTAGCGGCTGGACGGAGCGCAATCGGGCGGATCACCTTTTTCGATCCGAGCGGGTATCCGTGCCAGCTCGCCGGGCAAGCCAACGACTTTCAGCCGCAGGCATTTATGGATGCGAAAGAGGCGCGGCGGATGTCGCGGGCCAGCCAAATGGCGGTGGCGGCGGCGCGCATGGCGGTTGAGCATGCCCAGCTTCCACTGGAACGGATGGCGCGCGATGAGATCGGCGTCTTGATCGCGAGCGGCACAACGTCGATGCCGGATGTTGAGCAAGCGGCGATAACGCTCGTCCAGCGCGGGGGGATGAAGATTAGTCCGTTCTTTATTCCGGCGGCCTTGCCCAACATGCCGTCGAGCCAAGTCGCAATTCACCTTGGCCTCCGCGGCTACACAACTTCAATCTGTACGGCGTGCGCGGCAGGGGCGCAAGCGATCGGCGAGGCGGCAGAAGTGATCCGGCGCGGCGATGCCGAGGTGATGCTGGCCGGCGGGGCTGAAGCGCCGATCACGGCGCTGAGTTTGGGGGCCTTCTGCGTGTTGCGGGCCTTGAGCACGCGCAGCAATGATATGCCGGAGCGGGCCTCGCGCCCGTTTGACGCGCTGCGCGATGGGTTTGTGCCGGGAGAAGGCGCGGCGGTGCTAGTGCTGGAACGGCTGAGCAGCGCGCAGCGGCGTGGCGCGCCGATCCTCGCCGAGCTGATCGGGTATGGCGTCTCGGCAGATGCGTATCATGTGACCGCCCCCGATCCCGACGGCGAAGGGGCAGCGTTGGCGATGCGGCGGGCCTTGCAGCATGCCCGGCTAGCGCCGCAGCAAGTTGACTACATCAACGCCCATGCTACCAGTACACCGGCTGGCGACATCGCCGAGACGCGGGCGATTAAGCACGTGTTTGGTGAATATGCCTACAGTGTGCCGATCAGTTCGATCAAGTCGATGATCGGCCATCTGACCGGTGCGGCGGGTGCGGTCGAGGCGGCGGCAACGATCCTCGCTCTGCACCACGGTCTAATTCCACCGACAATTAACCTCGAACACCCTGACCCGGAATGCGATTTGGATTATGTGCCGAACGAAGCCCGTCCAGCGGCATTGCAAGTGGCGATTTCCAATTCGTTTGGGTTTGGCGGGGTGAATGCCGTGTTGGCCTTCCGCAAGTTGCTGTAATCCAACACAGGTTCATTGGCGCAGCAGGGAGCCGCACCGCCGTGCGGCTCTCGCACATCAAATGCCATGTGGGATATTGACGGTCACGAATGGGCAATTGAACAATTGCGCAGCAACATCCGGTCGAACCGGGTGGCGCATGCCTACTTGTTTGCCGGGCCGCCGGGGATCGGCAAATCGCTGCTGGCGTTGCGCATGGCGCAGGCGTTGAACTGCGAGCGGCAGACGGGCGATCCATGTTTGCAATGCCGGACGTGCCGGCGGATCGAGCGCGGCAACCATCCTGATGTGCGGGTGGCTGGAATGGCGACGCAAGCGGCGGCGGCAAAGGCGGATGAGGCGGCGCGGCAGAAAGAGCTGAAGATTGCGACGATTCGGGAATGGCAGCGCGATATTGCCTTGCGGCCTTACGAAGCGGCGCGGCGGGTGTTGATCTTGCACGATGCCGAGCGGCTAAGCGAAGAGGCGGCCAACGCGATGCTCAAGACGCTGGAAGAGCCGCCCGATTACGCGACGTTGTTGTTAGTAGCGCATAGTAGCGAATTGCTGCCGACGATCGTCTCGCGTTGCCGGGTGCTGCGGTTGCGTCCGCTGCCGCGCGAGCAAGTCGCAGCGGCGCTGCAAGCGCGCGGCGCGGCGCCGGCGTTGGCCACAGAGCTCGCGGCATGGAGCAGTGGCCGGGTCGGGTGGGCGATCAATATGCTGGCCGATCCGGCAGCGCAAGCAGCGCGGCGCGAGCAGTTGGCGGAATTGATCGGGTTGGCCGAGCAAGACCTGAGCGCGGGTTTGCGCTGGGCCGAGCAACGGGCGAAAGAGTACCGCGCCGGCGAGCAAGAGACGGCGCTGGCATGGCTGGAGTTGTGGCAGAGCTGGTGGCGTGATGTGATATATGTCGCTTCCGGTTGTGACGAGGCGGTGACAAACGTTGACCGGCGGGCCGAACTCGCGGCGGCGGCCCGGCGGGTCACGCCGGCGGCGGCGCTGGCCTTCTTGCAGCAGATCATTGCTGCTGCCCAACAACTGCGCGAGAACGTCAACCCGCAACTGGCGCTTGAGCATCTGGTGTTGCACTTGCCGCGGGCGAAGTGATTATAAGTGATACCGCAACCGTTGCGACGTACCTTCTTCGAGCGAGATCAGGCGCTTGGCGAACAGCATCTGCGTGAGCGCCTCGGTTTCGGTGGCGGTGAGCTGTTGTTTGGTCAACGAGGGCAAATGGTTGCGCAGCTTATCGAGCGTGCTAGGGCGTGATGGCGAATGGTGTTTTAATCGTTCGATCACCACCTCGCACAGCGCGTCCAATGACGGTTTCGCACCGTTGGCGGTAAAAAGCGACGGTGACGCAGTTGCGGCAGCGACCGCAGGGACTAATTGCTGGTCGTTGGCCGTGGTGACTTTGCGCAAGAAGGGGAGATCATCAATACTGGCCGAGCGATATACCTTCAGATGCTTTTCGCGCAGATGCTGGATGAGCGGGTCGAAGCCGGTATCATTTGAGATAATGTGGAAATAGGCGTTTGGATCGCGTTTCACCAGAATGCCGAGGTAAAACGCGATATGAAAATCGAGTGCATTTGCACCAATCGCGCCGATCTTCATATACATCGCGCGGTTGCCCAGTCGCTGCATCGCAACCGCAAACTCGAACGGGATGAATTTCTGGTTTGCACCGACAAAGGTAATGACGCGCACAAAGGAAAGGTTTGTGATAGCGGCGAGATTGGGCTGGACATTCTCGTAGTCGATAAAAAGGTAGTTTACCGGTTGCATGAACACGTTTCCTTGTTGGCGTGAATGCTATACTTGGATTATAACGATCACGATTGCCAGAATATTACACGGGTGAGAACGACGGCCACAGCTATGCTACCCTTGCTCAGCGTGCGCGAGCTGCACATCGTCTTTGCCGCCAAGCCGATCCTCAGCGGGATCAGTTTTGAGCTGCGCCCCGGTGACATCTTGGGGGTGGTAGGTTTGCGCAGCGCCGGCAAGTCGGTGCTCTTGCAGGCGCTGGCCGGGATCTATCCGCCTACAGCGGGTGAGATACAGGTCGATGGTCTTCCCTTGACATGGGCAGGGCAAGCGGCGCAGCGGCGCGGGATCGAGTTTGTGCCGCCAGCGCCGCCGCTGGTCGAAGTGATGCCGGTGCTTGATAATATCTTTTTAGGGCGTGAACTGGGCAAACGGCGGCTCGATCCGGCGGCAATGGCGACCACGGCGTACCAGTGGCTCGAGCGGTTTGGTTTGCCGCCCAACCTTGCCCACCAACGCGCCGGCGATCTGACCGAAGAGGAGCGGCAGTTGGTGGCGTTGATCCGGGCCTTTGTGCGGCCAGCCCGGCTGCTGATCCTCGACGAGTCGCTCTCGGCGTTGAGTTTTGCTCGCCAGCAGGCCGTCTTGCAACACTTACGCGAGCTGGCGGCGGCACAGGCCGGCATTATTCTCAGCAGCGACGACCTCAATCTCATCTTTGCCATCACCAACCGGGTGCTGGTGCTGTACCAAGGCCGGCAAGCGGCGTTGCGCGCCACTGCCAGCACGACGCCGCGCGAGATCGTCGAGCTGATGGTGGGGTCGGTGCGGCAAGAGCGGGTCACGCCGTTGATTTGGGCCTTTGAGAATTACTATCAGGCGCAGCAACAAGCGGAACAGTTACGGCAACAGCAACTGCAACTGCAAGACAACCTCGCCGCGCAAGACTCGCTCAACCGCGAACTGGTGCAACGGCTGCAAGAGCAAATGGTGGCGCTCGATCAACTCAATCAGGCCTTGCAAGAGGCCCATCACCGTCTCATGCTCGAACGCGAGGCCGAGCGGAAGGCGTTGGCGCGCGAATTGCACGATCAGGTCATCCAAGATTTGCTCAGTTTCAACTACCAGCTCGAACATGTCGAAGAGGAGATCGAGCAAGGGGAAGCGTTGAGCGAGTTGCAAACCATCCGGCGCGGGATTCGCGAGGTGGTGGCGATGTTGCGCCAGATGTGCAGCGATCTGCGCCCGCCCACGCTCGACAGCCATGGCTTGGCGGCGGCGTTGCGTTCGTTGGCGAGCCAGTGGAGCGAGCAGACCGGAATTCAGGTCGAGTTGCTGTTGGCCGAGCCGTTGGAACGCTGGCCGGAGACGATTGAATTGGCGGTGTTTCGGATTGTGCAAGAGGGCTTGAACAACGTGCGCAAGCACGCCGGCGCTACACGGGTGTTGCTTGAGGTGCGGCGCACCTCGGCAGCGGGGGTGATGGTGCGGTTGGCCGATAACGGGAGGGGAATGACGACGCCGCCCGATCTGCAACGCCTCGCGGAACGGAAGCATTTTGGCTTGATTGGAATCAGCGAGCGGGTGTCGCTCTTGCGCGGTACATTGCAGATTGGGCCATCAGTGTGGGGCGGGTTGGAATTGCAGATCGAGATTCCCAATCCAGCTCCGTTCCCGGCGGAAGGGGTGGGAGTGGGGTGAAGGCGCAGAGATGGACAAGGCGCAAAGGGATTCACACGCAAAGGCGTGAAGACGCGAAGAAATGAACACGCAAAGACGCAGAGACGCAAAGGGTTATGATGGTTGAAGTGGGTGGCCGGCTATAATCCATTGTTGCAATCGAACTACATCACTTCCGCCGCAATGCATCCTCTACCACCTGCCGTACGGTGGCCGCATCGAGGTCTTTTTTGTCGAGAAAAGCCAGCGCGCCGGCTTCCAACCCCAACCGGCGAAACTCGCGGTCAGGGTAGGCGCTGATCAAGATCGCCCGGATGTTGGGAGCAATACTTTTCACCCGGCGCAGGCATTGAATCCCATCGCCATCGTTCAAAATCACATCAATGAAAGCTAGATCCGGCGTGATTTGGCGGAGCAAGTGAGTTGCTGCATGGCAATCTTCGGCTTCGTAGAGCTGGGCTTCGGCGCAGGCCTTGCCGACCATGCGCTTGAGTTGGGCGCGGTAGCGTTCGTTGTCGTCGATGATGAGCACTGTCAGCGGGGCCGGGCCGGCGGGCGGTTCGCGGTTTTGGGCCGCTTCATGGCCCGATTCGGCCAGCAATTCGGGATGGCGCAACGCGAACTGGTAGGCTTCAAGACGGCTGCTCACGCGGATGGCGCGGTAGAGGGCGGTCAAGTGATTCTCGATCGTCTTGACACTCAGATCCATCTCTTGGGCCATGCGGCGGTTGTCGTAACCTTGGGCAATGAGACGGAGGAGGTCACGCTGGCGTTTGGTGAGGCTGATCAGCGACGGGTGCGCCAACTGGGGCGCCGCTTGGATGAGACGGCTGAGGAGTGGGCTCGAGATCCAGTTGCCGCCGGCCATAATCCGTTGCACGGCTAATTGCAGATCGCTGAGCGGTTGGTCTTTGAGGTGGTAGCCATTGACGCCAGCGGCGAGTAGGCCAACGACGTAAGATTGATCATCGTAGGCGCTGACGACCAAAATCTTCATGGCCGGATAGTCGGCGTGAATCTGGCGGATGGCGTTAATCGGATCAAATTCCGGCATGGCCACATCGACCACCAGCAGATCGGGGTGATGCTGGGCTAGCGCGGCGAATAGTTGCGGGCCGGTGGCCGCCTCACCGACCACCTCAAAGTCAGGCAAGCCGGCCAGCGCAGTGCGCAAACCAGCCCGCACAACGGCATGATCATCGGCCAATACGACGCGGGTTGTTCCCATCGCCCATTCCCCACCATGGTTGACGTACCGGCGTGATGACGCCAAGGGATACAGATTATTATCGCCGAAGAGACGGCTGGGGGCAAATGGGCGGACGTGAGGGCGGAACGGCGCGGGGGGGCGGAACGGCGCGGGCCCCCGCGCGTCCGCGGGCCATGGAGAGCCGCACGGCCGTGCGGCTCTCCATGGGTATTGTTACCGAACATCCATCAACCAGCGCGGCCACGGCGGCGGGTGGTCACGTCGAACACCACGGCGGCGACCAATACCAAACCGCGCACGATGTATTGGTAGGCAATATCAATGCCCATCAGGTTCATACCGCTGGTCAACGACACATACACCAGCGCTCCGATGATCGAACCGATCACATTGCCGACGCCGCCAGCGGCGGACACACCGCCAATATACGCCGCAGCGATCGCGTCAAGCTCAAACAGGGTGCCGGCGGTGGTGGTGGCCGAGCGTAACCGCGAAGCGAACAAGATGCCCGACAAGGCCGAGAGCACTCCCATTGACGCGAAGACAATATAGGTAATGCGCTTGACGCTGATGCCGCTTAGCTCAGCCGCTTCGGGGTTGCCGCCAACCGCATAAATATGCCGGCCCAGCACGGTTTGGGTGGTAATGAAGTGGTAAATCGCCACTACCGCCAACACGATCACCATCGTCCACGAGAGGCCGTTGTAGCCGGCCATAATCCATGCCAGCAAGCCGATCAAGGTTGAGATAAAGATCAGCTTGAGCAAAAACATATCAGTGGGCAAGACCTCGAAATTGTAGGCAAGTTTCTTGTTGCGGCTGCGGATTTCGCTGATGATGAAGGCAACGATGGCGAGCACGCCGAGGAGAAGGGTGAGGGTGTGGTAGCCGGGCACAATGCTAAACGGCACATCGGGAATAAAGCCATTGCCAATCGCGTTGAAGGTCTCATCTTCGATAATAATCGTACCGGTGCCGGCGGTGACCAATTGCAAGGCGCCGCGATAAATGAGCCAGCCGGCCAGTGAAGCGACAAACGAGGGGATCTTCAATTCAGCAACCGGAAACGCCGTTAGCAAGCCGGCCAACCCGCCGAGAACCAGCACCATCGGCACCACCACAATCGTCGGCAGCTCCCAGAAGCGGAGGGCAATCGCGGCGACTGCGCCGAGGAAACCGGCCAAAAAGCCAACCGAGAGATCAATATGGCGAATCACGATCACCAACGTCATGCCGACCGCCAGCACCGCAATATAGCCAGTCTGGTTGATCAAATTGCTGAGGTTGCGTGACGAGATAAAAATGCCGTTAGTGGTGATGGAAAAGATGATCATAATAACGAAGAGGGCGATGAACATGCCGTATTGGCGGATATTCTGCCCTAGCGTCCGTTGTAAGTTGGTAACAAAGGTTGCTTGTGTCGTCATGGTCTCCTCCGCCGCGCTGCGTATTCGGTTAGTAGTCAACTGCCAGCTCCATAATCTTTTCTTGGGTGGCTGCCGCAACCGGCAGTTCACCTTTAATTCTCCCGCCAGAGACGACGTAGATCCGGTCGCTCATACCCAACACTTCAGGCAATTCCGACGAGATCATGATGATGCTCATCCCCTCTTCAACCAGCCGGTTCATCAACTGATAGATTTCGTATTTCGCGCCAACATCGATCCCGCGGGTCGGCTCGTCAAGGATGAGCACGTCGGGCCGCACAAACAGCCATTTGCCGAGACACACTTTCTGCTGGTTGCCGCCGCTCAGGTTAACGACTTGTTGTTCGATGGTTGGCGTTTTGATGTTGAGCGACTTGCGATATCCTTCGGCGACCTGAATCTCGGCATTGCGGTTAATGACGCCATTTTGAGCTAACGCTTGCAGGTTGGCGAGGGTAATATTTTGGCGCACATCTTGGATCAAGACCAGCCCTTTAGCTTTGCGGTCTTCAGAAACGTAGGCCAAACCAGCGGCGATCGCTTCGCGAGGATGGCGGAACGCGCGCTTGCGGCCCTTCAGCCACAGCTCGCCGCTGATCCGGTAACCGGGCGCATTGCCGAACAGGCTGAGGGCCAGCTCGGTACGGCCAGCCCCCATCAAGCCGGCTAGCCCGACGATCTCGCCCTTGCGCACCTGTAGATTGACATCGCGCAGCAAGTAGCGGCCCAACTCAGGCGAATAGACCGTCCAGTTCCGCAATTCCAGCATCACCTCATCACTGATCTGATGGTTGCGAGGGGGATAGATATTGGCAATCTCGCGCCCGACCATATTGCGGATGAGCGCCTGCTCGCTCACCTCACCTTTGTGGGCATCGAGGGTGCAGACCGTCTTGCCGTCGCGGAGGACAGTCACGGTATCGGCGACCGACAACACCTCTTTCAGCTTGTGTGAAATCAGAATGCAGGTTACGCCATGATCGCGCAATTCACGTAACAGATTCAGTAAATTCTCGCTGTCGTTTTCGTTGAGGGCGGCGGTAGGTTCATCGAGAATCAGAATCTTGACTTCGCGGCTCAGCGCCTTGGCAATTTCGACCAATTGCTGCTTGCCGACGCCGAGATCGCGGATTTTAGCGGCGGGATTGACATCTAAACGCACTTTGCGCAGCATCTCATCGGCGCGGCGAATGGTTTCGTTCCAATCGATCACGCCGTTGCGACTAATTTCGTGACCAAGAAAGATGTTTTCGTAGACGGTCAACTCGGGCACGAGGGCTAATTCTTGATAGATAATCCCGATGCCGACTCGTTCGCTATCGGCGATGCCAAAAAAGCGTTGGGGCTGACCATCGATCAAGATTTCGCCGCTGTAGGAGCCATACGGATACACACCGCTCAGCACCTTCATCAGGGTTGACTTACCAGCGCCATTTTCACCGACCAGACAGTGGATCTCGCCGCGCTTGACGCTAAAGGTGACGTTATCGAGCGCGCGTACACCGGGGAATTCTTTAGTAATCTGGCGCATTTCAAGAATAGGGATTTCCATAACACGCACCGCCTCATTGTTGGGGAATACCGGGATGGTGAAAACTATACCGCATATTCCATTTCTATGCACAAGTATGATGGCGCAATCACACCAACACGCTGGATAGTTCCTCGGAGTGAGTAGGAACGATTGCCAACATAGAAAATGAGAGGGTATCTGTGGCCTCTAGCCAGACCGGGATGGATAATCTTCAATCCCGGTCTGGCGGAATGATGCGGTTTATGGCAGGTTAGTGAAGTCGCTGGCGCTGTAGTAGCCAGAGTCGATCAGAGCGGCGCGCACATTGTCGCGGGTGACGGTCACAACCGGCGACTGGATGGCAGGCACGTCGATCTTGCCGTTGTTGTAGGAGCCGCGCGACTCGGGCTGCTTGTTTTCAAGCAGAGCGACCGCGGCGCTAATCGCATCCTTCACCAGCGTGCGCACATCTTTGAAGACGGTCATTGACTGGCGACCATCGATGATGTACTGCACCGACGCCTTTTCGGCATCTTGGCCGGTCACGAAGTACTGGGTCACATCCTTATCGGCGGCGAAGGCATCGGCGATCGCGCGGGCGGTGCCATCGTTGGGGGCGAGGATGTAGACCTTGCCCTTATCGGCGGCGGTCGCGGCGGTGAGGTTCGCCTCAGCAAGATTCTTGGCGGTGTTGAAATCCCAGTTGGTCGTGATCTGGCCGAGGATCTTGGCCATCTCGTCGCGGGTGAGATCAAGCTTGTTCTGCAACGCGACAGCCTCGCTCGAATTCTTAATCACGAAGGTGCCATCGGCGATCTTGGGTTGGAGCACCTTCCACGCGCCTTCAAAGAAGAGGAAAGCATTGTTGTCAGAGGCAGCGCCAGCGTAGAGGTAGAGCGGATTACCGCTGCCGCTGGCGTTATCAACCAGATACTGGGCCTGCTGCGCACCCACGGCGATGCTGTCAAAGGTGACATAATAATCAACGGCGTCGGTCTCGCGAATCAGGCGGTCGTAGGAGATGACCTTGACGCCGGCGGCGCGGGCAGCGGCGGCAGCCGCAGCGGCGGCGGTGCCATCGTGGGGGCAGATGATTAACACTTTAATGCCCTTGGCGAGCAGCGCCTCGACATTCTCTTTCTCTTTGGCCGACGAACCTTGGCTGAAGAGGATTTCAACCTGATAGCCAGCCTGCTGCAACGCCTCGCGGAAGCGGGTCTCGTCTTGGATCCAGCGGGGTTCATCTTTAGTGGGAAGGACGATTCCGACCGCGAGTTGCTGGCTACCGCCGGTGCTGCCACCGGTATTGCCACCAGTGCTGCCGCCGGTGCTGCCGCCGGTGCTGCCGCCACCGCCGCAAGCGCTCAACAAAAAGGTAAACGCCGTCAACAACGACAATACGAACCACAAAGTCTTCTTCGACATCACAGTCCTCCTTGAACACGGCAAAGCTACACCATTGCGAACCACGTCATTGCAGGGAACTTTCGCTGCCGGGTACACCTCCTTGTGGGTATGGCAACAACGATCCTGATGGCGCTATTGAACCACACGGCACCGGCTTTGCCTATCCCGGCTACCCTGAAAGACACTAGGGAGTTACTCCTACTCAAGAATTAGGGGATTTCCCCTAACCATACCCCATACTGCCATCGCCTGTGGTAGACTACATAACACAGCGACCAAGCAACCAACCACACCACCACTCGGAGATGGCGCATGATTCCGCTAGTGCGCACCAAATTGCATCCACCTGAAACGCAGCCATCGCTATTGGCGCGACCTCGCTTGCACGAACGGCTGCGCGCCGCCTTGCATAGCCGGCTGGTCTTGATTACTGCTCCGGCCGGCTATGGCAAAACGTCACTCTTGGTTGAGTGGATGGCCGAAGCGCGCAAAGATTGGGCACACATTGCTTGGCTCAGCCTCGATACGACAGACAATGATCTGCGCCGGCTGCTAGCTTATCTGTTGGAAGCATTGAGTAATTTGCCAAACGAACGCCGTGAGCGATTACGCGCACTGATGGGAGCGGAAACCGATCTTGACGCTGAACAGTGGTTTGCCGAGCTGTTAAATGATTTGGCTGAGATAGCTGGGCCAACGGTGATAGTGCTCGATGACTATCATCTCATTAGCGATGCGCTGATCCATAAAGCGATCGCATTCTTGGTTGATCACCTTCCCCCTCGGTGCCGGTTAATTATCGCCACCCGCAGCGATCCGCCATTGCCGTTGGCCCGCTGGCGGGCGCGCGGGCATCTAGCTGAGCTACGTAGTTTTGATTTGGCCTTTAATCCCGAAGAGGCGGCTGCCTTTTTGCTGGAATCGATGGAGTTATCACTCAGCCGGGAACAGATTGTGGCCTTGTTAGAGAGCACCGAGGGCTGGCCGGCCGGTTTGCATCTGGCGGCGCTGGCGCTGCGGAATCGTCCGCATCAGGATGAATTGGTTGATGAATTGATTGCCAGCAACCGGTATGTGGTTGATTATTTAATCGAGGATGTCTTTAACCAGTTACCGGCGCACTTGCAACAATTCCTGCTGCAAACCTCGATCCTTGACCGGTTGTGCGGGCCGCTCTGCGATGCGGTGATTGGCGTTCACGAGCAGAGTGAGAATGGCAAGAGCAACCAGTCGTACAGCCAGTTGGTGCTGGCCGAAATCGAGCGCAACAATTTGTTTCTCTTTCCGCTCGATGCCGAGCGGGTCTGGTATCGGTATCACCATTTGTTTGCTGATGTGTTACGCGATCGACTTGAGGCGGGCAGCAGCGCTGAGCATGTCGCCATGCTCCACCGGCGGGCCGGGGCATGGTACGCGGCCCACGGCATGCTGACGCAAGCTGTCAACCACGCCTTGCGCGCGCGGGCGATTGATGATGTAGTAGCGATGCTGGAGCCGATTGGATTAGCGTTTATTTCGCAAGTGGGCGAAGCAACGCTCCGGCGTTGGCTGCCGGAAATCCCTGACGAAGCGTTTGACCGGCACCCGCGGTTAGCGTTGTTGCGCGCATGGCTAGCGGCAGCCGATTATCAAGTAGAAGATGCGGCCCACTGGATCGCCGTCGCCGAGCGGGCGCTAGCTGGGGTGGCCAGCGGCGCAGCAACGCCGATTGGGATCATTGCTAATTTGCGCGGTGAATTGAGTGCTGTGCGGGTGCGATTGGCGGTTTTGCAAGGAGACACCGAGCAGGTGATTCACGAAGGGAAACAGGCATTAGCGTGGTTGCAGGCTGATCATCAGGCGTTGCGCATGCGGGTGGCGAAGGATTTAGGTTACGCATGCATCGCGCAGGGAGACGTGTCACGCGCCGAGCAAGCCTTCAGCGAGGCGAGTATCAACGGATTTAACGCTGGCTTGCCATACATTTCGGCGATGGCGACCGTTGATTACGCCTATACCCTGACTCTGCGCAGCGCAATTGGAGCGGCGATTAACGCTTGCCGTGATACGATCAATCAGATGTTACGGCGCAATCGCAGCCGCACGCAACCCGGCATCGGGTTGCCATTTTTAGCGTTGGCCGATCTGCATGGATTACGCCATGAATTTGCTGGCGCATTGCCAGCGTTGGCTGAAGCCGAGAGCGCCATAAAATCTGGCCAAACCACGAGTTATCTCAACCTGTTGATTGTGACCGCACGCATTGCGCGCGCGCGTGGCGATGTCGAAGGCGCATTGCGCGTGATCCGGCAGGCGCGGTTTTTGGCCCGCCAGCGGAAAGTGCATTGGGTGCTCGCCGTGCTTGATGGTCTCGAAGCACAGATTCTGATTGCGCGGGGCGAACTCGAAGCTGCCGGCCAACTGCTCGATGATCGATTGCTCAAGCCGGTAGAATTTCGCTACATGCCGGTAGCGGCTTACTATGCCCGCGAGCATATCACTCGTGCGCGCTATGAATGGCGGCTGGCCAGCGCGCGCGCTGCTGGCGATGGTGAAGCCTTGCGCGCGTTGGCAGACGAATTAGCTAAGCCGTTGCAGGGTGATATCTGGCAGATATTGGCGCCGCTTGATGTTGCTTTGTTGCGCGGGATCGCGCTGGCCTCCGCTGGCGCCGATAGTAGCGAGGCGATGTTAGCCGCGCTTGATCTAGCGACGAGCGAGCGGATTGTTGAACCCTTTTACCAAGCTGGCGAACCGTTGCGCAGCATACTCGCCCAACTCTCAGCTCGCCAACAGTTGCCGCCCTATGGCGAGTATGTGCTCTCGTTGTTTGATGATGAGGAGTTGCCGCTGGCAACGCCGACCAATTCGCCGGCGTCTTCCACTGCACTGCCTGAACCTTTAAGCCAACGTGAGATAGAGGTGTTGCGCCTGATGGCGGAAGGGCGCAGCAATCACGAGATCGCTGCGAGTTTGGTCATCGCGCTCAGTACTGTTAAATCGCATATCAACAATATTTTCAGCAAGCTGGGGGTCGCCTCGCGCACGCAAGCGGTAGCGCGCGGGAGGCGACTAGGGTTGATACCGTAATGATGGAGGGCGCATCTGAACCATAGAGGCAAGAACGGAAGGAAACGGTTCAATCCGTGGCAATCCGTGTCCGATGGCTCTTAGCGGCGCACAATCTCGATCAGATCGCGTAGCATGGCTTGGCACGTCCCTAAAGGGCCATCTTCGAGGCTGCTGATCGTCGAGCGCCCGGCGCTATCGCTATAGATCACGAAACCCATTTCGCCGTGGGCTAACCGGGCCAGCGGGTGTGCGGGGCCAAGAACAGCGGGGGCTACCGATAAGGCGTAACGCCCATCAGGCTGGCGCTCGGCGCGGGCAACCAGCGAGATGCGACCGCCAGCCTGCCATGCTGCGGCTAGTTCGGCAGCCGTGACGTCACGAATCCCGCGTACTGTCACATCGGCCAGCGTTGTGGGCTGGCCGAGCACGGCGTTGGCGAAGATCACCAGCTTGTTGGCGGCGTCCCAGCCATCGACATCGAGCGAGGGATCGGGTTCGACGATGCCCTGCCGTTGAGCTTCAGCCAGTGCGGTGGTAAAATCAGCGCCGGCGGCCATCTGTTCGAGGATGACCTGCGTGGTACCATTAACAACTAGCTCGGCGCGTTCGATCTGGGCGCCGGCCAAATCGCGCCGGCCAAAATTAATGGTGGGTAAAGCGCCGCCTACCGCGCCAGAGAAACGCAAGGCCGGGCGGGGGCTGCGGGGCGAAAGGTCGTCGGCCCAATCGCTTAGCGCAGCTAACTCGGCAAACGCCAGCACCAACGGCCCTTTGCTCGCTAATACCGCTGGCTTGCCGCGGCGCAAAGCCGCTCGCACAATATCGAGGCCGGGCTGACCATCGCGGAGGTTGGTCGGGGTAGCTTCCAGCAACAGATCATACGCAGCGGTTTCGGCCAGCGTGATCACATCGAGATCAGGGCGAAACGACGGCAAGGCCGCCACCCCCAACTTGCGCCGTTTGACATCAATAATTGCCGGGAGATCGAGACCGCCGGGATCAAACGCCACGCCGCTCGAGTCGGCGACGCCGACAATGCGGAGGCCAAAGCCGTAACGGCGGGGCAGCCGGTCGGGATCAGTAACCAACATTTCGAGGAATGTGCGGCCAATATTACCGAGACCGGTTAGAATGGCATCGATGAGATGGGACATAAGTACTCCTGTACAATAGTACCAATGGCGTGTATACTGATAGACCATACTCGATAATGCGATGCATTGATCGTTTGATTCATAGAGTAAACCAACACGGTATGATAGCAGCAATTCGGCTGCTATGGGATCGAAGGTCTGGTTATGGAACAATGTCCCAATCCTTGCCCGTTTATCGCGCAACATAGCCACGATATGGCGAGCATTCGCAAGCATTTGCTTGAAGGTAACCAATGCCGCGACGCTTGGGTTGCACTAAGCAAATTAGTGCATGATGCTCGTCAACGTAAAGATTGCCTTGAGCGGGCAGCCATCTTGGCTCCTGATGACGAAGAGTTGCAGATTGCGTATCTCGAAGCACGATTAGCAGTTCAGCCGAATGATGTTTTTGCCCAGCAGCGATTGAACGAAATTCACACAATGCGCTTGTTGTCTGACGTCAAGACGCCTTATTTTCATGAACAACCTAAACCGCGCTTGTTAGGTGACATCTTGGTCTCGATTGGCGCGATTACCGAAGCAGAACTCCACGAGGTGCTGTCTGAACAGCGGCGGGAGAGTCTGCTGAAATCGGATCGGCGGCTTGGCCAGTTGCTGCTCAAGCGAGGACTGATTACGCCAGCGAAGTTAGCCAAGGCATTGATCATTCAGCAGCAAGAGCGCAGCCGGGCGCGAACGGCGCCGCAGGTGTTGGGTGAGTATCTGGTGGAACGGGGCTACATTACCGCTGCCCAATTAGAAGATGTGCTGGCCGAGCAGATCCGGCTCGATCAGCAGGGCAAACGGCTCAGCATTGGCGAGTTATTGGTACGGATGCGCTTGATGTCGAAGGAAAGGGTCGATCAGGCGGCACGAGAGTACGAGAATATTTTCTGGTCGAAGTTTAACTCGTAAGGGGTGTTATTGGGCCTGCGGCAGCATTGCTGCCGCAGGCTTTTTTTGTTGAGCCGGTTGCTCGGCAGTTGTCCAACGAGCGATTGAGCAGGCGTCTCTAGCCTGATGTTGCTGCCGCAAAGCGAAGCATCTGCCGCCTAGATTATAGCGGAGGGGGCATCGTTTGGCGGTTGCCTCACGTTCTTGCCATACGGTAAGGCGGCGAGCAAGACGGTAGCACTGTTGCTTGGGATGGCAAGCATGCTACAATAAACCGGCCTATGCGGCATTGAATGCGACGTGAGACATATTGAGACGATGATGGTTACAGATCAACGCGCGCTTCCCCGTTCAGCAATCTGGTTAGCTGCGATCTGGCTAGCGGCGATCATCAGTATGGCTGTGCCGGGATTGCTCTGGTGGGCGCCGTGGTCGTTGATGACCTCGCTGCTGGCGGCGCTAAGCGGTGCGCTTCTCTTTACTCTTCCCGGTCTCGCTGTCTTGCGTTGGCTGTATCCCGGCCCATTGCTCTGGTTTGAGCGGTTAGCGTATGCGGCGAGCCTGAGTTGTGCTGTCATTCCATTCCTGTTGTTGGTGAGCGAGCCGATTGGCTGGCGCTGGAACAGCCTTGCCGCGTGGTTGGTGATGATCATCTTTGCGGTGCTGGCCCTCTGGCCAGCGCCACAGATACGCCGACTAGCTCGCGGCCAACGTCGCCTCATTGGATGGATGGCAGCTCTGCTGAGCGTGGCCGTATTAGCGGTACGCCTCTTTGCTGTGCGGGATGTGCCGGTAGGGTTGTTTGGCGACTCATACCATCATACCGTCATTACCCAATTGTTGATCGATCATGGCGGACTGTTTCGATCGTGGCAACCATACGCGCCGGCAGTGACCTTTACGTACCACTACGGGTTTCATGCGATGGCGGCATGGTGGCACTGGCTGGCCGGCATGCCAGCGACGCAAGCAGTGATCTTGGTTGGGCAGGTGATGAATGGTCTGTCGGCGCCGTTGATCTATCTGCTGACGGCGCGGTTGACCAACTCTCGCCTGACCGGCTTGTGGGCGGCGGTTGTGGTTGGGTTTCTCAGCCTCTATCCGGCTTACTACGTCAATTGGGGCCGGTATACCCAACTGGCTGGGCAGACCGTCTTGCCGGCGGCGGCGGTGGCGTGGATGTCGTTGATCGACGGTGCGTTGCAGCCACGGCGTGCGTGGCGCACTTTAGTCGCGCCGTTGGCGCTCGCGATGATTGCTAGCGCTGGGTTAGCGTTTACTCACTATCGCGTGGCGATTCTCGCTATCTGTTTTGTGACAGCGTATACGATGGCGGCGATTGGCCAGTTGTGGCCCGTTGGTTGGCGGTGGTTTGGCCGGCTCAGTGGGGTTGGGTTATTAGGAGCGCTTGGGGCGGCATTGCTGGCATGGCCGTGGTTGTGGCGCGTGCAGCAGGGCCAAATCACACGCATGGCGGCGCAGATTGTCACAACCGATGTCGAGACGCGCAATCCTATTGCCTTGGAGATTATCGGTGCAGCGTTTCAATATGGTCTCTTCCCGTTAGCCGCGATTGGTCTCGCCAGCCTGCTGTGGCAGCGAAAGAGCGGGGGGCTGGTACTGGGGTTATGGGCCGGGCTAGCGTGGTTAGCGGCAAACCCGCAATTGCTCGGCTTAACCGGGCAAGGCTTGATTACCGCCTTTGCCGTCTTGATCGGCGCCTATCTGGTCATTGCGCCAGCAGCCGGCGCCGGTTTATTGGCGTTGATGCGGTTGGTGGCGCTGCTGGCTAGACAGACGCAACGGCGCATGAGCGCGCCAATGATCACCATCCAGATCATGGTTGGGTTGCTGGTGGTTGGTTGGGGAGCGCAGATACAGGCGAAGATGGTTGATCCCTATTATCAGTTGGCCACACCCGCCGATCTCAAGGCAGCCGCATGGATTCGCGAGCACCTCCCGCTGGATGCGGCAATTTTTGTGAACGGATTTCCCGCTTACGGCGGGTATGTCTATGCCGGCAACGATGGCGGGTGGTGGTTAACCTTTCTCACCGGACGCCGCACTAATCTTTTGCCGATGGCAGTGGGCTTTGAGGCGACTGATCCGCCGAATATGCTGCGCCTGATTGCCGAACAACATCAGGCGATCCAGCGTTACCCCATTGGCAGCGCCGAGACGGCGGCAGAGTTACGCGCGCATGGGTTTCGCTATCTCTACGATGGCCCGGCGGCCAATCCGCCCGGAGAGTATCTTGACCCGGTACAGATCGATGCAGCGCCGTTTTACGAGTTAATCTACCGGCAAGACGGCGTGAGTATTTGGAGAATCCGCTAGTGCGTCTGGCAGTTGTTGGCCCAACCTATCCGTTTCGCGGCGGGATCGCGCATTATACGACGTTGCTGGTGCGTTATTTGCGCGCTGCCGGCCATACCACGTTTTTCTATTCCTTCACCCGCCAATATCCGGCTTTACTCTTTCCCGGTCGTAGCGATCGCGATCCGAGCAGTGCGCCGTTGCGGGTTGATTGCGAATACCTGCTCGATCCGATCAACCCGCTCACGTGGTGGCGGTTAGTGCGCCGGGTACGGGCGGATCGGCCTGATCTGCTGCTCTTGCAGTGGTGGGTGCCGTATTGGACGCCGAGCCTGACGGTGATTTCGAGCTTGCTCAAGCGCCCGCCGGCGACCAAAATCGCGATGATTTGCCATAACGTGTTGCCGCACGATGGCGGCGGCGTGATCGACCGGCGATTGGCGTGGGCGGTGTTGCGGCGTGCCGATGCTTTAATTGTGCATAGCGAACTTGATCGGTATCGCGCGCGGGCATTGATGCCATACGCAAAGATTGTCAAAGCGTTTTTGCCGACGTACGAACCGATCTTGCACGAAGCCGCCGCAGCGGCAAGTGCGTTACGCACGGAATGGCAAGTGCCTGAGCACCGCCGGCTGTTGCTCTTTTTTGGCTTTGTGCGGCCATACAAGGGTCTAGAGTATTTGATACAGGCGATGGCGCAGGTGCGCGAACAGATCGATGCGCATCTCTTGGTGGTGGGGGAAATTTGGGGGTCGTTAACCTATTATCAACGGTATGCGGCTGAATTTGGGGTGGCTGATGCGATCACGTTTGTGAATCGCTATGTACCGAATGAAGAGTTGCCACCAATCTTTACCGCAGCCGATGTCGTTGTATTACCCTACATTTCGGCTACGCAGAGCGCAGTGGTGCAATTGGCGTTTGGGTTTGGCAAGCCGGTGATTACGACGAATGTTGGCGGCTTGCCCGAAGTGGTGCATGATGGGGTCAACGGCCTGATTGTGCCGCCGCAAGACGCCACCGCGTTAGCGCGGGCGATTGTGCGCTACTTCCAAGAGGATCTCGGCCCAATCTTGACCGCGAATGTGCAAGCCGCCACCGTCGAGCGGGCCGAATCGTGGCCGCAATTGGTAGCGATTATTACCGAACTAGCGCGCGAATTGCAAGGAGCGACCAAGTAGTGCGGGTTGTCTTTCTCTTGCCGATGGGGATTGACCGGCCATCGGGCCGGCGCTATCTGAACATTGCCCGTGGTCTGGTTAGACGTGGCGTGCGGGTGCGGTTGCTGGCGCTCCATCCCGATCTCGCTACTTGCGCTCAGCGTCGCTTCGTTGTTGATGGGGTTGAAGTTTGGTATGTCGGCCAGATGCATGCCCGAAAGGTTGGCAACGTGCCGGTGCGGTTTAGCCCATGGCAATTGCTGCTGGTGGTCGTGCAGGCAACGCTCGGCATGATCTGGGGTGTGCTGTGCTCGCCGGCTGATTGGTACCATCTAGGGAAGCCGCAGCCGATTAATGGCATGGCAGCATTGTTTGCGGTGCGCCTGCTGCGCCGCCGGCCTTTTCTGGTTGATTGCGATGACGATGAAGTGACAGCCAACCGGTTGACTGCCGGGTGGCAACGGGCGGTATTTGCCTTCTGGCAATGGTTGATGCCGCG
>JAUQOZ010000370.1 GCA_030550625.1 Chloroflexota bacterium | reverse complement strand
CGGAAAACTGGTTGGTTTTGAAGCCTTGATCCGCTGGCAGAATGCTGAGCTTGGCATGGTCTCGCCGGCGCGTTTCATCCCCATCGCTGAAGAGACGGGGTTAATTGTTGCGATTGGAGCGTGGGTGCTGCACGAGATTGCCCGGCAGATGCGTGAATGGCGCGCGCAAGGTTTACCGATCGTGCCGGTGGCGGCCAATGTGTCGGCATTGCAATTCTCGCAAAGCGGTTTTGTGCAAACGGTGGCGGAGACCTTAGCGCAGGCTGATTTGCCTGTGGGCTGGCTCGAACTCGAATTGACCGAGAGCATGCTGATGGGGCAGATTGACAATTTACGCCGCCAACTGGTCGAGTTGCGCCAATTGGGAGTGACGTTAGCGATTGATGATTTTGGCACCGGCTATTCGTCGCTGTCATATTTGCATCGCTTGCCGATTAACGTTCTCAAGATTGATCGCTCATTTGTGGCACGGCTCGATCAGTCTGATACGATGGTCGAACGCAGTCTAGTGAGCGCAATTATTTCGCTTGGCCATCACCTTGGCATGCAAATCGTGGCCGAAGGTGTCGAGACGGTTGGTCAACGCCAGATCTTGCTCGATGCCGGCTGTGATGTGTTTCAAGGCTACTACATTGGCCGGCCAATGCCTGCAGAAGCGGCGGCGGCATGGTTGCGCCCCCGCGCTGAAGCGAACGAGTCATAGAGAGCGCCCCACCGTCGTGGGGCGCTCTGGTTGCCGGCAGCGGCTTGATATCATTGCTTGCGCCGCAACGCTGCTTTCAGCAGTCGCCAGATAGCGCGGTGGCGCGGCATCACTTCAAAAATCTGCCCGCTCTTGCCCTCGCGCACGATGCGTAACGCGAGTTCCGCCGTCTCTTCGGCGGTGGTGCCAAAGATGTTCAAAACGCGCGGCAATTGCTTGATCGCTTCACCGCCGGGGCCAACCGTCTCAAAATGGTTGATCATGTCGGTCGGCACCATCCCCGGTGTCAGCACGTTGAAGCGCAGATACGGGTGATCTTGATAATCACGGGCAAAGGCTTCGGTTAGGCGCACAATCCCCGCTTTCGAGACGCTATAGGCCGAGAGGAAGCGTTGCGGTCGCTTGGCGCCGCCGCCGGAAAGGTTGATGATCTGGCCGTTGCGTTGCTTGATCATGTACGGCAAAGCTGCCCGGCAGCCGTAATAGGTGCCGAGCAGGTTTACCTTAATGACTTGTTCCCATGCTTCAGGCGGCACGTCGAGGGCGTAGCCGAATGGCCCCGAAATACCGGCATTGTTGACCCACAGGTCGATCCGGCCCATCCGCTCGGCGGCAGCAGCGGCGAGAGCTTCGACTTCGAGGCGATTGCTGACATCACAGCGGACGCCGCTCACCTTGAGGCCAGCGGCTTGCAGCGAACGTTCGGCTTCGGCCAGATTGGCGGCATTGGCCGACGAAATCACGACCTGCGCGCCGGCGCGGGCTAATGCTTCCGCGATGGCCCGCCCGATCCCCCGGCTGCCGCCGGTCACGACTGCGGTCAGATTACGCAAATCGGTTGTTTTCTGAGCCATGGTCTCCTCGTTGTCATACAAGCAGGACAGATACCATAGTGGCTGCGCAGGTTTCACACGGCGTTGTTTACGCTGAGCGCCTTGCGGCTGAAACCTCCATATGCCGGCTACCGGTCAGCGCCGGCGAATCGTCAACCGGTCGCCCTCACGCACGGCACGGATCGGCGCGCCGCGCAGCGCGGCTGGCAAGAGCAGGTGCCGGCGGTATGGCCCTAGCGAGACGATCAGCTCATCACCACTCACGCTGACGGTAAGATCTTCACGGGATACGCCCGGCAGCAGCAGGCTGATCCATGGATCGGTCTGCGAACCGATGCCAATCGGTGGCGGCAGCGGCGCCGGCGGATGTAGCAGCCCTTTCCCGATCGTCGCGAACGGTGCTGGCTCGTGAGGCGTGGCCTGAAACGGCAGGCGTAACAGCGGCAAGTTCGGCCAGCGCGCTGCGACGGCAGCCACTACTGTAGCCTGCTCTAAAACTGGCGTGGCGAGTTCGTGCCCATCACTCACCACCGGCAATAACGGGCCGATGATCAGTGCGTCGAGATTCAGACCAAAGAGCGTCAGAGCCGGCGCATACAATGTTGCTGCGCGCAAGCCGGCTTGATCGGGCCGGATGACTAAGCGTGCCCGCACCCGCGCCGGATCGAGCGCAGCGTCGCGCAACTGCTCAAACCGCACCCGCGCCTCTTGCATCTGCCCAATCTGCTCGAACGGCAGCAGATTGGCCGGTAACGCCGCTCGCGCCAGCGACTCGGTTGATTGGCCGGGGCCGCGGTCGAGGCCAAAGAGTTGCCGCATCACCCAGCGAAAGGTGTCGGGAACGGCCAGCGCGCGCAGGAGGCCATCTGGCGGCCCGGCATCAACGCAAATAAGCTGGTAGCCGCGTTGGGCATGGCTGGCAAGACGGTAGACGGCCAAAAATAGTTCGAGACCGGGCAGCAACGGCAGATCATCGCCATCGATGGGCGGGCCGGGCAAGCTAATGCGAGAGCGGAGTTCGTTCCACGTTGCGCTCAAATCCGCTAGTGGCTGGAACGTCCAGAGATCAAGCTGGGGGGCAAGAGTGGCTGGTTGGGGCGCTGGCGGTGCGCCTAAGAGAGTTGCGCAATCGTGGGTTGGCGTGAGACTGGCAAGCAGGGTGGGTTGGCCTTGGGCGGCTGAAGCAACGGCGGTAGCGGTTGCGGCGAGAGCGCTCGACTCACCGCTAAAAATAACAATCTGCGCGGTAGTGGGCCACATAGCGATTGTCCTGTCTGCGGCACAGGTATGTGCAAGTGGTTACTATTGTATTATATGCAACTTCGCCAACGCGGTGGTTGCGCTTGACCAGCGTGTATGGCAAACATTTGGCGCCGCCGATCAGCTATAATGAGTCGTGGTCAACGCTTACGGAGCGTTCCCTTTATGTGGTTGTCCAGCTCAGGGAGGCACCATGTCAGAATCATTGATGCAACAGCCGCTCGGCGCTATTCTCGACGCGCTGGCCTCGCGATCCCCTACTCCCGGCGGTGGCAGCGTTGCGGCCCTGACCGGCGCAATGGCCGCCGGTTTAGTGAGTATGGTGTGTGAACTGACGATCGGTAAACCGCAGTTTGCCGAGGTAGAAGGCGAGTTGCGCGCGATCCATGCGCAGGCCGAACAGTTGCGGGCCGAATTGCAGCGGCTAGCTGATGAAGATATTGCCGTGTTCAACCGGCTGGCGGCGGCATACAAGCTGCCGCGCACGACCGAGGCCGATGCGGCGACGCGCAAAGCGGCGATCCAACAGATTACCCGCTTGGCCGCCGAAGTGCCGTTGCGTACCGCGCAAGCTGCGGCGGCGTTATTGCCACTCTGCACAACGCTGGCCAACAATTGCGCCCGGTTGGTGGTGAGCGATGTGGGAGTTGCGGTCTTGCTGGTACGGGCTACGGTGCAGAGTGCGGCGCTCAATGTTGAAATCAACCTCGCTGCGCTTGAGGATCAGGTGTTCGTGCGCCAAACACGCGCCCAGTTACAAGATCTGCTGATCGGGCTTGGTGATGAAGTTGATGGGATTGTCACCATTGTCCGGGGAAGGATGACAGCATGAGCGCCCAGATTCTCGATGGCCGCGCGCTAGCGCAAGAACTGCGCGCCGAGGCGGCGGCGCAGATTGCTGAATTGCGCGCGCGGATCGATCGTGCTCCAACCATTGCGGTCGTCCAAGTGGGTGACGATCCTGCCGCGACGCGCTACGTGCGCAGCATTGACCGGCTGTGCCAGTCGTTGGGGGCAGCCTGCCGGGCCATTGCCCTGCCGGCGACCACCGAACAAGCCGATCTAGAAGCGACAGTCTCGAACCTGAGCGCTGATGATCGCGTTGATGGCATTTTATTGCAACTGCCGCTGCCGGCGGGTTTATCGCTCGATGGCGTCTTGCATCGCCTCGTGCCAGAAAAGGATCTCGACGGCATTCACCCGATCAATGCCGGCTTGCTCGCGCAGGGCCGCCCGGCGTTGACGCCAAACACCCCTGCCGGCGGGATGGAGTTACTGCGCCGGTATGGGATTGAGGTGCGCGGGAAGCGGGCGGCAGTAGTGGGTCGCTCGGCGATTGTGGGCCGGCCCATGGCTCTGCTGTTGCTACAGGCCGATGCTACCGTCACCATCTGCCATTCACGCACCCCCGATCTGGGCGCTGTCTTGCGCGAATGCGACATCATCGCTGCTGCGGCTGGCCGGCCCGGCCTGATTACGGCTGAGATGGTTAAACCCGGCGCGACGGTGATCGATTTCGGTACCAACGTGCTGGCCGATGGCAGTATGGTCGGTGATGTCGATTATGCCGGGGCCGTGGAAGTGGCCGGCGCCATTACACCGGTACCCGGCGGCACTGGCCCGGTGACCAACGTGATGCTCATGCAGAACCTGATTAAGGCCACCCGTACCCGGTTAGGGATATGAAAATCCTCGTGCTCGGCAATGATGGGCGCTGCCATGCGCTCGTCTGGAAGCTCTTCGCTAGCCCAACAGCCGATGTGCTGGTGGCGCCGGGCAATGGCGGCGCCTGCCAGATTGCGCCGCAGGTTGATCTCGATCCGGCGCAGCCAGCGCAAGTAGCGCAGTGGGCGTTTAACGAGCAGATCGATCTGATCGTGCCGGCGAGCAGCGAACCACTCTGGGCCGGGTTGGTGGATGAAGTGGTGAGCATGCACATCGGCGTCTGCGGCGCGTCGCAACGCAGCACACGCATCGAGTGGAGCCGCTGCTACGCCAAAGAACTGCTGCTGCGCTACCAATTGCCCACGCCGGCGGGGCGGTGTTTTACTAGCTTGCCGATGGCGGAAAAGTACCTCGCCGCGCAACCGCTGCCGGTGGTGCTGCGCGGCGACCATCCCGCCGCCGGTGAGGGGGTCTACCACGATCGCTACGCTGCCTTGGAAGCGTTGCGGGCATTGTTTGTATCGCGCCCAGTGGAAGGCAGCAGCAATGGGGTGGTGATTGAAGAGTATGTGAGCGGGCCGGTGGTGAGCTTTTCTGCCATTACTGATGGCAGCCATTTGGTGTCATTGCTGCCGGCCCGCATCTATGACGGAATGGGGCCGCAACCGGATAGTCCGCCGGCGCCGGGCATGGGCGCGATTACCGGCAATTCGACCTACGCGCAGAAACTGAGGAGTTACCTCGAGCGCCACCTCATGCAACCGCTGGTGGCGGCCATTGCCCGCGAGCAGTTGCCTTATTGGGGGATCATTGGCGTTGACTGCGTGATCGGCGCGCAGGGGCCGCGGATTATCGGGTTGCGCTGTAGTCTGCGCGACATGGAAGCGCAAGCAGTCTTGCCGCGCTTGATCGACGATTTGGCACCCTATCTCGAGGCCGCCATTGCTCGTAGCCTGCACCGTTTGCCGCCGCTGCGCTGGCGCGATGAAGCAAGCGTGGCCTTGGCGCTGGTGACGCAGGGCTACCCGCACCACTACCCAATCAACGCCGCAGTGGAAGGAGTCAGCGAGGTTGAAGAAGGCGTGCTGGTCTTCCACGATCAGACCGAGTCGCCGCACATCTTACGCTACGATCCGTCGCGGCGCGACCGGTTGTTTGGCGGCGGCAGCGGTGGCTTATATCTGACCGGCGGGCACGTGGCGACGGTGGTGGCGCTGGGCGCTACGCTGGCCGGCGCGCGCGGGAGAGCCATTATCAATGCCGAGCGGATCCGCTTTCCCGGACGTATTTACCGCGAAGATGTCGGCGCGAGCGAACAAGCGTAGGGCGGAACGGCGTAGGGGTGGAGCAGGCTTCCACCCCTACGGCGAGTGAAAGGAATGATATGTCTGGCGAACCTGTTATTGCGCTGGCCACGACTGATGAAGCGATTGCCGCGTGCTATCCAGTCATGGTTGAACTACGTCCGCATCTGGTTGCGGCATCGTTTATCGATCGCATCCGGCGGCAGATGGCGCACGGCTATCAGCTTGCCGCAGTCTGGGTTGATGGCGCCGCCGTCGCGGTGGCCGGGTTCCGGGTCAGCGAAAATTTGGCGTGGGGTCGCTTTCTGTATGTTGATGATCTGGTGACGCGCGCCGATCGACGTTCGCACGGCTATGGTGCGAGGTTGCTGGCGTGGCTCAAGGAGTATGCTGCCACAGCAGGGTGCGTTCAACTCCACCTCGATTCGGGCACGTGGCGCAAAGACGCGCACCGGTTTTACGAACGCGAGGGGATGCGGCTGAGTAGCTTTCATTTTGTCTGCGATGTGACGACCGCTTGATGTAGTAGCGGGGACGTTACGAAGTTTGTCGCTTCGCAACAATTTCACCATTGACTTCCATGACGCAGCGTGTTATACTTGAAGTGATAACGCACTGCGTTATGCGACTACCGAAAGCCGGCAGGCTGTGTTATGATACAGATAGTCTGAACTCCGGTTACATACATCAGCAGGAGGCTGTTATGACAACGGTCGAAGAGATTGAGGTTAATGTCCGCCAGATCGACGAGACGCCGCCGCCGGTCAATCCGAGCGTGCAAATCTTTGAAGTGGTGCGCAAGCTGATGCTGGCTGGCATTGGCGCGTTTGCTCTCAGCCGCGAAGAGGCCGAGGCGTTCCTCAACCGGCTGGTCGAGCGGGGTGAGCTGGCGCAGAAAGATGCGCAGAAGTTGTTTGAGGAAGCTGCCGAGCGCTTCCGCAAGACGGCGATGCCGCAGACCGATCAGGTGCAGGCTAACCTCAACAATCTGACGGCGCAGGTTGAGACCAGCTTCGAGCAATTTCTCAACCGGCTCAACATCCCCTCCAAGCGTGACATTGACGAGTTGAGCGCCAAGATTGCCCAACTGGCGGCCCGCGTCGAGGAGTTGCGCCGCGCGCAAGAGACGCCGGCTCGCAGCCGCACCCGCAGCGAGGCGAAGGAAGAGCACGCCGAGAAGTAGTTAGCTCGGAATTGCCGAACGCCGGCACTGTGGCGTTGGCCACAGTTGCCGGCGTTTTGGCGCAGCGTGTTATAATTGCCGCTGAGACTACGAAGGCAACGCCGGGATTGCCAAGGCATTGCGTTTACCTGCATCACCCGGCGCAAGGCGGCACCTACCATGCATGTGATTAAAAAATACGCCAACCGGAAACTGTACCATACCAACCAAAAGCGCTATATCACCCTCGAAGGCATTGCCAAGCTTGTGCAAGAGGGCGAAACGGTACAAGTGCTCGATAATGAGACCGGTGACGACATCACGGCGAATATTTTGGCGCAGGTCGTATTACAGGCCCGTGGGCGCGCTTCGCCGTTGCCAACCAACTTACTCACCGGTCTGATACAGGTTGGTGGCGACACCCTCACAACGTTGCGGCGCACGCTCTTCAGTTCGCTCGGTGGTGATGAGCTGATCGAAGCTGAAATTGGCCGGCGGATCGACGTGCTGGTTGACGAGGGCGCCCTTTCACCCGAAGAGGCCGATCGTTGGCGCAAGCTGTTGTTGCGGCAAGAGTTTGCCCGTGATGCGCAGAATCAGTTGGCCGATCGCATCGCTGATGTGCCGACACGCAACGATGTCGAACGGCTTCATGCCCAGATCGATGCGCTCGCCAGCATGGTCGAGCAATTGTTACGCCGGCGTTGAAGGTGATCGCATATCGTTGCAAAGAGGCAGGCTATGCAGCGCAGCACAACCGCTTTGGTCCTCGCCGGCGGCGGCGTGGCCGGCGCCGCTTATGAGATTGGCGCCCTCTGCGCCATCGATCAGGTGCTCGAACATCTCTCGGTCAATGAATTTGATATCTATGTCGGCACCAGCGCCGGCGCGTTGATCAATGCCTGTCTCGCCAACAATATGTCGCCGCGCACGTTAATTAGCGTGCTCGAAAGTTCATTACTCGGCATCGATCAACTCGAACCGCACCACCTCTACCAGTTCAATCTAGCCGATCTGTTGCGCCGAGCTTCTCATTTGCCCGGCGCGTTGGTGCAGGCTGTCCAACGCTGGTTGCGTGAAGGCAGCGAGGCTTCGCTCCTCGATCTGATCGAAACCTTGGCGGTTGGGTTGCCAACCGGTCTCTACGACTCGCAAGCGCTCGAACGTTATCTCCGGGCGGCGCTTGAACAACCCGGTCGTTCAAACCGCTTTACCGATCTTGATCGCGAGTTAATGATCGTTGCTACCGATCTCGATACCGGCGAACGAGCGGTCTTCGGGTTGCCGCCGCTCGAACACGTGCCGATTTCGCTCGCCGTCTGTGCGTCGGCGGCGATCCCCATCTTCTACCGTCCAGTACGGATCGGTGATCGCGACTATATCGATGGCGGGTTGCGCGGCACCGCCAGCCTTGATGTCGCCATCGAACGCGGCGCTGAGCTGATCGTGTGCATCAATCCGATGGTGCCGTTCGATAATCGCCGCCATCCACCCGGCGCCGGCATCAGCGATCAGGGCATTCAGCGGATCGGTAATCAAGTGTTTCGCACCTTTATTCACGCCGGTTTGCATTACCATATCAAGCAAGTGCGCCGCCGCCATCCTGAAGTTGATATCATTCTGATCGAACCTTCGCGCCAAGATCGGATGATGTTCGCCGAAAATACGATGCGTTTCCGCACCCGGATGACAATTGCCCGCCACGGTTTCGAGAGCGTGGCCCGCCATCTCTGCGAACATTATCCGTATTACCGGGCGATGCTGGCCCGGCATGGCATTGCGATCAGCGATGAACGGATCCGGCAAGATTTGCGCAACTTGCAGATGGCCGGCGATGATCCGCATCTCGTGCGCGCGGCGTTGGTGACTGGCGGCTCACTTCACACCGCTCCGGGGGGGCTGGCCTCAACGCTGGCGGAATTGGATCGTTTGCTGTCGCGGCTTGAGGTTGCCCGTTGAGATGATCGTCTATATCGCCTATCCCACCAGCTTGAATTTGCAGTCGGCTAACGCGCTGCAAACGTATACTACGCTGCGCGAATTGCGCTTGCGCCGGCCTGATACCCTCGCCCTGATTCCGCGCTGGGGGATGGAGCCAAGCCGGTTTCACGAGGTTGGAGCGGTGCATCTGCCCCGTCCGGCGATTGGCAAGCTCTCACGCTTCTACAAGAGCACGCTGCTCTATTACATGGAACATTCGGCGTTTGCCGCAATGACCGCGGCGATAGTGGCTCCTCGCCGGCAGACAGTTGAAGCAGTCTACATCCGCCAGCCGATTATTGCCGCGTGGTGGGCCGGCGTTTTTGGCCCCCGGCTTGGCCTGCCCGTGATTTACGAGGCGCATGACCTTGAGTCGCGCAATCCGTCACGCGCTAAGGAACGCTGGGCACGCGGGTTGCTCGATCTCATTGACCGGACGGCGATCGGTCGTGCGACGGCGGTTGCCTCACTCACTGAGGATTTTCGCCGGCTGTTGGCGCAGATCGGCTGGCGCGATCCGGCTGATGTGGCGGTGATTCCCGATGCCTACGATGAGCAGGTCTTTGCGCCGCAAGATCGCGCCGCATGCCGCGCCGAACTGGGCTTGCCTCCCACCGCGCCAATTGTCGCTTACGCCGGCATGACTTTTGCACATCGCTGGCTTGATGGCTTGCTTAGCGCCATCCGTACTCTGCGTGCGACCCATCCAGATTTGATCGGTCTGATCCTCGGCGGGCGACCCGGTGAACGGGCGGCGCTGGCGGCCCATGCGATCAGTGAAGGGTTACGGGTCGCTGAAACTACGACTACGCCAGCCGATCTCTACCTGCTGCCGCCGCGCCCGCAAACCGAGGTGGTGCGCTGTCTTGGCGCGGCTGATGCGTTGGTGATCCCCGACACCGTCACCGATGTGACTGCCTCGCCGCTCAAGTTGTTTGAGTATATGGCGTTGGGCATCCCGATCGTGCTGCCGTCCATTCCGGCTTTGCACGAGATCTTGCCGCCGCATCTGGCCTACAGTTTCCCCCGGCGCGATCTGGCCGGCTTACAAGCGGCGCTGAGCGCGGCGCTGGCCGAGCGCGACCCATCGCTTGCAGTGGCGCGCCAAGCCTTGGCGGCTGAACATACCTATGGCCGGCGGGCCGAACGGATTATTGCCTTGGTGGAACGGGTGGCGAGTCGCAAATAGCAGCAAAGCAACGCTGCGCCCTATTGGGTTGGCGCTTGCCAGAGGCAGATACGGCCATCATGAGCGCCAGTAGCCAGCAATTGGCCGTCGGGGCTAAAGCTCAGACAGCTCACGCCGGCACTGTGCTCGAGCATGAGCGGTAACGGTTGCGCCTGTTCCATTTGCCAAAAGCGAGCACTGCGATCTTCGCTGACTGAAGCCAAGATCGGGAACCGCGGACTGAAGGCAAGCCCGCGCACCGGCGCCGTGTGGCCTTGCAGGGTGTCAAGCGGGTGATAATCCTTGAGCCGCCACAGCCGGATGGTAGTGCCGCTGCTTGCGGCAATGATCGTGCTGGCCGGATTAAACGCAACGCTGTAAATGAACGTATTAAAGCCGTTAATCGGTTGGAGCGCGCGTTGATCGGCGACCTGCCAGAGATAGATCGCGCCATCATAGCAGCCAGCCGCTAAGAGGGATCCATCAGGCGAAAAGCTCAATGAATGAACGAAGGGGCAGGTAAATAGGCCGATCGGCTCGATTTTTTCTTGCCGTAGCTTGTAGAGCGTGATTGCACTGCCCCACCCGCCCGTGGCGAGATACCGGCCATCAGGGCTAAACCCAATGCTCTCAATTGGGCAACCGGGGTGTTGGATGGTTTGTAATGGTTGCCAATCATCCGTGCGCCAGATCCGCACCGTCTCGTCATCACTGCCGGTCGCAGCCAGCTTGCCATCCGGACTCCACGCGACAGTGCGGACAGTGCTTTCATGGCCGCGCAGGCTGGTCACTTGTTCGCCGGTGCTGGCATCCCACACCCCAACTGTATAGTCGTCATAGCCAGCCAATAGCCATTTGCCATCAGGTGAAAACGCGATACTCCGCACCTGACTGCCCGTGATCAGACGACGTAACATCGTGCCAACTGGTGTCGTCAATCGGGCAGGGCTAGCCTCCGCCGGTGACGGTTGGGAGGGCGTGTCAGTAGGCTCAGGGGCTGGCGGCGGTGGCGGGGGAGATGGTTTAGCTATTGGCCGTAAAACTGCCGGCGCCGCGGCGGCTGGCTTGCCACGCAGACGGTGAAGCGCCTCGCGCATCTCGCGGGCCGATTGCGGTCGCTGCTCGATCAGGGTTGCCATGCCTTGCTCGATCAACTGAGCCAACCCTTCAGGAACATGCGGCGCTAAGCTGCGGATTGGACGCAGCGGATCAGGCTGGCCGTTGACGAGCCGGGCCATGCGGGTCATTGCATCAGGCGGCAACACACCGGTCAGCAGGTGATACAGAGTTGCCGAAAGCGAATAGATGTCGCTGCGCGGATCTGGTTCGCCATCGCGCATCTGTTCGTAGGGCGCATACGGAGGGGTAAAGCCGTAGACCTTGCGCGTGCCCGACCCGTCAATCCCGGCAGAAACCGTCATCCCGCCGCGGGCCAGTCCAAAATCGAGCAAGATGATATCGTGGCTTGGGGTGAGCTTGAGATTCTTTGGCTTAATATCACGATGGATG
This sequence comes from Chloroflexota bacterium, assembly GCA_030550625.1. GTDB lineage: Bacteria > Chloroflexota > Chloroflexia > Chloroflexales > Chloroflexaceae > Chloroflexus. Next base: position 649 of record JAUQOZ010000370.1, on the reverse strand, counting down.
ACCGGCACGGGTCGCGTATGCAAGTAATGCAACACATCGAGCAATTGATCCGTCCACTTGACCACCATCGGCACAACCTGTGGCGAGGCGAACCGGCGGCCAAGGCGGGCCAATTGATTGCCGAGATCTTCGCCGTGGATGAACTCCATGACCAGAAATTGGCCCTGTGGATCAATGAAATGATCGATCACACGCGGCAATGCTTGATGCCTGAGACGGGCCAGTATTTGCGCTTCGCGCTCGAACGCCTGCCGGTAGGCTTCATCGTTAAACAGGGTCTGTTTCAGGGCTACGTCAATGCGCAGCCGTAGATCACGCGCCTGATAGACGGCGCCCATCCCGCCTTTGGCGATCTGGGTGATGACCCGATACCGGCCTTGCAAGACTGTTTCCGGCGCAAGCATGCGCACTACTCCGCGCAGACGCGAACACACTAAACCGTATTATAACAAAATGCTGGCATCACGGTTGAACCAAGTGTGGATCGCGTTCTTGATCGTCTAGCGAACGTAATCCGCTCAGGCATGGGTTGCGCTGGCGGGGGAGATTGCTTCGGGGGCTACGCCCCCTCGCAATGACAAATGGCCCGTGTCATTGCGAGCCGCCGGAGGCGGCGAAGCAATCCCCTGCCCCCCAATGTCCTTGCGAG
>JAUQOZ010000235.1 GCA_030550625.1 Chloroflexota bacterium | reverse complement strand
TTCTCATTCCCCAACCGCTAGTACCCCCACCCCTGCCCCTCCCCCGCTGGGGGAGGGGAGTTTTTTTACCGCAGGGGGCACCGAGGACGCGGAGGGTGATCAAGAGGCCCTGCATCTTTGCGCCTTTGCGTTAAAGTCCTCTGCGCCTTGGCTCGCTTTGCGCCTTGCCCGTTGCCCTCACCCCCCGGCCCCCGCTCCCTCCTCGCGGCGGGAGAGGGGGAGCTGCTGTGTGCCGGCATAGCCACGCGCTTCCCCGACGAGAAAGGCTTCTCATTCTCCAACCGCTAGTGCCCCCACCCCTGCCCCTCCCCCGCTGGGGGAGGGGGGTTTGGACTCCTCCCCCCAGCGGGGGAGGCTGGGAGGGGGCTATTAACGACACTCTCCACGTAGTGTACCATGGCTATGGAACCGTCTCAGGAAGGAGCTGCCGTTGTGTTTACCTTCGGACGCGCTCTGGGTGCCGAACCAACCTTTGCCGCTCAGCGCGAATGGCTAGTGACGAACGGAATTGGCGGCTATGCCGCTGGAACTATCGCTGGAACGCTTACGCGCAGTTATCACGGTTTGCTGATTGCTGCGCTCGAACCGCCGCTGGGCCGGGTGCTGACGTTAGCGTCGCTCGATGCGTATGTGAGCTATCTCGGCCAGACCTTCGATCTCACGACCCACCGGCGCATTGGCGAACCGGCCCGCGCTTGCCCGTGGCTCGAACGTTGGCGGCTGGAAGGAACCACGCCGGTGTGGGAGTATGCACTGGCCGATGCACTGCTCGAACGGCGGATCTGGATGGCTCCCGGCGCCAACACCACCTACATTCGCTACACCGTCTTGCGCGCCTCAGCCCCGCTCGCCCTCCGGCTCGACGCCTTGGCAACGGCGCGTGACCATCACGCGGTGGCGCAGGTAGGTGACATTCCCTTGCAGGCCGAGCCAATCGCCAACGGGTTGCGGGTATGGCCGCTGGCCGGCGGTCGCCATCTGCGCCTGCTCAGCGATCGAGGAACCTTTACCCCGCTCGGCGGCTGGCTCACCGACCTCTTTTTGGCGACCGAAGCTGAACGTGGGCAAGCGGCGGTTGATAACTTACGCCGGGTTGGCCGGCTCACCACCACCCTCGCGCCGGGAGAGTCGCTGTTGGTCGTCGCCACCACCGAATCCGCGGTCACCCTCGACAGCGAGACAGCGTGGAAGCTGCGCGCCGATTACGAAGCAGCATTGTTGCAGCGGATTGACTGGACGGACGACCCATTCGTTCGCCAGCTCGCACTGGCCGCCGATCAGTTCATTGTCGAACGGCCCTTGCCCGGCGGGACGCGCGGACGCACCGTCATTGCCGGTTATCCGTGGTTTACCGACTGGGGCCGCGACACGATGATCAGCCTGCCCGGCTTGACCATTCCCACTCGCCGGCCAGAGGTCGCGGCGGAAGTCTTGCGCACCTTCGCCCGCTTTGTCGATCGCGGTATGCTGCCCAACCGCTTCCCCGATGAAGGCGCAGCGCCCGAATACAACACCGCAGATGCAACCCTCTGGCTGTTTGAAGCGGTGCGCGCCCACTATGCCGCTTTTGCCGACGATGAACTGCTCGCCGAACTGTTTCCGCTCCTTGAAGAGATCATCGAATGGCATGTGCGTGGCACGCGCGATGGGATCGGGTTGGATCGCGGCGATGGCCTGTTGCGGGCCGGTACACCGTCGACCCAGTTAACGTGGATGGACGTGCGCGTGCAGGGATGGGTGGTCACGCCGCGTTCTGGCAAACCGGTTGAGATTAACGCGCTCTGGTATAACGCTTTGCAGAGCATGGCCGGCTTTGCCCAACGGCTGGGCCACCCGTCCGAGCGGTATCAGGCGATGGCCGCCGCTGCGCGCGCCGGTTTCAACCGGTTCTGGTATGCGAACGGCCAATACTTGTACGACGTGATCGACACCCCTAACGGGGTTGATGCGACGCTCCGGCCCAATCAGATCATTGCCGCTAGCCTGCCGCACAGCCCGCTCGACCGTGGCCGCCAACAGGCAGTTGTCCGCGCTTGCGCCCAAGCCCTGCTGACCAGCGTTGGTCTGCGCAGCCTCGATCCGGCCCATCCCGATTACACGCCACGCTACACTGGGCCGCTCTTGCAGCGCGACGCCGCTTACCACCAAGGCACGGTCTGGGCATGGCTACTCGGCCCGTATGCTAGCGCCGTCTACCGGCTCACCGGCGATCGGGCCGCCACCCGCCGGTTACTCACGCCGCTGCTCGATCATCTCAGCGATGGCTGCATCGGCACCATGAGCGAAATCTTCGACGGCGACCCGCCCCACCAGCCGCGCGGGTGCTTCGCCCAAGCGTGGAGCGTGGCCGAGATCTTGCGCGTGTTGTATGAAATCAGGTAGGAGCGGCGCGCCGGGCCAGCTCACTTCCGCCCGCTGACCACAAACAACACCGGGCGAGGGTCAGGTTCGGCGATAGAGCTGGCTACGAACGGCAGACCGGCATACGCCGCTAGATCGGCGCTATCAATCAACGCCGCCTGCGCCGGTTCAGCGCCGTCGAGCAGATAGGCCTGCGCTTGCGGCGCGACACAACCAGCGCCGGCCAGCAAGAGTGTCCACTCATCGGCCAAGCCATCAGCGGGAGCGAGCGGCAACACCGGCGGCAGCGCGGCCAGCAACGCTGGCGGATGGCAGCGCAGGCGCACCCAATACTCGCCCGCCGTCGCGATCAGCAGCGTCCCGCCGGGCCGTAACACCCGCCACAACTCGCGCAAGGCCTGTTGCCGATCGGCAAAGAGTTGCAGCGCAGCCACGCACCAAATGAGGTCGACGCAGCCATCGCGCAGCGGCAACGCCGCGGCATCGCCGGCGATGGCGGCCAAGGCCGGCGCTGCCCGCAACGCAGTAACATCGCGGTCGATGCCGATCAGCAGTGCATCAGGGGCGCATTGCTCGCGCAGCCATTGAGTTTTGGAACCATCACCGCAGCCAACGTCAAGCGCAATTCGCGCGCCGGCGGGCGTGGCGGCGAGCAGGGCATGGCGAATGCGCGCCAAGTAGGGTTGGTGCAACAGTGGTATCATAAGGCGCACAGGTAGAGCCGCCCGGCGGTGCGGCTCCCCAATATGCCAGCAAAAATCGATCTCGTTGAATGCACGGTTGCAATCCAAGCATAGAGCCGCCCGGCGGTGCGGCACCCCCAATATGCCAGCACCCAAAGGCGCCAAGGGATTGTATGGTTAATCAAACCTAACCGCATTCCAACCTGCCATCGCTCGACGGCGTTGCGCCTTGGCGGAATACACACGTATGCAGCGACCAATCACGATTGTCCAACTCGCCGCACTCCACGGCCCCAACATCTACCGTCCGCAACCCGGCGTGGTCTTGCGAGTCAGCGCTAGCGCCGACCACAGCGAACGGCTCCGCAGCGCGATCAAAGGCGGCGCACTAGCGATCGGGCTAGTGATCGCCCATCTGCACGTCAGCGCGCAACCCCGATCAGACGATGTGCTGCTCAGCGCCTTCTTCACCACCAACGAACCGGCAATCGGCGCTGAATTATGCCAGTATGTGATCGACGGCATGAACGCCGAGCTCACCGGCGACGAGACGTGGGATCCCGACGAGCCGCTGCTAGCGTTGCGCGACCGCCGCCAAGCGCAGGCATTGCCGGTCGCTGCGCTGCAACTGATCGCCAATGCTCGCCGGCGCGATCTGCCGGCCACGGTATTACCCGGCGGGCGCTTGCTGCTAGGGTATGGCGAACGAAGCTGGATGGTGACGGTGGCCGATCTGCGGGCCGCACCCGACCTGCAACCGCCGTGGTCGCAACTGGGACGCATTCCGATTATCGCTGTCACCGGCGAACGCTACCGCAGCCATGCCGTCGCCGAGCAAGCCGCTCGTTACCAAGCCCATGCGATTGATCACGCTGATCGAGTAGCGGCACTGACAGCGTTGGCCGATCCTGCTTGCCCGGCGCTGGTGATTGGGTTTGCCACTGATAGTCTGTTGCGCGAAGGGTTGCCCTTCGATCGCTGCGATCTCGCGGTGATCACCGACCGCGCTGGCCCGCGCCCGTCCGCCGCGCTCGATGACGACGAATGGCTGAAGGCGTTGGGATTGCCGATGCTATGCAGCACTGCCCCCACCTTAATCAACCTTACCGATCCAGCGTTGCACGCCTTGTTAAGCTATGCCCCCAATGGGGTGATTGGGTGGGGAGGATACGCGACCGGTGAGGGGTAGGAACCGCCCAGCCGGGCGGCTCCTACCAGCGTTATCCTACTCGGTAAACCGGTCGGTCACCGCGCCAAGGCTGGCCGAGGAGACCAGTTTGGCATATTTGGCCAGCACGCCGCGGGTATAGCGCGGCGGACGCGGTTGCCATGCCGCGCGCCGCCGGGCCAGCTCTTCGTCGGAAACGTTGAGCTGCAAGAGGCGTGCATCGGCATCGATAGTGATACTATCACCCTCCTCAACCAGCGCGATCGTGCCACCCACCGCCGCTTCCGGCGCGACGTGACCGACGACCAAGCCATAGGTACCGCCAGAGAAGCGCCCGTCAGTGATCAGGCCAACGCTATCGCCTAAGCCAGCGCCAATAATCGCCGAGGTCGGCGCCAGCATCTCGCGCATACCGGGGCCGCCCTTCGGCCCTTCGTAGCGGATGACAACCACATCGCCGGCCTTGATCTTCCCGCTCAAGATCGCCTCAAGGCACTCCTCTTCGGCGTCAAACACACGGGCCGGGCCAGTAATGCGGCGCTGCTTGATGCCGGTAATCTTAGCGACACAACCCTCTTCGGCAAGATTGCCGCGCAAAATGGCCAGATGGCCCTGCTCGTAGATCGGCTGCGAGAAAGGCCGGATCACATCCTGATCAGCCGGCGGCTCGTCGGGCACATCGGCCAGCACTTCGGCGATCGTCTGGCCAGTAATGGTCATGCAATCGCCGTGGATGAGGCCAGCGTTGAGCAGCATCTTCATCACCTGCGGCACCCCGCCCGCCCGGTGCAGATCGGTCGCCACGTAGCGACCCGACGGCTTCAAATCACAAAGCACTGGCACCCGTTGGCGGATAGCCTCGAAATCGTCAATCGTCAACGGCACCTCAGCGGCATGGGCAATCGCCAGCAGATGCAAGACGGCGTTGGTCGAACCACCGAGCGCCATCACCACTGCAATCGCATTTTCAAACGCCTTGCGCGTGAGAATTTGGCGAGCAGTGCGATTAGCCCGGATCGCTTCGAGCAACACCTCGCCTGAACGGGCCGCGCTGATCGCCTTCTCTTCGTCTTCAGCGGCCATCGTCGAAGAGCCGGGCAGGCTCAGACCCAACGCTTCAATCGCCGACGACATCGTGTTAGCGGTGTACATCCCGCCGCACGAACCGGCGCCGGGGCAAGCGTGGCGCTCGATCTCAAGCAGTTCGTGCTCGTCGATCCGGCCGGCGCTGTATTCACCGACCGCCTCAAACGCGCTGACAATGGTCAAGTCGCGGCCTTTATAGTGCCCGGGTTTGATGGTGCCGCCATAAACAAAGATGGCTGGAATATCGAGCCGGGCCATGGCGATCAAGGCGCCGGGCATGTTCTTGTCGCAGCCACCCACCGCGAGAATACCGTCCATCCGTTGGGCATTGACCACCGTTTCAATCGAATCGGCGATCACCTCGCGGCTGACCAGCGAATACTTCATGCCTTCGGTACCCATCGAGATGCCATCGCTAACGGTAATGGTGCCGAAGATCTGCGGCATGCCGCCAGCGGCGCGGATGGCCTCTTCGGCGCGCGCAGCCAGCGCGCCAAGCCCTGCGTTGCACGGCGTCAGCGTGCTATGGCCATTCGCCACTCCCACAATCGGCTTGGTAAAATCCTTGTCGCCAAATCCGACCGCGCGCAACATTGCCCGGTTAGGCGAACGCTGCGGGCCTTCGGTAATCATGCGACTGCGGCGGTTATCGCTCATCGCGAGCCTCCTCAATGCGTCTGAACCGGATACATGGCGTATTGTAACGCGATTTGGATTTGGCGACGCAATGGGGGGATGGTTGGTCAAAAATTGATCGAGCCGCACAGACGTGCGGCTCTACCTGATGGAACCATTCGGCGGGATATTGCCCGCAATCAATCACCAATATTCGTCGCTTCTTCCCACAACGGCACCGGCGCCTCGCCGCGACCAACACCCCAGTAGGTAAAGCCAAGGCTACGCATCTCGCGCGGGTCGTAAAGGTTACGCCCGTCGATCACCACCGGCTGGCGCATATAGCGCTTAATCCGCTGCCAATCCAACTGCTTAAACTCGTTCCACTCGGTGACGAGCAACAGAGCATCAGCGTCTTTGGCTACATCGTAGGCGGTGGCGGTAAAGGTCACGGTCGGCAACAACTCTTCGGCCCGCGGCATCGCGACCGGGTCGTAAGCCTTCACCCGCGCCCCTTTCTTGAGCAACGCATTAATAATATCAACGCTCGGCGCTTCGCGCATGTCGTCGGTATTGGGCTTAAACGACAACCCCAACACGCCGATCAGACGGCCGGTCAGATCGCCTAGCACCGTCTCGACCTTCTTGACGAAGCGCTTGCGCGCATCGCTATTAATATCCATCACCGCCTGCAACAATTGCGGGTGGCAACCGGCCGAAGCAGCCATGTGGTAAAGGGCCAGCACATCTTTGGGGAAGCAAGATCCGCCATAACCAACGCCGGCTTCGAGGAAGTGGGGGCCAATCCGCTTGTCGGCGCCCATGCCACGGGCAACTTCGCGCACATCAGCGCCCAACCGCTCGCAGATCTGGGCAATCTCGTTGATAAACGAGATGCGGGTAGCGAGGAACGCATTCGAGGCGTACTTAATCATCTCCGCCGTGCGCAGATCGGTGATAATAATCGGCGCGCCGAGGGTTTCGTGCAACGCCGCCACCCGCTGCGCCGCTTCGCGATTCTTGGCCCCCAGCACGATCCGGTCGGGCTTGAAGAAGTCGCTCAGCGCGCTGCCTTCGCGTAAGAATTCAGGGTTCGAGACAACATCAAAAGTGACATCGGGGCCGGCATGTTCGGCGATGATATTTTCAACCATATCGCCGGTGCCTACCGGTACAGTGCTCTTGTCAATGATAATCGAACCTGAGCGCAGATGCTTGCCGATGCTGCGCGCCGCCGCTTTGACGTAGGTCAGATCAGCCGCCCCGTCTTCACCCATCGGCGTCCCCACCGTAATGAAAATGAATTCCGCGTCAGGAATGCCGACCGCATAATCATCGGTAAAGCGCAATCGCCCCGCGCGCATATTCCGCTCTTGCAACTCTTCGAGACCGGGCTCGAAGATTGGCGATTTGCCGCTGCGCAGCAGCTCGAGCTTGTGCAGATCAATTTCAATACACGTGACCGAGTGGCCGAGATCGGCGAAACAGACGCCGGTCGTCAAACCTACATACCCGGTACCTACTACACAGATGTTTTTCACGATCGTGTCTCCTTACGTCAGCGTGTGGATAGCAGCATCATCCAACACGTTTTGCCTATCGTTGTACGCGATTGGCGTGACATTTCGATGAATAATGCTACGCCAATTGATAACAAAAGCTCAGAGTGCGACGTCAGTCCCCAACCCTAATTCATTGGCGCGTTGCAGCGCTAACGCCGCCACCGCGAGATCTTGCACTGCATTGCCAACCGACTTGAAAAGCGTGATCTCATCAGCGGCGGTGCGCCCGGCAACCGTCCCGTTCACCAATTCGCCCAACTCGCCAATGATATGCTGTTCATCAATAAGGCCGGCGGCGCGCGCTTGGATCAGATCACCGGCCTCGGCCCATGCCGCGTGGCGCTGATCGACGAAGAGCCGGCTGCGCGCAACCAGCGCCGGCGGGATCTCAGCCATATCGGGGCGATAGGCGCCGATAGCGTTGATATGGGCGCCGGGCCGCACCAGTTCAGCAGCGAAGAGCGGCGTGGCGCTGCTGGTAGCGGTACAGATCACATCAGCTTCAGCCAGCGGCATCGTTGGATCGGTCGCAATGCGAATATCACCGCGAAAGCCCTCGCCGCGCAGACGCGCAGCAAGAAGGGTCGCCCGATCACGGGTGCGATTGACAATCCAGACATTATTGATCGCGGGCCGCACGGCCAGCACGGCTTGCGCTTGCGGCAACGCCTGTGCGCCGGCGCCGAACACCACGAGCGTACGCGCATCGGGGCGGGCCAGCCAGCGGGTCGCCACCCCCGACGCCGCGCCGGTGCGCAACGCGGTCAGGTACGTCCCATCGAGCACCGCCAGCGGTCGCCCGCTAGCCGGATCGAAGAGCGTCACCAGCGCGTAGATCGTTGGTTCGGCACGATATATATTCTGTGGAAAGACCGAGACGGTCTTGAGGCCGAGCGCCGGCGAATCGCCGCCCAGCCGCCCGGGCATAAAGAAGGTTGTCGCAGCATACGCGGGGGTTGCAATTGCGGTACGTAGCGGAATGTCAGCTTCGCCGCGCGCGAGCATGCCAAACGCCTGTTCCACCGCATCAATCGCTGCTGCCATCGGCACGGCCTGCGCAACATCAGCCGCCGAGAGAAATCGCATGCCCACCTCCTCGTTGGTCGTGCGAAGCGTAACCGCCTCTTATCATACGACAAAACCGGCACGGATGGGAATCCATGCCGGTCTGGGAAGAGACATCTTTACTTGGCGCTACCTTGCCTTACAACGTTGCTCTGGCGTCTCAAGCAGACACCTCACCCGGCGCGCTGCACTTACGCCTGTTCCGGCTGATCACTCTCGGTCTCAGCCGGAACGGGAGCCGCCTCATTGTCGTTGATCCGGCGCAGCGACAGACCCATCCGCTGGCGCTGGCGATCGAGGCTAATCACGCGAGCGGTAACAATCTGGCCGGGTTGCAACACATCACGCGGCTGCGTCTGCGGATCGGCATCGAGCTCGCTGGCGTGGATCAGGCCCTCAACCGCCTCTTCCACCTGCACGAACGCGCCAAACGGGGTCACATTCGTTACCGGGCCGGTCACCAGTTGGCCGAGCGTGTAACGCTGATCGATCGTCTCCCACGGGTTGTTCTGCAACTGGCGGATCGACAGGCCGATGCGCTCGCGCTCGCGGTCAATCTCGACCACGACCACCTTGACCTCTTGGCCGGGTTGGAGCACCTCACGCGGATGATTGACCCGCTGCCAGCTCAACTCGGAGATGTGGGCCAAGCCATCGGCGCCACCCAAATCGATAAACGCGCCGAAGTTGGTGAGCTGATTGACGCGACCGACCAACACATCACCCGGCTGCAACTCGGTGAGCAAGCGATGCTTCTGCGCCTTGCGCCACTCTTGGGTTGCCGCCCGCTCAGAGAGCACCAACCGGTTGCGCTCGCGGTCAACCTCGATCACCTTGAGCGGAATCTCCTGATTGACCATCTTTTGCAGCGCCTGCTGCCGCTCATCAGCAGCGGTGCGCCCGTGCAACTGCGCCACCTGCGACGCCGGCACAAAACCGCGGATGCGGTTGAACTGCACCAACAAACCGCCCTTGTTGAAACCGATCACCTTGCAGCGGGTAATGCCGCCATCGTGGAAGAGCTGCTCAGCTACTTCCCAGTCCTTCGCCACCTGCACCATCGTAAGCGAGAGGATCAAGTCACCGTCGCGGTTTTCCGGCTCTTGCACATACACCTGAACCGTATCGCCAACTTTCAGCGAGTTGATGAAATCATCTCCCATTTGGCGCAAATCTTGAGCCGGGATAATGCCTTCACGCTTGGTGCCAATCGAGACTAGAACGCCGCTCTCTTCGATGTGCATGATCAAGCCTTCGCGCAGCTCGCCGCGCTGGGGGCGGGCATAATCATACTCATCGAGCAATTGGGTCCAATCCAGATCTTCCTCATTCTGCCGGGTCACAGGGTCGGGCTGGACAGACATGCTACAAAGCCTCCTCAAAGAGATTTAGTTTGTCTCAACTGCCGCGGCGGCGCAAAAAGAGCGCGATCCGGGTCGTGCGGTGGTACACGTCAGGTCGCGCAAAATGCTTTGTATGCAGATCGCTACGCTGGCGCGAGCCGCCGGCTCCGCAGGCTGGCAAGTGCTCCAAGGCCGTCGTACCGTTCCAGTCGGTGGAGTTGACCGTCGCGGAAGTCGAGACTTGTTTTACAATGGCGGCAATTATAGGCGATGATGGTGAACCTGTCAACATTTTCACAAGCTGGGCAAAGGGTGTTTGCCTTATTTTGACGAACGATTCTGGCATGGCATTCATTTTTGTGTTTCTGGATGGGGTAGGATTAGCTCCATCTGCACCAACTAATCCGCTGGCGAATGTACCGATGCCGGCACTGCAAGGGCTGCTTGGCGGGCCATTGACGGTTGAACAGATCGGCGATCGCGATGGCGTGCTGCTGGCGCCGCTCGATGCGTGCCTAGGAGTGGAAGGGCTGCCGCAAAGCGGCACGAACCACGTTGCCCTGCTGGCCGGCATTAACGCGCCGGCACTGCACGGGAGGCACCAACCGCATTTTCCGCCAGTGGCGCTGCGCCCGCTGCTGGCCGAACGCTCGCTCTTCCGGCGCGCACAAGCGGCGGGGAAACGAGTAGCGTTTGCCAATGTTTTCACCGCCGGCTACTGGCAGGCGCTCGCCGCCCGCCGGCTGCGCCGTTCGGCGAGTGTGATCGCCGCCGAGGGCGCCGGTCTCTATCTGCGCAACCTCGACGATTTGCGCGCCGGGCGCGCGTTGAGTTGGGATATTACCGGCGAGGGATTGGCGGCGCGCGATCCGGCGGCAGCGACCATCGCGCCGGTTAGCCCGCAAGAGGCCGGTGAGCGGTTGGCGCGGTTGGCAAACGATTACGATCTGGTCTTTTTTGAGAGCTTTTTGCCCGATCTCGCCGGCCATGGCCGGCTTGGCCCCGACGGCGCTGTTATTGCGCTCACCCGCATCGACGGCTTGCTAGCCGGTTGGCTACGCGCGCGCCGGCCAACCGACAGCTTGCTGATTACGTCGGATCATGGCAATATCGAACAGGCGGCCACCACTACCCACACCACTGCGCCAACGCCGCTGCTGGTGATCGGGCCGCACGCCGGCCATTTCCGCCGTGTGCGCCGGATTGATGAGGTAGCCGATGCGATCTTGGCCGCGTTGGCTCACACCTGACACGAGGAAGCTATGCAACGAAAAATCCGCGTCCTGTTCGTCTGTATGGGCAATATCTGCCGCTCGCCGATGGCCGAAGCCATCTTCCGGCATTTGGTCGAGCAAGCCGGCCTCAGCGATCGGTTTGAGATCGATTCAGCCGGAACCGGCGGCTGGCACGTTGGCGAGCCGCCGCATCCGGGTACGCAGCGGGTGCTGGCTCGCCATAACATTTCGACCGCCGGGATGCGCGCGCGGCAGGTGCGTTCGGCTGATATTGACCAGTTCGATTACATTCTGGTCATGGATCGCGAGAATCTGGCTGATATAGGCCGTTTCCACCCCAAAGCACGCGAACGGGCTAAGCTGTTGCTGCGTTTTGCGCCGGAATTGGGGGTCGATGAGGTGCCCGATCCCTACTACAACGGTCGCTTCGATGAAGTGTACCAGTTGATCGAGACGGCGTGCCGCAATCTGTTGGCCTACATCCGCGAACGCGAAGGGGTGTGACGATCGATCACAAACACCAGTTCGTTGGGCAACTCGATCACGCGCGGCGACCACCCTTCAGCGGCGGCGAGTGTATCCATGTAGCCGCGGTAGGTCGTCGCCATGCCGACATTGCGCCCGCCTAAACTGCGGGTGGGGAACGAGACGACGAGCCGGGGAGCTTGGATGGCGCGCAGGAGATCGGCGCCGGCCCCGCGCCGTTGCTGTTCGAGCAGCGGGATCGTTTTCAAGACGAGCGCAACCTCAGCCGCTACTGGCGGCGGCCCCGCTGCCAAATCGCAGGTATTGGCTTCTCCCTGCACGCCGAGTAACGGCAGAGCCGCGCGGATAAATGCGCAGAGGGCGGTGTCAATGTCGTAAGCGGCGTACCACGCGGTTGGGGGCAACTCCATCCACGGAATGGCGAGCGGATTGAGGCCGCAGCCAAGGTCGAGCACGCGCTGCGGCGGTTGGCCGCCAAAACACGCCGGGTAGAGCTGGGCTAGCGCCGGCAGCCGCTCGCGGGTCGAGGCATGGTGCGCCATCAAGCGCCGGCACACCGCTTGGCGGATTGCCTCGTCTGGCGCTGACTGCAATTCAGCCAGCCACTGGGTGTATGGCAGCGCGCGATCGGCATAAGCGCCGATCATCTGGTGCAATTCGGTCTTGG
>JAUQOZ010000319.1 GCA_030550625.1 Chloroflexota bacterium | reverse complement strand
TGGGGATGGGGAGGAGAAAGATGAGGACATATCGTTCCTTCTGTCTATTCCCTTCTCCCTATCTCCCTCATCCCACCCCCACCCCAACCTCTCCCCCAGCGGGTGCGTGCCGCTTGCGCAGTGCCTCTCCCGTCCACCCAGCGGCTCCCCTTCTCCCGCCGTCAGGCGGGAGAAGGGGCGGGGGGATGAGGGCACCCCTCCCCCAGCGGGGGAGGGGCAAGGGGTGGGGGCCATCATCTTGGGCCGTGCTCTCTGTACGTATAGCCCAGCCCTTCAGGACTGGGATAGTGTCGAGTTTTACACTTACCCTCTGCCCTGCACCCTCTGCGTGCTCAGCGACCTCTGTGGTAAAAAACCTACCTCTGCTCTTCATCGCCATCCCACATTGACGCCAACCCCTTCCCCTCGCTATAATAGGGCGAGACGGGCCGCTAGCTCAACGGCAGAGCAATCGGCTCATAACCGACAGGTTCTCGGTTCGAATCCGAGGCGGCCCACCACGCGCGACCGGCATACGCCGGTCGTTTGCTGTAAAGTTGCTCTACCCAACCTCTCTGCCTCTTTGTAGCTATCGATACCTCCGGCGCTTGACAGCCGGCCCGCTTCCTTCTATCATTCTTAACACAATTTGCCGCGCGCTTTTGCGCAGCCAGGGGAGCCGGGTGAGCCCGGCTGAGATTGCGGCCCGATTGATGCCGCTGACCCTTTGAACCTGATCTGGGTTATGCCAGCGGAGGGAAGGCTTTCTGGTCATGGTACCGTCGCTCCCGATCGCTGGAGCGGCGGTTTTTGTTGTTGGCGCAATAAGGAGGAGCTATGCCTGCTGTCACCGTCAGTTTCGAGGTGTTGCCCGGTGGTTTGCCTGATAAAGCGACGACTTATGCCGCTGTCGATGCGGCGATCGCGGTCGTCGCCGAGAGCGGCCTCACGTACCGCGTTTGCCCGATGGAGACAACAATCGAAGGCGATTACGATGCGATTATGGCGGTGATTAAGCGGGCGCAGGAGGCGGTGCTGGCCGCCGGCGCCAGCCGGGTCTTCACTCTGATCAAGATTGACTACGACCCGAATGGTTCGTCAATTGCCGAGAAGCTGGCGAAGTATGAGTGAAGAGGTCTCTGCGCCGATCCCGGCCACGCCTTCAGTTGGGCATACCCGCCTCTCGTGGCGCACCGGCTTGGCTGAATATGGCCCGCCGGCTTTGCTCGTCATTGGACTGTTGCTGGTCTGGGAAGGTCTGGTCTGGTATTGGGAGGTTCCGGCGTGGTTGTTGCCGGCGCCTTCGCAGATTGTGACCACCTTCGTGACGAGCTTGCCGGTCTTGGCCGAGCATACCACGGCGACGCTGACCGTGACTATCCCCGGCTTTGCGCTGGCCTTAGCGGCAGGGTTTGGGTTGGGGGTGGCCCTCGATGCCTCGCCACTGCTGCGCCGCGCCATCTACCCGCTGCTGGTCACGTCGCAAACTGTACCGATCGTGGCGATTGCACCGCTGCTGGTGGTCGGGTTCGGGTTTGGTCTCTTGCCCAAGGTGCTGGTGGTGGCGTTGATTACCTTCTTTCCGATTGTGGTCAATACCATTGATGGCCTGCAAGGGGCCGATCGCGACCAGCGCCGTCTGCTTGAGGCGATGGGGGCCAACTATTGGCAACTGCTCCGCCTGTTGCGGTTGCGGGCCGCGCTGCCGGCGATCTTCACCGGCATCAAAGTCGCGATTACCTACAGTGTCATCGGTGCGGTCTTGGCCGAGTGGATTGGGGCCAGCGCCGGGTTGGGGGTTTACATCGCCCGCTCGTTGCGCGCCTTTCGCACCGATCAGGTCTTTGTCGCCGCACTGGTGACGTCGTTGCTGACAATTGCACTCTTTACCTTGGTTAGTCTGCTCGAACGCTGGATCGTGTTTTGGAAGGGAGAACGCTGATGCGCAGATGGTTTTTGCTGGTGTTAATGGCACTGCTGACCGCATGCGGCGGTGGCGCGGCGACACCCGCCACACCGGCGCAAACCCCGCCAACTAAGGTGCGGGTGGGGCTGGATTGGACGCCTAATACCAACCATACCGGTCTCTATGTGGCCCAAGATAAAGGCTACTATGCCCAGCAAGGGCTAGAAGTCGAGATTCTCGGCGCGCAAGAGGGCGGTACGGTCGAGCAGTTGGTGGCTGCTGGCCGGCTCGATTTCGGCATCTCGTACCAAGAGGCGGTGACGCAAGCGCGGGTCGAAGGAGTGCCGATCGTCTCGATTGCCGCTATCATCCAGCACAACACCAGCGGCTTTGCCAGCCGCGCCGAAGAGGGGATCACCAGCCCGCGTGATTTCATCGGCAAAAAGTATGGCGCGTTCGGCTCGCCCATCGAAGCGGCAGTGATCCGCGGTCTGCTCGAATGCGCCGGCGTAGGAAACCAATTCGACCAAGTGCAATTCGTTGACATCGGCAGCTCGGATTTCTTTGTCGCCACCGAGCGCAACGAGGTGGATTTCGTCTGGATTTTCAAAGGCTGGACTGGTATCGAGGCCGAGGTGCGCGGCGTGCCGCTCAATATTGTGATGATGAACGACGTGCAGTGTATTCCCGACTACTACACGCCGGTGCTCATCACCAGCGAGAAGCTGATCGCCGAGCAACCCGATCTCGTGCGGCGCTTCCTTGCCGCGACCAGCGCCGGCTATCGGTTTGCGATTGAGCAGCCTGCCGAGGCCGCCGAAATCTTGCTCAAAGCCGCTCCCGAACTCGACGCCGAGCTGGTGCGGCGCAGCCAGCAGTATTTGGCCGGCCAGTATCAGGCCGAAGCGCCGCGTTGGGGTGAACAGAAACTTGAGGTTTGGCGCGCCTACGCCCAATGGATGGCCGACCGCAACCTCATCGCCCGCATGATCGAACCGGACAAGGCCTTTACCAACGATTTCTTACCGTAACCGCCGTAGGGACACAGCGCTGCTGTGTCCCCACGCTGTGTCCCTACGCCGTGTCCTTATTCGTAACCAACCCAATGCCAACCCTCGAACTACACTCCATCAGCAAAACGTTCACCACTTCCGCCGGGCCGGTGCCGGTGCTCGACCGGCTGAGCATGCAGGTTGCGGCGGGGGAGTTTGTCGCCGTAATCGGGCCGAGCGGCAGCGGCAAGACGACCCTGTTTAATATCATTGCCGGCCTTGAGCGACCCGATGCCGGCGCCGTGCGCATCGACGGCGTGGACGTGACGGGCCGGCGCGGGCAAGTGGCCTATATGCCGCAACGCGATGCGCTGCTGCCGTGGCTGTCGGTGATCGAGAACGCGGTGCTGGCGACGGTGGTGCAAGGCGGCGATGTGGCGGCGGCCCGTCGCGAAGCGCGCGCGTTGCTGGCCGATTTCGGCTTGCAAGGCTGGGGTGATGCCCGCCCGGCCCTGCTGTCGGGTGGCATGCGCCAGCGCGCCGCCTTTCTGCGCACCGTCCTCTGGCATCGCCCGATCATGCTGCTCGACGAACCCTTCGGCGCGCTCGATGCCCTCACCCGCGCCCAATTACAACAATGGCTGCTCGCGCTGTGGGATCGGCTCGACCGCACCGTCTTGCTCGTCACCCACGACATCGACGAAGCGATCATCCTCGCCGACCGCATCTACGTCCTCACCCCGCGCCCGGCCCGCATCGCGCTTGAGTTGCGCGTCGAGCTGCCCCGCCCACGCTCGTACACCCTCGTTACCGATCCAGCCTTTGCCCGCCTCAAACGGCAGTTGCAGCAGGTGCTGATGAATGGCGAGCGAGGGTGAGGGAGGATGGAGATAATCAGCATCTGCTTACCACAAAGATACCTGCACCGCCGCTTCTCCGGCCACTTCCGGCCAACGCTCAACCAATTTGGTTGCTGGTACTCGTGCTAGTTCGCTGGGTTCGAGCTTATGCAAACCACCTCCATATACCCGGCTTGTGACAGCGAATTCGGCCACGTTAATATCTTGCAAGATGGCAAACAGTTCGGCGGTGCGATCAGGCTCTTGATGTAGAAGTCTCGCCAGTTCGCCTTTCGGATAGAGCATCAGATAGACGTTGGGCGGGATGGCTTGGGAACGGTTCCAGATTAGGCGGAAGGGTGACTTGCTGTCTGTGCGGCGTCCCATATAGGTACAGAGGAATGGCGCCGGATCGCGCCGCTCTTGCCGGTACCATGGCTTACGCCGGCGCACGAGATACCGTTGGCGCAATTCGGCAGGGGCGGTCTGCAAGTAGGCCCATAACGCAGGGTATTGTGCGCGTACCTGCTCTTCGGCGAGATCACAATCAATCAAGCAGAGTTGCGGTTGAAGGCATGGATAACCATCGTCATCGGCCTCAATCACTGTGGTGGTCAAAAAGCGTGGCGGCGGCAGCATTGGCCGGAGGCATGCATCGGGCAAGCCAAGCTGTCGTGCTGTGGCGCGTTTGAGAATGAAAAAATCATTGCCGCCGGTCACGATTCCGCGCCGGATGTCAAACACGTCGCCTAATAAGAGAGGCGGTCGCGCCGGTGATGTTTCGCTAGTTGGCGTGAGTGCAGCGTCAATCGCAGACCAAGGACTCATTGCGCTCAACCTGGTTAGTGGAACAGTGCGCAACATCTGTGGTTGCAAGAGAGTGCCGCCAGTCGAAATCACCACGCAATGATCGGGTGGTGGCGGCTCGTTGCGCAGCACAACGACGGTTGACGAAACGAGTGCATCGGCGAATTGGGTGTCTGCCGGATGAAACCGGTGGATGCGGATCAATGTCACTTGTTCGCAGAAAAAGCGCCGTAACGCTGCGCCGTAACCAACATCCATCCATTCTGCTGGTAAGAGCCAAGCCGCATAGCCACCGCGTGCTAGCCACGCCATGCTTAGCAGTACCACGTAAACGTAGAGACCGGCCAATCCTGAAACGTGAATCCCGGTGCGTTGCATGGTCAACGCCTGCAGCCGGCGTTTGGTCGCTAGGTCGAGATGATGATGGCGTACGTATGGCGGATTGGCAATGATCAGATTGGGAGTTGGAAGGTAGTTATTATTCGTGAGAAACGAAACACAATCGCCGCATACAACCTGTAAACCTGTTTCTGCCCATACGGTGCGCGCGATTGAGCAGAGATCCTCATCAATTTCAATCCCGATGGCAGAGACAATCCGCTCGGCTCCGAACTCGGCCAGTGCGGCTGCATACAGACTTCCGCTGCCGAGCGCTGGATCGGCGAATGATAGATTCGGTAGATGATCTCCGGCTGCTATGCGTAGATACTGCGCAATCTCACGCGCAAGCAGCGGCGGCGTAGCAAATTGGCCCCGGCGATTGCGTTGTTCCGCTGGTGTCCGGCTGTCGAAGCGGTGTTGCTGGATTTGCCGGATGGTTTCAAGTTGGGTGAGCAGAGAATGATCCATACGTTTGTTTTCTTGTTACTAATCGATCAAGCGGGCTAAATCCTCTATGCGATGCTCCCAAACCCAATCAATGCCTTCAGCAGCTTCATAACCTAGATAATCGCTTCCAAAATATCCGCACAGAAATAATATGTACCGGATATTGTCACCAAAAGCTGCTCGTAAGTGTTGCATCTTGTTAGCTTCTTCTTTCCGGCGCTTGTTTGGGTTAACGAAGTCACCGGCTGACTTTGCCTCAATAAAAATGGGAAGTTGTTGAGGGAGCGCGTTTTTGGGTTGAATAACGACATCGATTGGAATGTTGATCGGTCTTTCTTTGCCGGCGGTGATGTTCAATCGGATCGCGTATGTACCGGCACGCATGGTTGAAATCGGCACGGTGCTAGCTACTGATTGTTTAGTATATCCATGCTGTTCGAGAAATGTTGCTATTAAACGAAGTTGGCGACGCTCTTGCTCGTTGCGAATGATTGGGTTCGCTAAGGTATTGCATAAGCGATCAGCAATAATTGTGGCGGCTCGTGTACGATCATCTGGTGTCACCTCAACATCTTGTCCTTCCTTTAACCATGGGAAAAGATCGATGTCGAGTAATTGGCTAATAGTGTCACAGAGCTTTTGTAATTGCTTATTCAGTTCATGTTCTCGTAATTGTGCTGGCAATCGATGATGCTCCATTTCTTGAACAAGGCGCCGGTTAACGCCAGCCAAGCCAGCTAAGCGATCGATTGCGAGCGGTGGCGCCGTACACATACGTAATACTGTGAGCGTATCTGGTTTCTGTTTCAGCGCTTCTGGCGTGATCGCGCGCAAATCAGCGCAGATCTGCAATGTTTGTTGAGCGCGTTCAATCGTGCCTTCACGTGCTGCTCGGAACGCCTCTGGAGCAAATGTGATGAACCAGCGATTAAAATAATCTACCGATTGCTCAATGTCTTGCTTCCATTGCTGTGGCTTGTCGAGATTGAGGTAGATCATCTGGCAGTCTTTATCTGAGCATGATTAGGAATACATATCAGCGTACAACGCCTTGCAACAGTTTGATTTGAACACTCACTCTCTCCTTACTATAGTACAAATGTTTTAGATTGGCAATAAAATATGACCCCGCGCTCCGTGCCATTCAAGGTGAGTGGGAGGCGGGGTTATTGCGATACTGCTAAACAATAGATGATGTGCAATTCTACAGTCTACCCGTTTTCCCTACTCCTCTGGCGGTAACGATGTCGTGATGTCGTACACCAGCACCTGCACGTCAAGTCCCTCGTTGGTCAACAGCGAAATGGTAAACTCGTTCGTCGCATTCTTGATTGCCTGCTCGTCGGCAGCGGGGGCGTAAGCCCGAATGCTCGCCTCTTCGGCAGACACGCGCGTCACTCGCGTGACCGCGCTGGGGCTGGCAGCGGCAATCCGGCGCTGAATCTCGGCAATCGCTTCATCAAGCGTCATGGTTCATCACCTCGTTAGATAACATTGAATTCGGATGCGAGTTTGCCGCTGCGGAACCGGTCGATCCGCAGCTCGTCAATATTAATCGTGTGCGCTCGCCCGTCGATCACCTCTTCGGCGATCAACAGACCGGTTGCTGGCGCGTGCATGATGCCATGGCCGCTGAAGCCGCTGGCGTCAATATAACCCGCTAAATCGGGATGCCGGCCAAGGATCGGGTTGTGATCCGGCGTAATTTCGTACAAACCGGCCCAGCACTGCTGTTCGGCCAACCCTGCCGTCTCCAGAATCGGGAAGCGGTGGATGCCGGCTTCAATCACCGCTTCTAGCCAATCCCAATCTACCGTGGTATTGGTGCTGCTTGGCTCGGCTGGGTTCGAGCGGCCCATCAAGATGCTCTGCCCCTCGCGCCGCATATAGAAGCCGGTACCAACATCGATCGTCAACGGGATCGGTGCGCTGATCGCTGGGAAGGGGGTGGTCATATAGACGTTGCGGCGGTAGGGGCGCACCGGCAGGTCGAGGCCGGCTAACGCCGCCACTTCACCAGCCCACGGCCCGGCGCAGTTGATCACGATGTCGCAGCCGACCGGCCCGGATGGCGTTTCGACCGCTGTCACGCGCCCGCCGCTGATTTGAAACCCGGTCACCGGCGTTCCGCGCCGCAGCCGCACGCCGTGGCGTTGGGCGGCGCGCAAATAGCCGAGCGCAATGCCGTAGGGATCGCAGTAGCCGTCGTCAGGGCCAAAGGTGGCCCCGATCAGGTCGTCGATCCGCATTTGCGGCACAAACCGCGCCGCCTCTTCCGGGGTAAGCGTCTCGACCCGCACCCCCAGCTCGCGTTGCATCGCCACGTTGCGCAGATATTGCGCCCACGTCGCTTCGTCGTTAATCAGGAACAGATACCCCACCTGCCGCAATTCGGCGTGGCCGCCGACCTCTTCCTCGAAGTGGCGCAGCCGTTCGATGCTGTAGCGCGAGAGCAAGACATTGGTGCGCGACGAGAATTGGTGGCGCACACCGGCAGCCGAACGAGCCGTGCTGCCGCTGATTTCGGTCTCTTCGCGTTCAAGGATAACCACGTCGCGCAGGCCACGTTCGGCCAAGTGAAAGGCAATGCTCGCGCCGATAACGCCTGCGCCGATAATGACGACTTGTGCTCGGTCGATCATTGGTGTGTTCCTCGGTCGTGGCATAGCAGCGCTATGCCCTGCAGCGGGCATAGCACTGCTATGCCCCTACTATGTGCTCCGTTTGCCGCGCCGTCGCGGCGGTACGTCCTCTGGCGGTAGCTGTGGTTCTTCGCCGGGGGCCAACTCTTCCGCCGGTGTGGGTGTGGTAGGTGGCGGGGTTGCGCGTTGCCGGCGCTCTTCGCGCCACGCCAACCGTTCGCGGGCCACCGCCTCAAACCCGCGTCCGGTCGGCTCGTAGTAGATTCGCCCCGCCAGATTCGGCGGCAGGTGTTCCTGATCAGACCGCCCTTCTGGCAGGTCGTGGGCGTACTCGTAACCACGGCCATACCCCAGCCGTTTCATCAGCTCGGTGGGCGCGTTGCGCAAATGAAGCGGCACCGGCTCGTTGCGCGTTTCGGCCACGTCGCGCTGCACTGCGCCGTAGGCCCGGTAAAGAGCATTGCTCTTCGGCGCGAGGCAGAGGTAGACAACTGCCTGCGCTAGTGCCAATTCGCCTTCCGGCTGGCCAAGAAAATGCACTGCCTGCTGCGCGGCAATCGTCTGCGGCAAGGCTTGCGGGTCAGCCAGCCCAATATCCTCTACCGCGATCCGCACTAACCGGCGCGCAATGTACAGCGGATCCTCGCCGCCGTCGAGCATCCGCCCCAGCCAATACAACGCGCCGTCGGGATCGCTATCGCGCACGCTCTTGTGCAGCGCCGAGATGGCGTTGTAGTGTAGTTCGCCGTGTTTATCGTAACGCACAGCCCGGCTTTGCAGCGCATCGCGAATATCGTCCACCGTGATCAAGCGCGTCTCGCCGATCGCCGGCGGCTTTGAGCGGGCCGCCGCTTCGAGCGCATTGAGCGCGGTGCGAGCGTCGCCATTTGACATATTGATCAAGTAGCTGCGCGCATCGCTGGCGAGCATAATCTTCATCTCACCCAACCCACGCTCGCGATCGCTCAAGGCTCGATCGATCAAGAGGCCGATCTCGTCATCGCGCAACGCTTCTAGCGTAAAGACCCGCGCCCGCGAGAGCAAAGCCGAATTCACCTCAAATGATGGGTTTTCGGTTGTGGCGCCGATCAGAATGATCGTGCCGTCTTCGACGTAAGGTAAGATTGCGTCTTGCTGGCTCTTGTTGAAGCGGTGGATTTCATCAATAAAAACGACGGTGCGCTGCTGAAACATGCCCAGCCGGTCTTTGGCCTCTTGCACCACCCGGCGCAGATCGTTCACCCCGGCGCTCACCGCGCTGAGCGGCTCGAAGTGGGCATTGGTGCTGTTGGCGATAATTTGGGCCAACGTCGTTTTGCCGCTGCCCGGCGGCCCCCACAAGATTAGCGAAAAGAGCTGATCGTTGGCAATCGCGCGCCGCAGCAACTTGCCCTCGCCGATAATGTGGCCCTGCCCGACGAACTCATCGAGCGTGCGCGGGCGCATGCGCGCCGCCAGCGGCGCTTGATTCTGCAACGTCTGTTGGCGTTGCGCGTCAAACAAAGTTGGGCCTCGCGGTTTGGGCGGCATAGGCATCAGTTCACTGCGCCATTGATCGTACTATTCCTGATTGTAGCATATCTTAGGCCCGCATCAGTTTGCGTGCGCGTCGGGACGCCGGCAAGCTGACAATCTTGCCGGCTTCTGCATGGTGGCAGGCTGATGTGCTACCATACTGCAACAAGTTCGGACGTCATCGGTGCAGTTGAGGTGTATCAGTGGAAAACATGTATCAGTCGATCATTGTCGTCAATCCTGCTATCCGTAGCGGTAAGCCAATCATTCGTGGTTTGCGCTATACAGTTTATGATATTTTATCCTATCTTGCTGCTGGAATGAGTGTTGCGGAAATTTTGGCTGTCTTTCCTGATCTAACTATAGAAGATATTCAGGCTTGTCTGGCCTTCGCTGCTGATCGTGAGCGAATAGTTACGGTGATCCCTGCATGAAATGACTGTTTGAGCATCATCTTTCCCGAAAATTGGTTCATAATCTCGCTGATGAGATCTTAACGATTTGTTAATGTTACGTGGTGGCTCTCCCAAGATAATTTGGCTACGAGTTGGTCATTGTACAACTGCCGTCATTGAAGCTATCATCCGCCGGAATTATTCAAGCATGACTGCATTTGCCCAAGACCCAGATAGCTCCTTGCTAGAGATTGTCCGTGCTGACGAACTGAACCTCTGACGGATTAGTTAAGTATAAATGCATACCACATGGGTCATAGCAGAGGGTATCAAAGAACTATTGCCGCGTTGTAACTCCAAGGCGTATGCTACAGGTAAGTGAAGACGGCGCTGCCCGCCAGCAGAGAGGCAACTGTAGCGAACCTCACAAACTGTACATCGCCTCTTGTGCTCCCCGTTGCCCCTCTTCCGCCTTCCTCTTCCCTCTGCTGGCGGGGCGCCAGAGGCACGAACACCGGCAACCGTAAAGGTTGCCGGTGTTTTGTTGGCGGCGGCAGGTATAGTGCGCCAGCTTCCCCTCTTGTCATTGCGCGCCGTGCTGCCCTGCGGAGCGAAGTAATCCCCCGCGAGCGCGGGCAGCATGCCTGTCGGCCATTGGTCTGCGCTGAAGCGGGAGATTGCTTCGGTCGGGCGACACCCAGCCGCGCTGGGTGCCGCTGCTCCCTCGCAATGACAATATACTGGCGCTCAACGCAGATGGAGTGCGGCAGTTTGACTGCCGCACTCCACGCCGCTTGCCCGTGGGTTGTCACCCGTCCAACTCGCCGCTACGCCTCTTCACTCGCCGCGATCACGGCATTGGCAATCTGGTCGCCGCGCCCGTTCGGCAGGTACACGTAGCGCCCGCCCAGCCACGCCGCCAATTGTTGCGCTTCACCCCGCGAGACGAAACTGCGCTGGGTGTCGATCACCACCGCGCCAATCCCGGCGGCGCGCAACCGTCCGGCCAGTTGCTGTACCTCTTGGCGGGCCTGCTCGAGCCGGCGGTTTTTATCCATCGTCGGGTCAGCTTTGAGCGGCACGTTGGGCCGCCCATCGGTGATCAGCACGATGGTGGTGCGGAAGATGCCGCGCGCTCGCGCCTGTTCGCTGATCTGATACGCTGCTAGCAGCGCCGCCGCTAGCGGCGTGCCGCCACCGGTCGGCAAGACATCGAGCGCCCGTTTGGCCAGTTCGACGCTCTGCGATGGTGGGAGTAGCAGATCGGCTCGCTCGCCACGGAAGGCGAGCAACGCGACCTGATCGCGATGCACGTAGGCTTGTTGCAAGAGAGAATTAACCGCGCCTTTCGCTTGCCGCATCCGGTGCAGCGCCATCGAGCCGCTGGCATCAACCAGAAAACAGAAGAGCGTGCCCGCTTTCGAGCGGTACTTTTTGATATGCAAGTCATCGGCCCGCAAATGGATGCGCCCGCGCCGGTGTTGGTGATGCGGGTGCTCGCTGGCTCGCAAGCGTTGCCACGGCGCTGCCGCACGCAACGTTGCGATCACATCAAGCCGGCCTTGGGCCGGACGGCCCGGCACCGAGCGGATGTGCCGCCCGCGCTGGCCTGAAATCGTGCCGCGCGACCCGCTCCGCCCCCGCCGCCGCACCGTAAACGGCGTTTCGAGAATATCCGGCGGCACCTCAGTCTCCATCGCCGCCAAAATCAGGTCTTCCACCGTCAGCTCTTCGTCCGGCGGTTTCGGTGGTTGATCCTCTTCGTCGTTCTGCTCGTCCTCTTCATTGCGCTGGCTCGGCGGCGGCGGCGCCGGTTCGGGGGTGGGCGGCGGCGGTTGCGCCTCTTCCTGTGTCATTTCCGGCATCCGGGTTGCCCGCGGCAACATCACCAGCCGCACCGCTAGTTCGAGATCTTCGTTGCTCACCGTGTCGCGTCCGGCCAGCGCCGCCGCTGCCCGCGCCGCCCGCATCGCAAACATATCGGCCCGGTGGCCTTCGACCCCCAACGCCAAAGCGGTCATGCTCAATTGCCGGAGCTGCTCGTCGGTGATCGTCACCGTTGGCAGCAGTTCCCGTGCCGCCAACACGCCGGCCAAGACCAGCGCCTCATCGTCTTCATAATCGAGGTTTGGCTGCAAATTGCGCCGCACCACTTCGGCCCGCGTCGTCACCGGCGCTTTGCCGATCGGGGCCACGATCAAGCCGAGCCGGTCGAGCAAGTGGCGGCGCGGCGGCCCCTCTGCGGGATCGTATGTCACCAGCAGCGCAAAGCGGGCCGGTTCCACCACCGAAATCCCTTCGCGCTCGACCCGCACCACGCCGCTATCCAGCGCGCCGAGAATGTGGTTGATCGTGCTATCGTCGAGCAAGTTGACGCTATCGACGTACAACAAGCCG
>JAUQOZ010000380.1 GCA_030550625.1 Chloroflexota bacterium | reverse complement strand
CGCCGCTGCCGGGTCGGCCAGCACCCGCTCGATGGCGGCGGCCAGATCATCAATATCGCCTTCGCGGAAGAGCGCCCCTTCCGTCCCTTCCCGGATGATAGTGTTCAGCGGCGGGATTGCCGCAGTCACAACCGGCAAGCCGGCGGCCATGTACTCGTAAATCTTCAGCGGCGACCAGAAGAATCCGGCGGCGCGTAAGGCTGGATGGGGGGCAGTGTTGAAGGGTGCAACGCCAAGGTGAGCGTGCGCCAATAGCTCTGGCAGCCGCTCGTGCGGCACCGCACCGGTGAAGGTGAAGTGTTGGGCGTATGGCGCAGCCAGCGCCTCGGCGGCGGCCCGTTCCGGCCCGTCGCCGATCAGCGTGAAGCGGTAGGTGTGCCCGCGTTCAATCAACAGCCGCGCCGCGCGCACGAAGTCTTGTACGCCGTGCCACGCCCGAAACGAACCCATAAACACGATGTTGGGCGGGCCGGGGGGTGGGGTGGCCGGCGGCGTGAACATCTCGACGTTCGCGCCCCATGGTAATTCAACGATCTTCGTTCGTGGAATGCTGTCTGGTACCGTTGTGTGCAACGGTGTCACAATTCGATCAGCCCAGTGGCATTGCCGCTCGGCCCAGCGCCGGAATGGCCCGCCCAACGCATCGTCGATCCGGCGCTTCGGTATTTCTGGCGGATCGACCATCAACGCATTCACTTCCAGTATCGAAGGTATGCCTAACCGCCGCGCCGCGATCATGCCGGCCCCGGCGAAGTTGTAGTAGCGCTCGATGACCAGATCAGGTCGTAACGAGCGCGCCAACCGCATAACTGCCGCCACGCCGAGCAGGCTCAGCAGTTTGGGCAGGTCTTGCTGGTACAACGTGAACCCCTTGTACTGCTGCCCGGCGAGCCGGAGCATTGGCCGGAGGCGCAGATGGCTGAGCGGCAGCTCACGGCTGGCTGCCACCACATGCACATCATGGCCGCGTTGGGCCAGACCGCGTGCGACTTCCAGCGTGTGAATGCTGCCGCCCAATGTGCCCGGCACCGGAATGCCGGAAGCGAGATACAGGATACGCACAGTTGCCTACAGCCGCTCGTACCGCTCAAGATCCATCGTGATTGCTAGCGTCCCCGGCGCTGCTCGTTGCATAATTTCGTGCGCGCGATCGACTTGCGCATCTTCCACGCCCACCAGCAGCGTTGTATTTCCTCGGCGCAAAAAGCCACCGGTCGTCGCCAGCCGTGTCACTCGAAACCCGGCGGCGACCAGCGCGTCAACGCCGGCATCGGCATTCGCATCTTCGACCACGAAGACAATCAATTTCATATCCGCCCTTTCGCATGCTGCCACATCTTGCTGCCGAGATTATACGAAGAGGCGGCCCTGCCGTCAATCGTTTTCCTATTGTTGGGCAACCTTGCCTGTGTT
Source organism: Chloroflexota bacterium (assembly GCA_030550625.1). Lineage (GTDB taxonomy): Bacteria > Chloroflexota > Chloroflexia > Chloroflexales > Chloroflexaceae > Chloroflexus. The sequence continues at coordinate 11,003 of JAUQOZ010000380.1, read as the reverse complement.
ATGATCGTGATCAGCGGTTCGCCCTTGAGGCTCGAAAGGGGGTTCGCTATGCCAGCACCGGTTATTCCGCATCGCTTTCCTGATCGGCGTGCTGCTGGGCGCGCTTTGGCATGGGCCTTGAGCCATTATGCTGACCGGCCTCGCCTACAGGTTCTGGCCCTGCCCCGCGGTGGTGTGCCGGTCGCCTACGAAGTGGCGCAAGCGCTCGCTGCGCCGCTCGATGTGTTGCTGGTGCGCAAGTTGGGGGTGCCCGGCCAGCCCGAGTTGGCAATGGGCGCTATCGCCGAACAGGGGGCGCGGGTGCTCAATCATGATATCATTGCCGACTTGGCTGTTCCGTCCTACGTGATCGAAGAGATTACCGCGCAGGAACGGCTCGAAATCGAGCGCCGTGCCCGCGCGTACCGTGGCCAGCGCCCGCCGCCGGAGCTACACGACAAGACGGTGATTATTGTTGATGATGGCTTGGCTACCGGCGCAACCATGCATGCCGCCGTGAACTGCGTGCGGTTGCAGCAGCCGCGCTGGATTACGGTGGCTGTCCCGGTTGCCAGTACCGAGAGCGTGCGCCATCTGCGCACCGTGGCCGATGATGTGGTTGCGGTGTTGGCCGTCGAGCCGTTCTATGCGCTCAGTTACTGGTATGATGACTTTCGCCAGACGAGTGATGATGAAGTGCGGCGGTTGTTGCAGGCTAGTTTGCCGGCCAGCGCCGTGCCGCATGAAGAGGGTGCATGATCGTCGTCAAACTCTTCGGCTCACCGCGTGTAGTGCGTCATGATCAGCCGGTGACGTTGCCGCGCCGGCGCAACCGGGCATTGCTGTTTTATCTGGCTGCGCACGCGCAACCGGTGCGGCGTGAACAGGTGTTGGCCCTCTTCTGGCCCGATCACGAGCGCGCTGCGGCCCAACAGCTTCTTCGTTCCGCGCTCTACACGATTCGCCGCGCGGTTGGCGATGCCTTAATCGCCGATGATGAGCAGCTTGCGCTGGCGGCTGCCGTTGATCTGCGCGCCTTGCACGCCGTGATGGCCGATCCGCAAGCCAGCGCCGCCGCCTTGGCGGCTGTGTTGCCCACCGATCCTGCCGAATTATTGGCTGGCTTTGAGCTGCTCGATTGCGAGCCGTTTCAGTTTTGGTTGGAGGGCGCCCGCACCCAAGCCCGTTCGCTCGTGGGTCGAGGATGGCTGCGCTTGGCCCGTCTCTATGAACAAGACGGCGATCTGGTTCATGCGCTGCGGGCGCTCGATGCCGCTCTCGCTATCGATCCGCTCCAAGAGGACGTTCAGCGTGATGCGATGCGATTGGCCTACCTGAGCGGCGATCGGGTCGGCGCGATCCGGCGCTTTGAGCGGTTGCGCGAGCTGCTTGATCAAGAGTTGGGTGTGCCGCCGATGCGCGAAACGCAGGCGCTGTACGACGCGATTATTACCGATACGCTCGCGGTCTCTCCCGCGCCGCGCTTCCGCCCGCCGGTCGCTAATGGCTTGTTGCCGTTTACCGGTCGCGAGGCTGAATTGGCTCGCTTGCGCGCCGAAGCGCGCCCCGGTCGCTTGCTGCTGATTGAAGGCGTGCCCGGTATCGGCAAAACCCGTCTGGCCGAAGAGTTCCTTGCTTGGCGTGGCGGATTGGCCCTCAGTGGAAGTGCTCGTGAGCTCGAACAGAATTTGCCCTACCATCCGATCAGCGCGGCGCTGGCGATGCTGGTGGCGCGGCCAGAGTGGCCTGCCTTGCGCGCGCAGGTGCGCCTCGCCCCGCTCTGGTGGAGCGAATTGGGCCGCCTGTTGCCCGATCTGGCCCCGCCGCCTGCCGAACCGCCCGATGAAGCGCGGTTGTGGGAAGCTATTACCCGTCTGTTGGTCGAGATCGCTCGCCAAACCCCGCTGAGCCTTTTGATCGATGATCTGCAGTGGGCCGATGCGAGTACGCTGGGCTGGCTTGGCTATCTGTTGCGGCGGAGCGCTGAAGCTGATCTGGTGGTGGTTGCTACCGCGCGTATGCCCGAACCGCGCAGCCCGCTCGCTGGCTTGATCCGTGCATTGGTGCGTGAAGAGCGGCTGATCCGCTTGGCGATCGATCGGTTGCCGCCGGAGGCGACGCTCGCCATTGCGCGCCGGCTTAGCCCAACCTTTGCCCATCCGCTCGCCGATTGGCTTGAACAGAGCGCCGAAGGCAATCCCTATATCATTGCCGAGCTGGTGCGCTACGCGCGCACTGCTGGCTGGCTGACCGCCGATGGGATGGTTGATCTCAGTGCGCTCTCGGCGCAGCCAGTCGTGCCGCAGACGGTCTACCACCTGATCGAATCGCGTCTCAGCCGGCTTTCCGATCCGGCCCGGCGATTTCTCGATGCCGCGGTGGCTGTCGGGCGCGATTTCGATTTCGCGGTCGCGGCCAAAGCGGCGGCGCTGTCAGAAGAGGCGGCGCTTGATGCGCTCGATGAGCTGTTGGCGGCGCGGTTGGTGCTGCCCCGCGCCGATGGCCGGTTTTGTTTTGACCATAGCTTGACAATGGAAGTGGCCTACCGTGATGTAGGTGAATTGCGCTACCGGATGTTGCACCGGCGGGTCGGTGAAGCGCTGGAGACCGTCTACCGCGACCGGCTTGACGATCTGGCTGGCCAGATTGCGTTCCATTTTGCCGCTGGCGGCTGGCTGGAACGAGCCGCGACCTATGCTTTGCGCGCCGCCGAACGCGCTGCGGCCTTGGCAGCTTGGCCTGAAGCCGCCGAGTTCTATGTGCAGGCTCTCGCCGGCGCGCCAGCAACGCAGCGTTCATCCATTTTGCTCAAATTGGGTGAGGCGCGCTTGCAATCGGGCGCGGCGGCGCTGGCCGCTGAAGCTTTCCGCGATGCGATGACGGCTGCGCCGACCGCGTATGACGCTCTCGTGGCCCGGCTGGCGTTGGCCCGCGCGCTTATTCCACAAGGGCGCTACGCTGATGTGATTGCGCTGGTGAGCCAGCCCGATCCGGCGGCGCCTCCAAAAGAACAGGCTACGGCGCTCTTTTTGTGGGGGACGGCGCTTTCGCTCGAGGGGGCCGATCTCTACGGCGCTGCCGAACGCTTGACCGCTGCCGAACAGGTGCTCCTGTCGTGTCCGGTCGCCGATCAGGCCGCGTTGGCGCAGGTTCATTTCGAGCTGGGCAATATTGCCGCGCAGCAAGGTGATCTTGATGCCGCTATTGCGCGTTACGAAGCGGCGCAGCGCATTGCTGATCAGACGGGGGATGAGGCCAGTACGTGGCGCGTGCTGGCTCGCAATAACCAAGCCTACCACCGGTTGCTGCGCGGTGAGGTGGCTGCCGCCGGCGAGATCATTACCGTTGCGCTGGCGTTAGCCGAAGAACGTGGATTGTTGGCTTTGCAGCCGTACCTGCTTTCGACCGCCGGCGAAGTGGCGCTGGCTCAAGGCGATCTCGCCACCGCGCAAGCGTACTTTCATCAAGGCTTGGGTTTGGCGAACCAACTTGGCATTCCCGAACGGGTGGCCGGTCTCACCGCTAATCTCGGCTTGGTGGCTGCCCGCCGCGGTGAAACGACGTGCGCTGTTCACTATCTCTCAACAGCGCTGGCCCAAGCCGATACCCTTGGCGCCCGTCATCTGGCTGCGCAAATCCGGGTTTGGCTCGCGCCGCTGTTGCCGGTAGCCGAGGCGCGCGCCGTGCTGGCCGAAGCGCAGGCGCTTGCCGAAGCCGGTGGCCGCCAACGCTTGCTGGCTGCAATTGCCGAGGCGCGCGCGGTTTTGGCCGAACGGGAAGCGACGCCGTATGTAGTGTAAATGACCGGGCATAGCTCGGCAATCGTCTTCGGCCTTCTTGGTGTGTGGTTACGGTGAGTGCGTATGCGGTATACATAAACTGATCCGCGTTGGCGAATGCCTCGTGGCGTGGTTGCCAGCAAGGGGGGGCTATGATGCGACCACAGATCGGGGAGATCATCGGGCATGCCCATATCGAAGCGCTGATTGCTTCATCGGTGTACAGTGATGTCTACCGGGCCAGCGATCTGCGCAGCGGCAAACCATGTGCTGTGCGCTTGTGGCGCGCCTCATTCGATCATGTCACTGAATTACGCGCGCTCTTCCACCACGAAGCGCGGATTGCGGCTGCGCTCCGCCATCCGCACATTCTGCGCATCAGCGAGATCGGTGAATGGCATGGGTATGGCTTTATCACTAGCGAGTATATGGCGTCCGGATCGCTGCCGATGTGGTTGCGACGAGTCTCTGCGCCGCCTGCCGTCCTCTTTGATTTGCTCAGGCAGGCAGCGCTGGCCTTAGCGTATGCTCACCGGTTTCATGTAGTGCATGGCGATCTCCGTCCCGCCGCTCTGCTCTTAACCCCTGATGTGCGGTATCGCGCCGGGTTGCGGCTGGCCATCAGCGGTTTGGCATTAGGGCGGCTGAGCAGCGAAGCGCTAGCGCTTGGCGGCATTACCCCGAATCGCTATATCGCGCCGGAACGACGCGCTGGCGCCGAACCCTCGCCTGCTGCTGATATCTTTGCGTTTGGCCAGATCTTAGGCGATCTCTTCGGCGATACTCCCGCTGATCCACACATCGTTGATCTGATGGCCGCCTGCTGTGTGCTCGATCCCTCCCGGCGCCCGCCGGCAGCCGCGATTGCGCTTGCCCTCGCCCTCCAAGTGCGCGCATTGAGCAAGGATATAGCTTAACTATCCTGCTCGTGGGTAATGCTCTTGACTCGCCCAATATCAGCCGCAATCCGCGCAGAAATCGCTTCGGCCTGTTTTCGCGCCACTTCCGGCATCAGCGTCGCACTTTCGCGCGCGCGCCAACACGCGGCAAAGTGGCCGTTGCCGTAATCGACAAACGGTGGCTCTTCCTCGCGGCACTTCTGGATGGCAATTGGGCAGCGGGTGTGGAAATGGCAGCCTGACGGCGGGTTGAGCGGGCTAGGAACATCGCCCTCTAAAATAATTCGCCGGCGTTGTTGTTCCACTTTCGGATCAGGGATCGGCACCGCCGAGAGCAGCGCTTGCGTGTACGGGTGCAGCGGCATTGAATACAGTTTTGGCCCCTCGGCTAACTCAACCACTTTGCCGAGGTACATCACCGCCACTCGGTCAGAGATGTGGTTAACGACGCTGAGGTCGTGTGCAATAAACAGATACGTCAAACCGAGTTTGTCTTGCAACTCTTCCAGCAGATTGACCACTTGCGCCTGAATTGACACATCAAGCGCCGAAACCGGCTCGTCACAAACGACAAAATCCGGCTCAACCGCCAACGCGCGGGCAATCCCAATGCGTTGTCGTTGCCCGCCCGAAAACTCGTGCGGGTAGCGATTGGCAAAGGCTGGGTTGAGACCAACCAAATGCAACAGCTCCTCGACCCGCTCGCGCACGGCTCGCCCTTCGCGCAGCTTATGCACCCGGATCGGCTCAGCAATAATGTCGCCGACCGTCATGCGCGGGTTGAGCGAGGCATACGGGTCTTGGAAAATCATCTGCACCCGGCGGCGCATGTGGCGCAGGTCATTGCCGCGCAATTTGGTCAAATCGGTGCCCTGAAACAGCACCTGCCCGCTGGTGGGGCGGTACAATTGCAAAATCGCCCGCCCAGTGGTGCTCTTGCCGCAGCCCGACTCGCCCACCAACCCGAGCGTCTCGCCGCGCTTGATCGTAAAACTGACGCCATCAACTGCTTTCACCGTGCCTACGCGCCGCTGAAAAATGATCCCCCGTGTGACCGGGAAATGCATGCGCAGGTCTTTCACTTCGATCAACAGTTCGCTGGAGGATTGTGCCAACGTAGCCATGAAATGCCTCGCCTCGTCAAGCCGCAACGTCGCTGGTTACTTGCTGGGGAATCGGAGTCTCAATCGTAATGTCGAAATGGCATGCCGCCCGATGGTGTTGGCCCACACTACGCAATGCCGGCACACTGGCGAGGCATTCCTCCCGCGCGTAATCGCAGCGCGGGCTGAAGGGGCAGATCGGCGGCAGATCGATCAAATTCGGCGGCAAGCCGCGGATTGGCGTCAAGCGCCGGCCCCGCTCTTCATCGAGCCGCGGGATCGAGCGCAACAAGCCGATCGTATACGGCATGCGCGGGTTGGCAAAGATTTCGCTGGTGGGGCCTTCTTCTACCACCTTGCCGGCATACATCACCGTCACCCGGTCAGTCATGCCAGCGACAACGCCAAGGTCGTGCGTAATCAAAATCACCGCCGTCCCCAACTCTTCGCGCAACCGATTGATCAGTTCGAGGATTTGCGCCTGAATGGTCACGTCGAGCGCCGTTGTTGGCTCATCGGCAATGAGCAACTCAGGGTTGCACGAGAGCGCCATCGCAATCATCACCCGCTGGCGCATCCCGCCCGAAAACTGGTGTGGATAGTTGTCGAGCCGCTTGCTGGCCGAGGGAATGCCCACCATGTCGAGCAGCTCGATTGCACGATCACGTGCCTCTTTCTTAGTCAATTTGAGGTGCAACTCGAGCGACTCGGTGATCTGCCGGCCAATCGTCAACACCGGGTTGAGCGACGTCATCGGGTCTTGAAAAATCATCGCAATCCGGTTGCCGCGAATATGTCGCATCTCCTCTTCGCTGGCTTGCAGCAGATCCTCGCCGTCGAACAAAATCTGGCCGCCAGCAATCTTGCCCGGTGGGGTTGGGATCAGCCGCATGATCGAGAGTGATGTGACCGATTTGCCACAACCCGACTCGCCAACGATGCCGAGCGTTTCGCCTCGATTGACATAAAAAGAGACACCGTCAACCGCTTTGACGATGCCGTCCTGCGTATGGAAATAGGTGCGTAGATCGCGAACTTCGAGCAATGGGGCCATACAGATCCTCTGTCTCGTTGCCCTCGTGGTGTGCGGGCATGGCCATTCCGTTGTTATGTTTACCTTTGAGGTACGGATATGAGGGATAGTACCACAGAAAACCGCTCAGTGTCAAGGAAACTCAGAGCGCCGCACAACCGTGCGGCGCTCCTGCGGCGTTAATGAGATGCAAACATTCGTTACCAGACTCTGCGGCCCGGTATATCAAATGTTGCCGTGCTCAGGATGTCAAGGATGGTTGGTACGTAATTGATAATCAGAATGATCGCTGCGATTGCCACCCACACCAGCAGCCGGTCAAGGATCTTGGGGGCATCTTCAGGGCCAGAGAGCGCCTTGGCGAAGGTGAAATCGGGCGCTTCGGCCAGCTTCTTGCCGCGGGTCAGCGTCATGATCATGTTGAGGTAGTAGAAAATGGCGCTCACAAACATAATCAGACCGCCGATCAGGGCAAAGAAGAGGAAGAACCGCCACTCATCCTGCACATAAGGCGCGCCGCCGATGTCGGTGCGGCGAGGCATGCCGCGCAAACCGAGCTCGTGCATGAAGTGCGAGAAGAGACCCATGCCGACAAACCAGAGCCACGGCTGGGCCACAGCCAACCCGCGACTCCACAGCTTCCGCCCGGTCAGGTGTGGTACGAGCCAATAGGTAATGCCCATGAAGCTCAGCGTGACTGCTGTGCCGACCGTTAGGTGGAAGTGACCTGAGATCCACGAGGTATTATGCACGACCAGATTGACGTTGTACGAGGCATTAACGAGCCCGCTAATGCCGCCGAAGGCAAAGAGCATCATTGCCACAATTTGAGCCGAGATTTCGGGTTTGCCCCACGGCAAGTTAAAGATCCATGCCAGCCAGCCTTCGCCGCCATTGCGCCGTGCTGCGTATTCCAGCGACGCGACCACGTTGAAGAAGGTGAGCAGGCTAGGGAAGAACACGCCAAAGGTGAAGACCGCATGCACCAGCTTCCACATCTCAGAAATGCCCGGATCGGTCACTTGATGGTGCATCCCGATCGGCAGCGACAAGATCAGGAAGAGAATAAACGAAACCCGCGCCATCGGATCGCTAAACAACTTGCCGCCAGCCTGTTCCGGTACGAGGGTGTACCACGAGATATACGCCGGCAACAGCCAGAAGTAGACGATCGGGTGACCGGTAAACCAGAACAGGGTGCGCGCCAGCACTGGATCAGTGCCGCCGACTAGCCCTAGCGACCACGGGATTACCAAAAAGAGCATCTCGCTCGCCACACCGATGGTTGAGATCGTCCACATCAGCATCGTCACAATGGACATAAAGGCCGGTAATGGCGTGCGCTGGCCGGGGTTGTCAGCCAACCATGCATTGCGGGTGATGATCATGTTCACCAACAACAACCACGTCCCGGCCACCACGAGCGTCAGACCGATATAAAAGAGCGCATCAGCCTTCAGCGGCGGGTAGAAAGTGAACATTACGGTGGCGTTGTTGGCCAACAACGGGATCGCCGCTAACACGAGGCCGGTGACCATGACCCAGAGCGTTGCCCATGCCAGCCGGCTGCTCGCCAGCGGGCGATTCAGGCTCTTGGTGAAGATGTAAGTCAAAAAGCCAATAATGTAGAACGTTGTAAAGACCAATACATTCAAAACACCGTGAATGGTCAATCCCTGATAATAACCGCCGGGGAGGAGCGGTTTCGATGGGGTGTAGAGATCCAACCCGTTGTAGCGCAGGATCTGGAGCACACCCATCAAGCCGCCGATAGCGAGTGCGGCGAATGCAATGAAAATATTGATCCCGGCAAGCTTGCGCTCAACACTGAGATCAGTGCTGATTGCTACCGGGCGAGCGCGTGCTGCAATACTGGCCATGCAACCATCTCCTTAGATAATATCACGTCTAGTTGACGATGACCGTTCCATACATGACATGGTGGCCGGCGCCACAGTATTCATGGCAGACGAACAGGTATTCTCCCGGCTTGTCAAACGTTGCCGTGACCCGCGATACTTGGCCGGGGATAACCATCACATTAATGGGCGTCCCGTTAATTTTGAAGCCGTGAATAACATCCTTGCTCGTTAAAATGAAGGTGACTTTAGAGCCAGCCGGCACTTCAATTTTGTTCGGTGTGAACATGAAGGTCTGTGCCGTGATGATCGCTTCATAGCGACCGGGCGCAATTTCGCGCAGGCCGGTCTGGCTGAAGGTGGCATCGACCCCGGCAGCTACGGCGCTTACACTGACCCGCCCTGCTGTCGTCGGAACCCGTACGCCAACCGCAAAGGCGGTGATCAGGATCGCAACCAGCATCGAGACTGGGATCGCGACGCTAGGCAGGATCCACGCCACTTCAAACAAATAGCTGATAAACTTCTTGTCTTTCATGACGCCGGTATCCCTCCGTTGTTCAACAGGGTCAGGTAGACCTGCATCCACAGAATGCTCATCGCCAGCAAGAAGCCTAACGTGATCATCAGCGCGCCGCGCGGCGGCTCATGATCGTCATCGTGCTCGTCGTCCGATGGGCGGCGGTAGCTTGACATCCTTTCCTCCTCAAGGCTATTCCGGATAACAGACAAAAAGATGAGACGCTTCGTACACCAGCCGCATCGCCCCTTTGCTGCCCATTTCGCGCGTGAGCAGGTCAATGTCGCGTAGCGCAATCGCAAGCGGTGGGCCTTCGGCTGGGTACGAGGTGCGGATCATCCCGCTGGAATCGATTAAAAAGGTGCGCCGTTCGGCGTAGAGCTTGCCGTTGGCGTCAGGTTCGGTGTAGTACACGCCTAACCCGCCGCCCACGACCATCTTGACTTCACGTGGATCGCCGGTGACAAACCGCCAGCTTTGCGGGTCAACGCCGAGTTGGCCGGCCAAAGCTGACAAATCGGCTGGCGTGTCATGCGCTGGATCAAGGGTGATGGTGAGAAACAGAACGTCACTGCCAAGCCGTCCGCTGCGTTGCAGCTCTTGCCTCAGTTCGAGCAGGCGCTTGGTCTGCTCGGCGCATTCCTCGCCGCACCGGCTATGCATCAGGCTGACAAACACCATTCGCCCACGCAGATCACTGTCGAGCAGCCGGCTGCCCCGTTGATCCGTCAATGCAAAGGGCGGAAACTGTTCGCCGCGTGGCAATACCTTCACTGGACGAGCAATCACAAACCATAAGAAGGTTGCCAGCAGTCCAGCGACGACGATAATGCCCAGCGCTGCCCACAACTGCACAACGCGGTGCTTGGTGATGGCGCGATGCCATTGCTGAGTTTGCCCAGAACTCTCGGCTATCCACAGACGCATGGTGCGATCCGTCTAGCTACAATCGCTTGCAAGGCGAGTATACCTAGCGATCGGTTGTAGCGGAGTAAAGCGGTTATAACAAACAGTTGCGGTCTTGCAACTTTATCATCATTCTATTCACAGTGAATACGTACACGATATACAAATAATTCCTTGACGGAGGGTTAGGTTTGCTGCACGGAATTGTTGGTGAGATTGGCGTCGCTTCCGGTTATCGTCTCTTCACGTTGCGCCGACAAATTCTCTCTGTATTGGAGGCGGTTCCCCGCTACAATCGGCATGGCCGGTTCCTGAGCGGCGTTCCGGCGCGCCGTGTTGTGTCGCAAAAGGTGATAGTTGTATGGCGTCAAAGCAAATTGTGGTTATTGGTAGCGGTTTTGGCGGCCTCAGCGCCGCGATCCGCTTGGCAGCCCAAGGCCACGCGGTGACGATCCTCGAACAGCGCGATCGGCCCGGTGGCCGCGCGTATGTTTACCAGACGAAAGGTTATACCTTTGATAGCGGGCCGACCGTGATTACGGCGCCGTTTATGTTTGATGAGCTGTGGCAGTTAGCCGGTAAACGGCGCGAAGATTATTTCACCCTTGAACCATGCCAGCCCTATTACCGCCTCTTTAATCACGAGGGTCGCTACCTTGAGTATGGTGATGATGAACAGGCGTTGCTCGATCAGATCCGCCAGTGGAACCCGGCTGATGTCGAGGGGTATAAGCGTTTTATCGCCAGTACCCGCCCGATCTTCGAGAAGGGATTTGGCCTGATTGATAAGCCGTTTCTTCATTTTGGCGATATGCTGCGGGTGGCCCCTGACCTCATCCGCCTCAAATCACATCAGAGCGTTTACCGGTTTGTTTCTCAGTTCTTCCAAGATGATTTCCTCCGCCGCTGTTTCTCGTTCCATCCC
>JAUQOZ010000081.1 GCA_030550625.1 Chloroflexota bacterium | reverse complement strand
CTCAATCTCTTTCGCCAGATCAGCGCCGCCGAGCGGACGATTGCCGAGCGTGAGCGCGAACGGCAGCGTATCTTCGAGCGCCAGCAACGGTTACAACAACAGCTCGCCCCTTTGCGCAGCGATGGCGAGGAAGGCGCGCTGCGCCAACGCTATGTGGCGACCTTGGCCCAGCTTGAAGATCAGATCGAGCAGATTGATGCGGCAATTGCCGAACAGCAGGCCTTGATCCAAACACTGAAAGAGCGGATCGAGCGCCGGTTGCGCCGCCAAACATAATAAGAAGTTCTAAATAATGTCTATGATCCGCGATAGCCGAACACTCTTGTTGATCGTGATGGCAACGCTCATTGGGTGGGCGGTGGCGGCTGCCACTTACAATACCGTTGGCGTCAATCGCACCCCTGAGGTCTTGCGCTGGCTGGCGCTAGTCATTCTCGCCACGCCGCTCGCCGTCTTTCTCGGTTGGATGGCCTCGCGGCGCGATGAATGGCAGTTGGCGGCTGCCTGCTGCGGCGCGCTCTACTTCTTTACCCCCTTTGTCGCGGCCCGCATCGAGACCATCCTCACTCCCGAAGCTGCCCGCCAAACGGTTGGCCCGCACACGGTCTATTTTATGAGCGTTTTGGCCTTGCATTTGATCGGCGGGCTTGCGTTGGCGTGGTGGCGGGGGAGATAGAAGGTATTGGGAGAATCGCCCCTTCTCTCACCACACGAGAGAAGGGGCGAGGGTTGCGAACCGCTCAATTCGCCTCGTAGATGCTCACCGTTCCGCTGACCTCGTTCGCCACGAGCAACAGCGGTTTGCCGGTCGGGCTTTGGTTAGCTGGCACAAACTTCACAATCTCAGGCCCGCTGTCTGGCCCGACGGTAGCGCTGCTGAAATCGCGGTTGTTAACATATTGCACGAAGGTTGGCGCCGCCGGGTTGCTGATGTCGAAGATCATCACGCCTCCCTGCCGTTCCAACCCAATGAAGGCATACGTCCGGTTGCGGATCGTGCCAAGCGCGACGCCTTCCGGTTCCGGCCCTTTGTTGTCGCTGCGCGTGTCGAAATCGTTAGCGCTATTGTTGCTGTTGAAGAAGGTAGGATACGTCTCGGCCACGATCCGTTCGATCTGGTCGCCGCTGTCAAACACCAGCCGGCCTTCGGCATCCCAAATCGAGAACGAACGCGCGCCAAAGACGTGAATCTGGTCGAAGTCGCCGTCGCCATCGAGATCGCCGCTGGCGATGCTGACGGTCAACCGGCCTAGCGCCGCATTGTTCTTCAGCGCCGCCGCGTTAGGGAAGACGGTGGGATCGAGCCGGTACCGGCTCGCGCCGACCCGCACCTCTTCCGCGTAGCCGGCATACTCGCGCGCATCGCCTTCGTTTGCAGTCACGAGATAGGTCTGCCCGCGCACACGGTAACTAGCAATCGCGTCCGGCTGATACATGCCAAACACTGGCCAGTTGGCAATGTTGATCGCATTGTCGCGGTCGCTGGCATCAAGCCCGTTGCCCGGCAGGTTGTGATCTTTCAAGCCAAGTGAACGCACCCACTCGATGCAGAAGTAGCGCAGATCGATCTTGGCGATTGCATTGTTCTCTTGCAGTGTCACATACGCGAACAGATTATCCGGTGTCACGGTGATGTATTCCGGCTCCAGATTCTTCTGCACCGCATCCGGATCGTTCGCCGTTGGCCCAAAGATGCGGGTCGCTGGGTCGAACTGGTCGCGGTATATGCCGCCAACTTCAAACTCGGCAAAGCCGAGGTGAATGACATCGTGATCGCTCAGACGGCGGATATTGCCGCTGACGGGGATAATGCTGATCGTGCCGTAGGGATCGATCGTGTAATCGTCGCTCGGCTCACCCTCATTTGCTACCAGCAACAGCCGTCCGTTGGGGGTGAAGGTCAGCATATCGGGCAATGCCCCCACTTGTACCCGATTCAGATAGGTGCCATTGCGGTCAAAAAAGACCACAAAACCGGGATCAGTCTTCGGATCGGCCTCCACCGCTACCGCCACCAGATTGCCGCGCACGGCGACGCTGTTTGGCCCGGCCCCATACGGCGATAGATCGATCCGGCTCAGCCGGGTGGGTGCGCTCGCGTTGCTCAGATCAACGATATCGAGCGAGTTGTTAATGCTATTGGTGACGAACATGCGGTTGCGTCCGAAGGCAACCGTTTCCCCCGACAAATTGCCGAGTCCGGTGGCGTAGCTAGCCAGTAGCGTAAAGGTAGGGGCTGGTGATGAGGCCAATACCGGCAATGGACTGATCGCGCCAATCAGCAGCGCGATGGCGACAAACATGGTCAACCCACGGAGACGCATAGGGCAATTCCCTTACTGAACGCGGACACTTGCGTCTACTACTATATACATTGCCGGTTAAGCCCGTGTAATGCGCATGTTAAGCGTGGGTATGATTGCGATCACGGCGCCATGCGCGGGGGATAGCGCGGATATAACTGCGGATCCGCTCAAGGGCGGTATTGCCGTATATGCTCGTCTTTGACGCGCCTTACCTTCCCACCACCGGCACAAACACCTGATACCGCCTCCCAACCTCGACCGGCTCGCTCGTCAGGCCAGTGGCATCACGGAAGCGCACAAACAAGCGCGGGAGTTCCGTTTCATCCCACCGCCAGCGCACTTCCGGCAATAACGGCAACCACGGCGCGTCAGTGAAGTCTGGTGTGGCGCTCAATTGCATCTCGACCGGCGTATCGCGATCGGTCGCGTTGATGGTAAGCCGCACCGCCGCATCCTCGCTCCATTCAGTGTTCAGTTCCACCCGTGGCGGCAAGTTGAGGTCTACTGTTTGTGAGACAACCGTCGTGTTGCCGGCTCGGTCGAGGTAGTACACTTCGACGACATGCTCGCCTTCGATCGCCGGCAGGCTCCAGCGGTAGCTGTCGTAGTAGGGCATTGGGTCGCTCAGCTCGCCGTTGATACCGAGGATGACTGCTGCGATCCCGCCGTTATCATCCATCGCGTTGGTGTCGATGCGGATAGCGCGGTCGGTCACGGCGATCGGTTCTGGTGTTAGTGGCGGCGCTGTCGCGAGCGCAGCAATCTCGGCAGCGGTCAGGGCGCGCGCAAAGATGGCGAGTTCGTCGAATCGCACTCCGGCGGCGGCGCCGCCGCTGCTGAAGCGGCCAAGGTGCAGGTGCGCACCGGTTATCATTGGCAAGACGGCGTTGCTGCGTTCAGCGACCAAGGTACCGTCAATGTACAGCGCCTTCGTGCCGCCGGTTGCGTCCCAGCTCACGGCGAAGTGATGCCATCCCGCCGCCAAGGTGTCCGGTGCGCTGAGCAGATCTTCGCCGCTGCTAGCATCCCCTACCGTCCAGAATGTCCATTGCGCGCTGCCTTCAGGGCCGAGCCGGTCGCGGCGCAGGGCCAGCGTGCCGGTATAGACTGGCGCTCCTTCTGGGTCGGCGCTGGCGGCAAAGAGGTAGTGGCGGTTGAGGCTGTTGGTTGGGTAGCTGGCCGGTACCTCGACCCACAGACTGATCGTGCCGCGTTCGAGATCAAGGTTGCCAGTGGTGGGGAAGGCGATTTCCGCCCGGTCGCTGCGCAACGCTTGCCCAAACCGGCCCGGCCCGAAGCTTGGCGTACCGTTGATCTGCGGCAGTCCTTGCCCAACAGTTTGCAACGGGTGGCCGTCGAAGGTCACGGCCAGCAGCAGATCAGCCGGCGGCGCGACTCGCATCGTCCCAATCGGCGGTGTGGTGTCGCTCGGCGGCGGCGTGTAGTCGGGCGGCGTAAAATCGTACATCCCGATCAAGTCAGGGTGCCAGAGCCACGTGCTGGCCGCGCAGCCGGCATAAGCCGGGCACGGGTCAGGGCCGGGGCCGTACCAGCCATACGGATCGACCTGCTTGCGAATGCCGCCTTCCCAGCGCCGCACCTCGAAGTGCAAGTGCGGTGTGCCGCTCACGCCGCTGGCCCCGCTGACGCCAATCTGCTGGCCGGCGGCGACGCGCACGCCATTGCCGTTGGTGAAGATCGGATCGAGCGCGCTGAGATGCCAATACACCGTCTCGTATCCGTTGGGATGGACGATGACCACGCCCAACCCGCGTGATTCGTTGAAGGCATACGCAGTGCCGGCGGCGGCGGCGAGGATGGGGGTGGTGAACGGTGCATCGGGGAAGACGTAATCGTGGCCGTCGTGGCTGTTGTATTGCACATTGCGCCGGCCCAGATAGTCGATCATCTCGTTGTTGCCGTCGCCGCCGAGATCAACCATCGGATACATGTGGTCGAAGTAGGCGAGATGTGTGACCCGCGTGCCTAACGGCCACGGCGCGCGCAGCCAGCCGCTGACGTCTGCCGCGACGGTGGCCGGCGGCGCGAGTTGGCCATCGAAGTAGGTGCGTAAGGCGGTGTGGGTCGCTTTGATGGCCGCCAACCACTCAGCCGAATCGCGTCCCTGTGCCAGAAAGCGCTTGATCGCAATCCATTCCGCCGGTTCAGCGAGCGAGAGGGTCAGGGTCAAGCCGTCGCGTAACCGGATAGTAGGCGGTTGTTGGTATGGCCCCAACCCGGCGCGCAGTTCGCGGTTCGCCCACTCGATCTGCGCGGCAAAGCCAACCGGCCCGTGGGTGCCAAAGGGTTGGGCAATCGCTGCCTCCGGCGGTGTGGGATTGCTGAGCAAGCCGGCGGTCGCTTCGAGCAGGGCCAGCGTCAAGAATGGGCTAACGCCGTAGTAGTTGCTCTGCTCTTCGATGATCTGGGCCGCGCTGCGCCCGTCAATACGCAGGTCTTTCAATGGGCCGGGTTGCTTGGCTAAAAACTCAGCCACATTCCATCCGCCCGCCGGTTGCGCGTGCAACGGGGTTGCCGAGAAGATGAGACAGAGAATCAAGAACCAGCGGGCAAGTCGATGCATGGGACGATTGGTGCGATGCGCAGAATCAGCCCGGCGCTGCTGCTCTTACCTATAATAACGCATGCAGCGCCGGTTGGTTGCATATTAGACGCAACAGTTATGAGTAGCTCAGCGTTGGCCCGTCCATCAACCGGTTGTCTTCACCGGCTGCGGGTGGCTCGCTTCGTAAGCGGCGATGGCGTCCGCTTGGTTAAGCAAGAAGCCAAGCTGATCAACCCCGTGCAGCAGGCAGTATTTGCTGAAGGCATCGATCGGGAAGCCCACCTGCCGGCC
Organism: Chloroflexota bacterium; assembly: GCA_030550625.1. Taxonomy (GTDB): domain Bacteria; phylum Chloroflexota; class Chloroflexia; order Chloroflexales; family Chloroflexaceae; genus Chloroflexus. The sequence goes on along the minus strand of JAUQOZ010000081.1, from coordinate 7,324 downwards.
ATCGGGCAGCGTAACCGTTTGCGCCGCGAGATCGATCGTGAGCGCCATCTGCGGGTCGTTGGCGTACATGGCCACCAGCTCGTCGTAGATCGCCTGCTCGATCGTCACCGGCAGCAAACCGATCTTGAGCGCATTGCTGCGGAAGATGTCAGCAAACGAAGGCGCAAGCACGGCGCGGAAGCCGTAGTCTTGCAAAGCCCACGGTGCATGCTCGCGCGAACTGCCGCAGCCGAAGTTGCGCCCGCTGATCAGGATCGTCGCGCCTGCCGCTTCGGGCCGGTTGAGCGGGAAGTCGGGGTTGGGCGTGCCATCGGGCAGGTAGCGCCACGCCTCGAACAGACCGGCGGCCAACCCGCTCTTGTCGGTGACTTTGAGGAAGCGCGCCGGAATGATCTGGTCGGTATCGATATTCTCAACCGGCAAGACGACCGCTTTGCCGGTGATGGTTGAGATGGGTTCCATGCGGTTCTCCTTAGGGCAATGCAGCGCGTTACCTCTCCTAATTCATCAATGTGCGCGGATCGGTGACGACGCCGGTCACGGCGGTGGCGGCGGCGGTCAACGGGCTAGCGAGCATGGTGCGCGCTCCCGGCCCTTGCCGGCCCTCGAAGTTGCGGTTCGAGGTGCTGACTGCGTACTTGCCCGGCGGCACTTTGTCGTCGTTCATCCCCAAGCAGGCGCTGCAGCCGGCTTCGCGCCACTCGGCCCCCGCCTCTTTGAAGATTCGATCCAGTCCTTCCGCTTCGGCGGCCCGCTTGACTTGCTGCGAGCCGGGCACAACCATCACCCGCACCCCCGGCGCCACCTTGCGTCCGCGGAAGAATTGGGCCGCTTGGCGTAGATCAGAGAGCCGCGAGTTGGTGCATGAACCGATAAACACCACATCCACCGGATGGCCCAACAGCGGCTTGCCCGGCTCTAACCCCATATAGGCCAGCGCCTTATCGAGCGCGGCCCGGCTGCGCGCATCGGGCATATCTTCCGGGCGTGGCACCGGTGCGTCAATAGGAATGCCCATGCCGGGGTTGGTGCCGTAGGTGATCATCGGCTTCAACTCACTGGCTGAGAGGGTCAATTCGTGGTCGAAGACTGCTCCCTCATCGGTAGGCAAGGTTCGCCAGCGTGCCACGGCGGCCTCGAAATCGGCCCCTTTGGGCGCAAATGGCCGGCCAGCAATATACTCGAAGGTGGTGTCATCGGGTGCAACCATCCCGGCTCGTGCTCCGCCTTCGATGCTCATATTGCAGATCGTCATCCGCTCTTCCATCGAGAGCGACCGGATCGCTTCCCCCATATACTCGAAGACATAGCCAGTACCGCCGCCGACGCCGTACTTAGCGATCAGCGCCAGAATAATGTCCTTGGCCGTCACGCCGGGGCCAAGCCGGCCATCAATCCGCACGGCGCAAGTCTTGGGCTTGCGCTGCAAGAGGCACTGGGTCGCCAGCACGTGGCCGACTTCCGAGGTGCCGATACCAAAGGCCAGCGCGCCGAACGCGCCGTGGGTGCTGGTGTGGCTATCGCCGCACACGATCGTCATGCCCGGCTGGGTCAGCCCCTGCTCTGGCCCGATCACATGCACAATGCCCTGATTCTCATCACCCAACTCAAACAGCGGAATGCCGAACTCGGCGCAGTTTTTGCGCAATTGCTCCAATTGGCTAATCGCCATCGGGTCAATCACCGGGATAATGCCGAGATGGTTACGCGGGGTTGTGGGCGTGCTATGATCCATCGTCCCCAGCGTCTTGTCGGGCCGGCGCACGCGCAAGCCGCGCTGGCGCAATTCGGTAAACGCCTGCGGCGAGGTCACTTCGTGGATCAAATGCAAATCAATATAGAGCACTGCCGGCGTCTCCGGCGTCTCTGGCCGCACCAGATGCGCGTCCCAGACCTTTTCAAACAAGGTGCGCGGTTTGCTCATCTCTCCTCTCCTTGCCGCGATGGGTGATGGTTGCCGTTTGACCCTTGCCAGCGCGGATAGCTGCCAAAGATCTTCAGCATGCCGGTATGCTGGCGGATGCGCTCAAGAGCGCGGGCAACGTGCGGGTCGCGGCGGTGTCCGTTAATGTCAACTAAAAAGATGTATTGTCCTAGGATAGCACGAGTCGGGCGCGACTCGAGTTTGGTCATGTTGATGTTTTCCGCAGCCAATTCTTGCAGCGCGCCAACCAGACTGCCGGGCCGGTCTTCGCGGGTAAACCCAAAACAGAAGCTGGTCTTGTCGTCGCCGGTAGGTGGCGAGTCTTCGCGGGCCAGCACGATGAAACGAGTGACGTTGTGCGGGCTATCGGCGATCTCGCGGGCCAAGATGTTGGCCCCGACCAATTCAGCGGCGCGCAAGGTGCCGATCGCCGCCGCCGGTCGCTCGTCGGCCAATGCCTCGGCGGGAGCGGCTGAGTTGCTCAGCGAGGCAACCGTCGCTACGCCGGGCAAGCAGCGTTCGACAAAACGCCGGCATTGGGCTAGCGACTGCGGATGGGCATAGAGCACCTTGATGTCGCTCAGTTGCAAGCCGGGCCGCGCTAGCAAATACTGGCGAATCGGCACCACGATCTCGCCAGCGATCTGCAAGTTGGTTTCGTGGATGAGCAGGTCGAGCGTATAGCTCACGCTGCCCTCAAGCAGATTTTCAATTGGCAGCACGCCGGCAGTGGCCGCTTCGGTTTCGATCGCCGTCACCACCGCCGGAATGCTGGCCAGCGGCAGCAAGCGCGCATCGCGTCCGGCTGCATAAGCCAGCGCTGCTTCTTCGCTAAAGGTGCCCGGCGGGCCAAGATAAGCAATCGTCTCCATCGTGTTCGTTGTCCTGTGGGGGTGACGCACCCGTCACCCCCACATCCTTATCCTTTAAGGGGCAGACAGAACATGTGATAGAGTACAACGGTTGATCGCTGTGCGATGCCTCAACGCTTACCTTTGCGCTCCCCTCTCCCACGCTAGTGGGAGAGGGGCTGGGGGTGAGGGTGAACCGATGCATCGCAAAGCCTTCAACCAAATCTGCGCTCATCGTTTCTGTCCGCCCTTGATCTCTTAGCCCAACGTGCTCCCGCCGAAAATGTCCACCGGCAACGTGCTAGCTTCGCCGCTATACCCGGCGGAATAGGCCATCGCCTCGGCCTTAATCCGCTCTTGGCGGGCGGCCAGCATCTTGTTCAACGCCGCCATATACGCTTGGGCCGCAGCAACGATGGTGTCGGTATGGACACCGTAGCCGCTGAAGATCTGCTGCGCTTGCCGGCGACCGGTCAGGCTCGTTGCCGTGCTGCTGCTCTCGTTCAGGCGGGCCGGCGCACCCTGCTCGCGAATGCGCACCGTCACCTCAGCAACTGCATCTAGGCCCTCGGTAATCGCATTGATCGAGAACTCGATCAGCTCATTCGGGCGCTGAATAATCCGGTTAATCGCCTGATAGACCGCATCAACCGGGCCGGTGCCCTGCGCGCTGTCGATCTTGGTTTGGCCATCGGGGCCGATGAGACGCACGGTGGCGGTCGGGATCATGCCCACACCCGAAGCATATTGCACGTGATCGAGCTTGTACAACTCTGGCGTATGCTGCATCTCACCCGCGATCAAGGCCTCGATGTCGCGATCGTCCACTTTCTTCTTGCGATCGCACAAGTCTTTGAAACGAGCGAACACGTGCTGGAACTCGTCATCGTTCAGCGTATAGCCCTTCTCTTCGAGGTACTTGCGGAAGGCATGGCGGCCCGAATGCTTGCCTAGCACCAGCGTATTGCTGTCGAGGCCAACCGTCTCGGCGCTCATGATTTCGTAGGTCTGGCGATACTTCAACACGCCATCTTGGTGGATGCCCGACTCGTGGGCGAAGGCGTTGGCGCCGACGATGGCCTTGTTGGGCGGCACCGGCACGCCGATAAAGCTGCTCACCAGCCGCGACGTGCGGGCGATTTCGCGCGTCTCGATCCGGGTGCGCAAGCCATAATACTGCTGGCGCGTATGCAGCGCCATCACTACCTCTTCGAGCGAAGCATTACCGGCCCGTTCGCCGATCCCGTTAATCGTACACTCCACCTGCCGCGCGCCGGCTCGCACACCTGCCAGCGAATTGGCCACCGCCATCCCCAGATCGTCGTGGCAATGGGTCGAGAGGATGCAATTCTCGATCCCCGGCACATGCTCGCGCAGATCACGGATCATCGCGCCGTACTCGTCGGGGGTGAGATAGCCAACCGTATCGGGGATATTGAGCGTGGTCGCGCCGGCGGCCACCGCCACCGCCACCGCCTCGCGCAAGAAGAGCGGATCGGTGCGCCCGGCATCCATCGGCGAAAACTCGACATCCTCGCACAGCGAGCGGGCATAACTCACCATCTCGTGGATGAGTTGCAGCGCCTCGGCCCGCGTCTTGCGGAACTGGTATTCGAGGTGGATGTCAGAAGTTGACATAAATGTATGGATGCGCTTCTTCGCCGCGGGCTGGATCGCGCTCCACGCCTTGTCAATATCGTCGCGGTTGGCGCGAGCCAGCGCCGCGATAATCGGGCCATCAGGCGTACCGATTTCGCGGGCAATCTCATGCACTGCGGCCCAGTCACCGGGCGACGCGGCGGGGAAGCCGGCCTCGATAATATCCACTTTCAGGCGAGCCAATTGGCGAGCGACCTCCAGCTTCTCTTCCAGCGTCATGGTGCAGCCGGGGGCCTGCTCGCCGTCGCGCAGGGTCGTGTCGAAAATACGGACGTAATCTACGCTCGGTTCGGTAGTGTTGGTCATAGATGCCTCCTGATGGGTATTGTTGGTCAATTTCTCTATTGTCGTTGCGAGGGGTTGGATCGCCTCCTGTCATTGCGAGGGCGCGGAGCGCCTCCTGTCATTGCGCGGAGCGCCCGCAGCAATCTCCCGCTTCAGCGGGATGGGTGTCTGCGAACATCGCTCCCGTGCGTGCGGGGGATTGCGGCCCCCTCTCTCATCGCTCCTCAGCCTGCACACATCGCTCCCGTGCTCGCGGGGGATTGCTGCGCCGGGCGGGGCATCGTAACGCGATGCCCCTACCCAGCTTGTCATGACACAGGTGCGCTATAGCTTGTGCAAGTGCAATCCGCTCACGCGGGGGCAAGGCATTGCCTTGCCGCTAACTACTTACGCCCCACCCTCGCCCGGCTTGACTTCGCGCGGGTTGACGAAGGGCATCATGCGGCGCAGTTCGCGGCCAATCTGCTCGATCGGATGGTTGATGTCGGCTTGGCGATAGGCGTTAAAGCGGGGCCGGCCATTGTGATTCTCGTCGATCCAGTCCTCGGCGAAGGCGCCGCTCTGGATGTCGGCTAGAATCTGGCGCATCGCTGCGCGAGTCTGATCGGTGATGATCTTGGGGCCGGCGGTGTAATCGCCCCACTCCGCGGTATCGCTCACCGAATAGCGCATGTAGTTGAGGCCACCCTGATAGAACAGGTCAACGATCAGCTTCAGCTCGTGCATGCACTCGAAGTAGGCCACTTCCGGCTGGTAGCCAGCCTCGACCAACGTCTCGAAGGCGGCCTTGACCAGCGCGCTGACGCCGCCGCAGAGCACCACCTGCTCGCCGAACAGGTCGGTCTCGGTCTCTTCGGCGAAGGTCGTGCGCAACACGCCGGCGCGGGTGCAGCCGAGGCCCTTGGCGTAGGCCAGCGCATCTTCAAACGCGCCGCCGGTTGCGTCTTGCTCAACCGCAATCAGCGCCGGTACGCCGCCGCCCTGCACAAAGACCTCGCGCACGCGGTGGCCGGGAGCTTTCGGCGCGACCATGCTTACATCGATTCCCTTGGGCGGCACAATCTGGCCGAAGCGGATGTTAAAACCGTGGGCGAACATCAGCGTCTTGCCCGGTTCCATCGCCGGTGCGATATGCTCGCGGTACAGATCAGCCTGCCCGATGTCGGGCGTCAAGATCATGACAATCTGCGCTTCGCGGGCCGCTTCGGCGACAGTCATCACCTTTAAGCCAGCTTCTTCAACCTTGCTCCAACTCTTCGAGCCGGGGTAAAGACCGACCCGCACATCGAGGCCGCTATCAGCAAGGTTGCGGGCATGGGCGTGACCTTGGCTGCCGAAGCCGATAATCGCGATCGGCTTGTTCTTCAAGCGGTTGAGATCGGCCTGATTGTCGTAATACAGCTCTGCCATGTTGTGTCATTCCTCATACTCATGCGGCGACCATTCGCCGCGCGCGGTAATAAGAACCACTGAGACGCCCGCGAGGGGCGTCTCAGAGGATCGCACGATTAGTTAAGCGCCGGTACGGCTACGCCGTTGGTGGCCGGCTCAACATACTCGCCGGCATTGTGGCCGCGCGCGCCGCGTACCATGGCAATGCGGCCAGTGCGCATCATCTCTTTAATACCGTAGGGGCGCACCACCTCAATGAAATTCTCAACCTTGCCGGGGGTGCCGGTCATCTCGATAATCATCGTGTTCGAGCCAACATCAACGATCCGCGCGCCAAACACGCTGCACATCGAGATGATCTCGTGGCGGGCCGCCGGCGGTGCATGCAGCTTAATCATCGTCATCTCGCGCTCGACCGTCGGGTCGTCGGTGACATCGCTCACCTTCAGCACCTCGATCAGACGGTAGAGCTGCTTAACGACCTGCTCGACATGTTCCGACTCCACCACAATCGTCAGCCGGCTCACGCCGGGGGTTTCGCTATGGCCGACGGCGAGGCTCTCGATATTGTAGCCGCGACGGCGGATCAACCCGATCACGCGGCTCAGCACGCCGGGCCGATCTTGCAAGAGGGCGACGATGGTATGCTTCTTCATGGTTGCGACTCCTTAGATACGGTAATGATTACGCCCTTACGCCTGCGACTCCGAGAGGATCATCTCGCCGATCGACTTGTTCTGCGGCACCATTGGGAAGACGTTGACCTCGCGCTCGACGCGGAAGTCGATCAGCACCGGGCCATCGGTGGCGTGCGCTTCGTCGATTGCGGCCTGCACATCTTCGCTGCGCTCGACGGTCAAACCCTTCCAACCGTAGGCTTCGGCCAGCTTGGCGAAATTGGGACCAGAGAGCGGGGTGCCGCTGTAGCGCTTGTGCTCGAACAGCTCTTGCCACTGGCGCACCATACCGAGGTAGCCGTTGTTGATCACCGCCACCTTAACATTCTTCAGGCCCTCTTGCACGATCGTCGCCATCTCTTGGTTGGTCATCTGGAAGCCGCCATCGCCAACGATTGCCCAGACCGTTTCGTTTGGGCAGGCTATCGCCACTCCCATCGCCGCCGGGACAGCGAAACCCATCGTGCCGGCGCCGCCGGAGGTGATATGGGTGCGCGGGCCGTGGTTCCAGTCGATCAATTGGGCTGCCCACATCT
>JAUQOZ010000200.1:11273-12689 GCA_030550625.1 Chloroflexota bacterium | reverse complement strand
GCGATTATTGGTGAGAGTCAATCCCCCATTGACACCCTCGCCAATCTATGCCAAGATCGAGCGGTTGCGTAAAGATTGGCCGCTGGATGGAGTTTCATCGCTATGCTGCGTCCGCTCTATGTTTCGCCGCTTGGCCGCGGCGGCGTTGATTTTGGCATTCAGAATATCACCCGCGCCGTGCAAGGCGCCGGTTTATCGCCGCAATTGCTGCGCTTGCCGGAACTGTACAACTTTCTGCCTATACTCATTCCTCATACGTTGCCAGCCGATGTGGCCCGCCGCTTCGATATTGTGCAGGGCCGCTCGCGGGTTGCATTTAGCCTGCGCGGATATGGCTTGCCGGTGGTAACGACCGTACACCACCTCACTACCGACCCGGCGCTACAACCCTACAGCTCGTTGGCCCAGCGTCTCTTCTACCGGCTGGTCGAGTCGCGCTACGATGGTCTGTCTATTGCCTACGCCGATGCGGTGGTCTGCGTTAGCCGCTACACCCAGCGCATGGTGGAAATGACCTACGGACGCCGCGATACAGTGCTGATTTATGACGGCATTGATACTGATGTTTTTGTACCGCCGCCAAACATGGCCCGCCGCGACGATGGCTTGCCGCCGAGCAATGCCCGCATCCGCCTGCTCTTTGTCGGCAATCGCACCCGCCGCAAAGGATTCGATCTGCTGCCCCGAATTATGGATCGGCTGCCGGACGACTACGTGCTCTACTATACCGGCGGCTTTCAAGGGCGCGATGCCGGCCCGCCCCATCCGCGCATGATCCCGATCGGTTCGCCTGACCGGGCCGGCTTGGTGGCGGCTTACCAGAGCTGTGACATCTTGCTCTTTCCCTCGCGGCTGGAAGGGTTTGGGATTGCCCCCGCCGAAGCGTTGGCCTGTGGCCGTCCGGTGGTGACAACCAACGTCGCCGCGCTGCCCGAAGTGGTTGACGACGGGCAGAATGGCTTCTTGGTCGCGCGCGACGATGTAACCGGCTACGCCGAAAAGGTGCGCACTCTCGGCGAAGACGCGGCGCTGCGCCGCCGCTTCGGCGAGCATGGGAGAGAGAAGGTTGTCGCCAATTTCGGCTACGGCCCGCTCGGCGAGGGATTCAAGCGCCTGTATACCCGCTTGCTGGATCGTGAAGGCGCAGAGGGGGCAAAGGCGCAGAGATCATAAAACGCGAAGACGCGAAGAACGCAGAGCGAACAAAGAACACAGAGGGCGCAAAGGCATTTTGAGATTGGGGTACAAGTGTACTTGTGACCCCCATACCAAACCTTCGCGCTCTTCGCGTTCCTCTGCGTCTTTGCGTTTACCCCTCTGCGTCTCTGCGTTTATCCCTTTGCGTCTTTGCCCCCTCTGCGCCTTGCTATCGCGGCTCAGCGGCCAAATTGCCGGCAAATGGCCGCCGGTGGTTGA
>JAUQOZ010000200.1:0-11263 GCA_030550625.1 Chloroflexota bacterium | reverse complement strand
TAGGCGTCTTTGCGTTTACCCTCTTCGCGCCTTTGCCACCTCCGCGCCTTCCTTATCGCGGCTCAGCAGCCATCGTGCCGGCAAATGGCCGCCGGTGGTTGAGGAAGAGCAAGATCGTACACAGCACAATCGCGATCACGCTCACCAACTGCGCCACCCGGATGCTGCCCTCGCACGAACCGCCGATCCCGCTCGCGCACAAGCTATCGATCCGCAACCCTTCAATCCAAAACCGCCCGCTTGAATAGATGATTCCGTACAAAAACAGCAGATCACCCGGATTGAGCCGGCGCTGTTCGGGCGGAGCTAAGCGGCCAAACCGGCGGTCGAGCCAGAGCAATAAGCCCACTCCGGCCAGATTCCACACCGACTCGTAGAGAAAGGTCGGATGGAAGAGGGTCGTTATCGGATAGGTCGTGAGATCGTTGTACGGCGGCACCCGATATTCGGGATCGATCCGCAGCCCAAATGGCAAATCGGTCGGGCGACCATAGGCTTCTTGATTAAAGAAATTGCCCCACCTCCCGATGCTCTGGGCCAGCAAGAAACCGGGCACACAGACATCGAGCCAATCCCAATAGGGCAGTTTCGCGTAGCGCGTGTAGATCACGGTCGAGATCAGCGCGCCGATAATCGCGCCATGGATCGCGATTCCGCCGGTGGTGAGGTTGAACGCGCTCCATGGATTAGGCGCGAACCGTTCCCACTCAAAGGCGACGTAATAGATCCGCGCGCCGGCAATGCCGAGGATCAACCCTAACATCAACTGGTTCCAGACGTGATCGGGGTGATAGCCGCGCGCAACTGCCCGCCGCGACGCCAGCAAGGCCGCGATCAACGCGCCGGTCATGATGATTGCGCCGTACCAGCGCACCACGATCGGGAACCCAAACAAGGTAAAGCTTATCAAAAACGGATCGTCAGGCGGGTAGAGAACCATACTTTCTCCAAAATCACACATCATCGTAGCGGCATAGCGTGCTATGCCCGTAGGCATTGCGGTGCAATGCCCCTACAACGACGCCGCATAGCGCACTGCGTTACGGAAGATTTGCAAACCGTCACCCTCCCGCCGCACGGGTTCGCGCGTCCAGCGTGGATGCTGGTGCGGCAGCACCGCATTTTCCGGGTGCGGCATCAGCCCCAACACATTGCCCTGCGCATTGCACAAGCCAGCGATATTGTGCGGCGAGCCATTGGGATTGGCCGGATAACCCTCACCCACATAGCGCAGCGCCACCAAGCCGGCAGCTTCCAATTCGTCTAACGTTGCCTGATCACGCACCGCGATCCGGCCCTCGCCGTGAGCGACCGGCACTTCGATCGGGCGTTCGATGCCGCGGGTAAACAAGCAGCGGCTATTGCTCACTGCTTCCAACTGCACCCAGCGGCACTCAAACTGGCACGACTCATTCGTCGTGAGCGTGACCCGCGGCGATTGGCGGGTGGGGCCGGGCAACAAGCCGGCCTTGACCAACACCTGAAACCCGTTGCAAATCCCGATCACTGGGCGGCCATCTGCCACAAATCGCTCTAGCTCTTCGCCAAGGCGATGGTTCAGATCAACCGCCAACAACCGGCCAGCACCGAGATGATCGCCGTACGAAAAGCCGCCGGGGATGACCAACAGCGCATAATCGGCCAACTTTACCGAACCTTCAGCAATCCGGTTGACATGCACCCGTTCCGGGCGCGCGCCGGCCAACTCGCAGGCCAGCGCCGCGTCGGCATCGCGATTAATGCCGGGGGCGCGCAAAATGAGAGCTTTCAGTTCCACCGAAACTCCATCTCCACCTCACCGATCTGGATCAGATCACCCGATTTCAACCGTTGCGGCACATTCGGCGGGATCAACACCCCGTTAATCCGGGTGCCGTTGGTGCTCTGCTGATCGGTGAGCGTATAGTGATCGCCGCGCCGCTCGATAATGGCGTGCAGACGCGAGGCGATCCCGCGGTCATGTTCAGCCAAATCCAATTCAGGGAAGTGAGCGCGGCGCGGATCGCGCCGGCCAATCCGTACCGGCAAGTGGTCAAGCACCATCTCCCAATGGCGGTAAGGTGAACGGACAATCAAGCGGGCCGGCGGCAAGACCGGCACAGGAGCGGCAACCGGCCCGCCTCGTTGTAACGCGGTACCGCAACCAGCGCAAAACCGGGCCTGCGGCTTGTTGACCCTCCCGCACTGTTCACACACTACCCCAGCCGCTGGCGCCGGCGCGACCGGCGGCGGGGCAACCACCGGCGGCGGGGCCGGGGGAGCCGGTTTAACCGGCGGTACCGGCGCCATCCGCACTGTCGGATCGACATACGGCGTCTTGAGACGCTGATGCAGCGCCTGCTCAAGCTCGGCGCAACTGGCAAACCGCTGCTCGCGTTCGAGGCTCATCGCTCGAATAATGATCGCCTCGGTTTCCGGGGCCACCGAGCGGTTCATGCGCGTAATCTCGCCGCGGCGCGGCGGCTGCAACGGAATCGGCGGCATCGCCGTCAGCAGGTGCAGCATGGTCGCCCCAAGCGCATAAATATCCGACCGGGCATCGGTCTGCCCTTTGCCGTACTGCTCGGGTGGCGCATACCCGGCTGAACCCATCGCGATCGTGTCTTTCGATTTGCCGATCTTGTGCTTGCGGGCCACGCCAAAGTCGATCAACTTGAGCACGCCGTCCGGGGTCAGAATCACATTTGGCGGTTTGAGATCGCGGTAGATGATCGGCGGTTGGCGGGTGTGCAGATAGTGTAACACCCGGCAGAGCTGAATCCCATACCCGATCACCTGTTGTTCGAGCATCGGTGCATTCGCTTCACGGATCATGGCTTCGAGCGTCTTGCCCGGTACAAACTCCATGATCATTGTCGGGCGACCTTCATACTCGAACAGATCGATCACCACCGGCAGGTTCGGGAACGAGAGCGAACGTAGCAATTCAGCCTCTTGCAGGAAGAGCTGGCGCGCTTCCGCCAACTCTTCGGCAGTCACCTCACCAGCGGGTCGCATCTCTTTCAGCGCCCAAATACTGCCATCACTAGCCCGGCGCACCCGATAGACCGCACCCATCCCGCCTCGCCCGATCAGGTTGAGGATGGTGTAGGCGTCGTCGGTGCCGCGGATCGTGAGGTTGTCTGCCAGCCGGTCGAGCATGAACATGGTGATTGCCGTTTGCCGATGTGCTAGGCCAATTATACCACTGTGTTCTGTTGGAGGCATGCGGCGACTTTCGCCCTCATCGCCTTGACGAACCGGGCAATGGCTGCTATAATCTGCGTTGTCGCGCCGAAGTGGCGGAATGGCAGACGCGGCGGTCTCAAAAACCGCTGGGGATCAACCCCCGTGTGGGTTCAAGTCCCACCTTCGGCACCACGAAATAAACCATATCGGGGCGTGGCTCAGCCTGGTAGAGCGCCGCGTTCGGGTCGCGGAGGTCGGTGGTTCAAATCCACTCGCCCCGACCACATAACAAAAGCGTCTGTGCGATCGCACAGACGTTTTTGGTTTATGTCCAGCCCTCAAGAACCCTCACCCCCTGCCCCTCTCCCATTGGCGCGGGAGAGGGGCGCTGCGTCGTTCCGCTCCCGCAATGTCTTTGTCGCCAATCCGGCGGCTCCCCCTCTCCCACCCTTAGGTGGGAGAGGGGGCCGGGGGGTGAGTGCCTCTCGCTCAGGCATGGAATGCGCTGAAGGAGGAGATTGCTTCGGGCGGGCGCGCCCTCGCAATGACAGGATGACTCTCCCCTTCCCCCGCTACGTCCTCCGTGCCCTCTGCGGTAAAAACATTCCCCCTCGCCTGCCGTCAGGCGGGAGAGGGGGCCGGCGGGGTGAGGGCCTCCCGCTCAGGCATGGAATGCGCTACAGCGGGAGATTGCTGCGGGCTGGCGGCTCCAGCAACGCTGGATGCCGCCGCTCCCTCGCAATGACAACAGGTGAACTGCCGCGCCCCGCTTGACATTGCGAGCCGAGCAACGCGAGGCGCAGCAATCTCCCGCAAGAGCGGGAGCAATCCGTTCAGGCATGGAATGTGCTACAGCGGGAGATTGCTTCGGGCGCTGCGCGCCCTCGCAATGACAGGATGACTCTCCCCTTCCCCCGCTGCGTCCTCCGCGCCCTCTGCGGTAAAAACATTCCCCCTCGCCTGCCGTCAGGGCCAGCGGGTGAGGGCCTCCCGCTCAGGCATGGAATGCGCTGAAGGAGGAGATTGCTTCGGGCGCTGCGCGCCCTCGCAATGACAGGATGACTCTCCCCTTCCCCCGCTGCGTCCTCCGCGCCCTCTGCGGTAAGCAACATTCTTCCTCACGCTTATCACCCATCCCTGTCGCTACCGCGGGTTTGATGCCAAGATTCCGGTCTATCTTACACCTTCGCTTTAGCTACACAATTGGTAGACTGTTAGCAGGGAATATTTGCTATCATTCTCCGATATGTGATCGCACGTGCAACAGGAACTCCTATGAACCGAAGACTCTCTGCTTGGTGGTGGTGCCTGTGGTTGAGCGGTGCGTTACTGCTCACTGCCTGTATTGATCTGGCGGCAGCGCTGCCGCCTACTCCCAGTCCCTTCCCCACCTTAGCCCGCTTGCCAACCGTCACGCCGGTGACGCCGCAACCAACCCGTTCACCGGTAACGATTGTGCTCGTTCCGCCGAGTACAGTCACACCCACCGCTGAACGCTTGGTCGGGCGCGTCAACGTTGCAGCCAATCTGCGCAATGGCCCCGGCACGTCGTTTCGGATTATCACGGTCGTGCCGGCTAACACCGAAGTGTTGCTCGAAGGCCAGCGTGCCAATTGGTACGTTGTGCGCCTGCCCGATGGCCAAACCGGCTGGATGTCAGCAGCAGTGCTCGAGGTGGCGCCTGACATCGCGGCGCGGGTACCGGTAGCTACGCCATAGCACTGGCCCATAGATTTATGATCGAAGAGCCGGCCCCGTGGGCCGGCTCTTGATGAGTGCAGAGCAACGCAACAGTGCCAATTAGTGCTACCATAGTAGAGAGCAGCAGAATCGCAATGCCTGATGGCTTCAGCAAAGGATACTCTCCATGCAGCTTTTTAATACGTTGTCCCGTATCCGCGAACCATTTACCATCCCCACTGACCGTCCAGTAACACTCTACGTCTGTGGGGTGACGCCTTACGACACCACTCACATGGGGCATGCGCGCACCTTTATCGTCTTTGACGTGTTGGTGCGCTATCTGCAATGGCACGGCGCGACAGTGCGCTACTGCCAGAATGTGACCGACGTTGATGATCCGCTCTTCGAGCGCGCCCGCCGCGATGGAGTGAATTGGTATGAGCTGGCCGAACGCCAAATTGCCCAGTTGCGCGCTGATTGCGCCGGTCTCAACATTCTGCCGCCAACCTTCTTCCCGCGGGTGAGCGAGGAAATCGGCGCGATGATTCCGATCATCGAGCGCCTCATCGAACTCGGCCATGCCTACGTCGCCGATGGCAACGTCTATTTCAGCATTCAAACCGACCCCGATTTCGGGCGGATGGCGCGCATGGGCTATGCCGAGTTGCTGTCGATTGCCAATCAGCGCGGCAACAATCCCAATGACCCCTGTAAGCGTGATCCGCTCGATTTTGTGCTCTGGCAACGGGGGAATCCAGACGAACCGAAGTGGGAGAGTCCGTGGGGGATGGGCCGTCCGGGTTGGCATATCGAGTGCAGCGCGATGTCGAAACGCTATTTAGGCGATCAGATCGACATTCACGGCGGCGGGGCCGATCTGATCTTCCCGCATCACTCGTGCGAGATCGCGCAGAGTGAATCAGCCACCGGTAAAAAGCCCTTCGTGCGCTACTGGATGCATGTCGGCTTGGTCTGGCTCGATGGCGAGAAGATGAGCAAGTCGCTGGGCAATTTGGTCTTTGCCCGCGATGCGTTGCGCTTGCACCACCCCGACGCTATCCGCTGGTATTTGCTCAGCGAACACTACCGCGAGGAATTTGACTACCGGCGCGATGCAGTGGCGCGCTACGAGCAGTACGCTGCCGATCTCCGCCGGGCCGTGACCATCAACAGCGGCGACCATAGTCCGCTCGACGTAAGCCGTGGCCGCGCCGATGTGATTGCGGCGATGGACGATGATCTGGATACGCCGGCAGCATTGGCGACGCTGCACACGATGGCTGGTATGATCATCGATGCCGCCGCCGAGGGTCGCGATGTGAGCGCCGCGCAGGCGATCGTGCGCGATTTGGCAACGATGATGGGTTTCACCCTGCGCGCACCGTAGCGGTGGGTGCAGCAGCGCAGTGGGTTTGCGATTGCGTTTGGCTTACCCAACCTCTGGAGTGCGATAGTCGCCGTACACTCGCAACTGCCCTAGAGTGCGTGGAATCGAGGCAGCCGGCGCTGGCGCAGACGCCAGTGGTCTTCAACTGCCCTAGAGTGCGTGGAATCGAGACCGTGGTGTTAGCCTCTGGAGTGTGGCAGTATGGCTGCCGCATTCCAAACTTGACGTTGCCACTGGATACAGCAAACGACACTTTAGCGGTATTAGCGCCGCAAAGGCAGCAGACGCCTTGACACACCGTCTGTATGATGAGTACATTTTAGCTTGCACAGACAATAAGAGTGCGGCAGTATGACTGCCGCACTCCATAAATTGCTGCTCAAACGGTCGCCTGCTGTACGCTCGAGAACCGGACTTCATCTCACCGCTGGCGATTGCGATCGCGCCCGCGCAAGAAGGGCGGGATGTCGAGATCGTCGTTGGGCATAGCCGGACGCACCGGTTGCACCGGTGGCTGCACCGGCGCCGGAGTCGTCTGCTTGGGACGCTGGGCCGGCTGCCCGCCAATCTGCCCGGTCGCTTGGCCGGTGCTTGTCGCTGCGGTTGGATACGAGCGGGTGCGCTGCACATTGGAGTTGCGGTTCATATCAAAACCAGTCGCGATCAGCGTGATCTTGATCTCACCGGGAGGGAAGTTGGGATCAATCACGGCGCCGATAATAATGTTGGCGTCGGGATCAACCTGCTTAGCGACAATATCGGCTGCCTCGTAGACCTCCATAATGCCGAGATCTTCGCCACCGGTAATGTTAAAGAGCACACCCTTCGCCCCGTCAATGCTGACCTCGAGCAAGGGGCTGGCAATCGCCTGATTGACCGCATCAAGCGCGCGAGCGTCACCCTTGCCATACCCAACCGCCATCAACGCCGAACCTTGCTGGGCCATAATCGTCTTGACGTCGGCGAAGTCCACATTAATCAGACCGCGCTGGGTGATCAGGTCAGAAATACCCTGAATGCCTTGGCGCAGCACATCATCAGCCATCAAAAACGCCTGCTGGAACGTAGTATTCTTGCTGGCCGTCTGCAACAGGCGGTCATTGGGAATGACGATCAAGGTATCAACCACCGGGCGCAACTGTTCGATCCCGGCCTCGGCCACTTTGCGGCGATGATTGCCTTCAAAGGTGAAGGGGCGGGTGACGACGCCAACCGTCAGCGCGCCGAGGTCGTGAGCAATCCCGGCGATGATTGGCGACGCGCCGGTGCCAGTGCCGCCACCCATGCCGGCAGCGACAAAGACCATATCAGCGCCCTTCAACTGCTCGTAGATATCTTCCTGATTCTCCTCCGCCGCCTTCTGCCCGATCACCGGATTGCCGCCGCTGCCCAAACCGCGGGTGAGTTTATCCCCAATGCGAATCCGCACCGGCGCCAACGAGTGCATCAATGCCTGCACATCGGTATTGACGGTAATAAACTCGACCCCCTGCACGCCAGCGGCAATCATGCGATCCACTGCATTGCTGCCGCCGCCGCCAACGCCAACCACCTTGATCTGGGCGAAGTCTTCTAGCGAGAAGCCATTACTGCTTCGATCAACCATGTGCGAACCTCCTTGGGTAGTGTTATGGCAATAATTCGCGCAACCAGCGGCGGAAGCGCTCGTAGAGCGAACTCGTATCATCAGACGAAGACTGCTCAGGCGGCCGCCCGCCGTACCGCATTCCCCATCGTAAAAGCCCCACAGCCGTGGCATACGCCGGCGAGTCAAGGGTGTCATGTAAACCGCCTAACCCGCTGGGAATACCGATCCGTACTGGTAATCGCAAATCGTCGCGCAGCAAATCGTCGAACCGGCTGAGCTGCGCGCCACCGCCGGTCAAGACGATGCCCGCCGGCAACATGCTCTCGTAGCCGCTGCGCCGCGCTTCATCGACGATCAGCTCGATCAGTTCTTCGGCGCGCGCCTGCAAGACCTGTCTCAGCAGATAGGCGCTGATCTGCTGCTTTTCCCCTACCGTCAACGTCTCAGCATCAATCAGATCGCTTTCGTCACCCGGCGCCGGCGGGTTGCCGGCGATGGCGCTGCCGTAGCGCAGTTTGAGATATTCGGCGGTGTTGGGCGGCGTGTGCAGCACGTAGACAATATCGTTGGTAAAGTGCTGGCCGCCGACCGGGATCACGCCGGTGTGCCACACCCCGCCTTGGGCAAAGATCGCGAGGTCGGTTGTCGCGCCGCCAATATTGATCAGCATCACCCCGCGCTCTTTGTCGTCATCGCTGAGCACTGCTTCCGCAGCGGCTAACGGTTGCAAGACCAGATCGTCGATCTGGACACCGGCCCGCTCGACGCTGCGAATCAGGTTTTGAATCGCCATTGCTTCGCCAGTGATGATGTGGGTCTCTACTTCCAACCGCAGGCCGCTCATCCCGATCGGATCGCGAATGCCATCGTTGCCGTCGATCACATAGGCGCGGGGAATAATGTGAATAATCTCGCGTTGGGTCGGCAATGCTACTGCCTGCGCCGCTTCGATCGCCCGCGTCACATCGTGGCGCGAAATCCCATCGGGATCCTGCACCGCCACCACCCCCCGGCTATTAAGTGAGGAAATATGGCGCCCGGCAATCCCGACAAAGGCATGGTTGATACTCAAACCGCTGGCCCGCTCGGCCTTTTCGAGACTGGCCTCAATAGCCGAGGCCGCATCGTCGATATTGACAACCACCCCTTTATCAATCCCACGGCTGGGCACCATTCCCACGCCAAGAATATTCAGCCGCCGGCCATCGCCGATCTGGCCGACGATTGTACAGATTTTGCTCGTGCCAACATCTATCCCGACAATGGTGCGTGCCATGGTGCGTGCCATAGTGTCCTCGCTGCCTGCCGCAGACGGCGCTCACGGCCTGCCGTCGGTGCGGTTTTGGTAATATGGGTTGATCGGTCGTAAATCGAGATAGGTAAACGGTGTGCCATCGGCAAGCACATACGCCAATATCGTCAGTTTGCGTTCGAGCCGCTCACTGCGGCCAAACACGATCATCTGATCTTGGGCGGTGCGCACAAAGACGCCTAAACCGAAATCCCAGCCGATCTGGGCCGGTTGCAAACCCAATTCATTCGGCAACAACAGAGCCAGTTCGCGCGCCAGCGCCAAAGCGTCGGTATCGAGCCGCATATTCGGTTCGACCGGCAAATTAGAAGTATCAACGATGACGAGTGCATCGTCTGACGGCGGCGCCGGCGCCGGCTCAATCACATAGCCTTGCCGGTCAACCAGATAATCGATCCCGCCGGTGCGCCAATAGACCGCCGGCTGGCGCTCGACAATCACGATCCGCGCCCGGTCGGGCAGGATCAGACTCAGCCGGGCATGCTCGACAAAGGGACTAGCCAGCAACGGCGCAATCGTCTGCTCTTCATCGATCAGCCAGATTGGCCGCCCACGCAGCGGGATAGCGTCCACAATCCGCTCAGGGCTAAGAAACTCCACCCCCACCACTTCGACTGTCTGCACGCGGAATTGGCTGCTGAAGAGCACATAAAAGAGGGCCAAACAGCTCACGGCAAAGATCGCACCGCTAGCAATCCGCCCGCTGTGCAAGCTATCGAGCAAGCGCCGGCGCCAACCCGGCACGGCCGGTTCATCGGTGGGCCGGCGCGCTCGCTGCCGGCGCGCGGCAACTCGTTCGCGTGTGTTTGGCGGATTGTATTCCATAATCTTGTGTATACCCTTCACTCCCGCCGGTTATGCCCCATGCCCGGCCCGCGCTAACGCCAATGCCACCAGCCGGTCAAGCAGCCGCGGATAGGGCAGACCGCTTGCGTCCCACATCTTGGCGTACATACTGATCGGCGTAAAGCCGGGCATCGTATTCACCTCATTGAGCCAGAGCGTGCCCTGCTCGCGGTCGAGCAGGAAGTCAACCCGCGCCAACCCCGCGCCATCAATCGCTTGAAAGGCCTGTATCGCCAGCGCCTGCACCTGCGCGATCTGGGCCGGCGCGAGCGGCGCCGGCACGATCGTTTGCGAGCCGCCGTCGATATACTTGGCGTGGTAGTCGTACCACTCACCGGCGGGGATGATCTCGCCGGGAATACTGGCTTCAATCTGATCGTTCCCCAACACCGAAATCTCGATTTCGCGCGCCGGGATGCCTTGCTCAACCACGATCCGGCGATCGTAGCGGGCAGCTTCGTGCAGCGCAGCGATCAATTCCGCTCGATCACGCGCTTTACTGACGCCAACGCTACTACCGAGATTGGCCGGCTTAACAAAGATTGGGAAGCGCAACGCCGCTTCGATCCGGTCGCATACCGGCTCGATGGCCGCCAATTCAGCGCGCCGCACGAGCAACCACGGCAAGACCGGCAAGCCGGCGGCGGCAAAGGCCGCTTTCATCAAGCCTTTATCCATGCCGACGGCGCTGGCCGCCACGCCACAACCGACATACGGCACGCCGGCCAGTTCCAGCAATCCTTGAATGGTGCCATCTTCGCCATACGGGCCGTGCAACACCGGGAAGTAGACATCAGCCACGGGCAAAGCCCACCCCGGCGCGCCGACTCGCCCCAATTCACGCACCGGGCCGGGAGCAGCCATCGTAGCGCTGGCCGGCAAGCGGGCCGGATCGGCGGCTGCCATCAACGCCGCTAACGCGCCGGGGCCGTGCCACCAGCAGCCGTCTTTGCCGATACCAATTGTTTCGAGGTGGTATCGTTCTGGATCGAGGTTATTGATCACGGCATGCGCTGAAACCAGCGATACCTCGTGTTCACCACTCTGCCCGCCGAAGATGACGGCAATCGTGATCGGTTTGCTCATTGGCCGCCTCCCGGAACCGGATCATCGATCGCTGAACCGATCGTTTTTTGAATAAACGAAGTGGTTAGGAAAATTTTGCGCATGATTTCGTTCATGTTGATCTTGGATTTGATGTTAGCTAAGCATTTGAAACGATAGCAGACTCAGGAATGGATCAAGAAGGTTTTTCAGTGCGTATATTTTTGATTCGTCT
>JAUQOZ010000127.1 GCA_030550625.1 Chloroflexota bacterium | reverse complement strand
ACCCGGCGAGAGCTGCTTGGGATCGACGATCACGCCGCCCTTCGCGCCGCCGTAGGGAATATTGACCAGCGCGCACTTCCACGTCATCCACATCGCCAGCGCGCGCACTTCGTCAATATCAACGCTGGGGTGATAGCGGATGCCCCCCTTCACCGGCCCCCGGCTGAGATTGTGCTGCACGCGATACCCGGTAAAGACGCGGGTCGAGCCATCGTCCATCTGCACTGGAAAATTGACCGTCAATTCGCGTTGGGGCACGCGCAGAATCGCCCGCACATCATCGGGCAGGCGCAACATATCGGCAGCCTGATCGAACTGCTGTTGAGCGACGTGAAACGGATTGATCTGGTGAGACGTCATTGTCTTCCCCTCTTCATTGATCTTCAAGCTGTATCTCCTCTCGATCAGGCTAGATCCTTACGCATATAGATCCAACCGTCCTGACCGAAGAACAACCGGGCAAACAGCGAGCGGCGGATATACAGTGGCTGAAAGCCAAGCCGCTCATAGAGCGCGCGGGCGCCGTGATTGCTCTCGCGCACGTATAACCCTAGATAGGCGAGGGCGCGGGCGCGAGCATCGTCTTCGGCGCGTTGCAGCAGTGCGCGCGCGATGCCGCGTCGCCGCCATTCCGGGGCAACGGCGACATCGGCGATAAACCCTTCACCGCGTTCGATCTGATGGTCGAGCAGCGAAAGGGCAAAGAGCGAACGCAACGCCCCCCAGAGGCCTAATGTCTCAAAAAAGGCCGACTCGGCAAACCCGCCGCCATCGCCGATCATATCACGGGTGCGCAAGCTGGTTGTACCGATAAGCTGGCCAGCGTATTCTGCCACCAGCATGCCGCGCAACGCCGCTGGCCCTTGCCGCCGCCAGCCGGTCGCCAACGCTTGCGCGCCGCGTTCCCGATCGCGCGGGCCAAACGCTGCGCCGAACGTGTCAGCAAATGCTTCGCGGTGGAGGGCGACGATTGCTTCAATATCGCTCAGGCGGGCCGGTCGAATCACGACATCATCGGCAGACACGCCAATTGGAGGAGTCGCGACGGCGTACATTGCCTACGCCTGCTTAGCGTGCCGTCAGTTCGGCCACGCGCAATTCCAGCCGGCTGGCAATATCACGATACATATCACCACGCCGCTCGGCGACGGCCAACTTTCGCTGCAAGAAAACGATATAGCCAAGAGCTGCCAACAGCGCCACTAGGGTTACCCAACGCATAGTTCCTCCTTGCTCTACCGCACTGTATTCTAGCGCAGGCTCGGCGAGGCTTCAAGTTGAATATCAAGTCCACATCAACTGGCTCCTGCCATCATTGGCAAGGTTATTCCGCCACCGAACGGAAGCGCTGCCGCCATGCGTGGTAAATGGCAATGCTGCCGGCCACGGCGGCGTTGAGCGATCCCACTTGCCCCACGATCGGCAACCGCACGAGAAAATCGCACCGTTCACGCACCAGACGGGCCATGCCCGTGCCTTCGGCGCCGATCACGAGGGCGAGCGGCAGATCAAGATCAACTGTGTCGATATCTTTGGCCGCTTCATCTTGCTCAAGTCCGGCCACCCAAATGCCGGTGCGTTGCAATTCTTCAATCGTTTGGGCCAAGTTAGTCACCATCGCCACGCGCAGATGCTCGACCGCGCCACTGCTGGCATTGACCACTGCCGGCGTAATTTCGGCGGCGCGCCGGCCCGGAATAACGACGCCATGGCAGCCGACTGCTTCGGCAGTGCGCAACAGGGTGCCGATATTTTGCGGGTCTTGCAGATGATCAAGCAACAAGAGGAGCGCAGGCTCACGCCGGTCAGCCGCTGCTTGCAGGCATTCGTCGAGCTCGACATACGGATAGGGGCCGGTTTCGAGCATCACCCCCTGATGATTGGCGTCGCGCAACTGGCGGTCGAGCGCCTGCCGTTCGATCCGCTCTACCGGCACGCTGGCCTGTTCGGCCAGCCGGATAATATCGGCGATAATGCCGCTCTCTTGCACGCTGCGCGAGATAACTAAACGGCGCAACGCGCGGCGGCGAGCGCGGAGAGCCTCGCGCACCGCGTTGCGCCCATAGAGCAACTCGGTCGTCATCATCTACTCACTCGCTGTTACATATAGTCGCAACCGGGCGTGGGTTATTTCCATCCGGCTACAACCCAAGCGCGTCTTTGATGTGGCCAAACAACCCTTTATCACCGTGGTCGCCATCGTGCGCAAAAGTTTGCGCTAGTTCTTGGAACAGCCGGCGCTGCTGATCGGTAAGTTTGGTTGGCACTTCGATCCGGATAACCACGATCAGATCGCCGCGACCTTGTTGGCGCAGGTAAGGCACCCCCTTGCCGCGTATGCGGAAGGTTTGGCCGTGCTGGGTGCCGGGCGGCAGGCGCAACTTCTCGGTGCCTTCGAGGGTGGGAACGCTGACTTCGCTGCCTAGTGCCGCTTGGGCGACGTTGATCGTCAACGGCAAGATAATGTCATTGCCGTCGCGCTCGAAGATTGGATGCGGTTGAATGTCGAGCGCCACGTAGAGATTGCCGGGCGGCCCGCCGCGCGGCCCGGCTTCACCCTCGCCGCTGATCCGGATCTGTTGCGAGCCATCGACGCCGGCGGGTACCCGCACCGTAATCTTGCGATTCTTGCGCACACGCCCCTCGCCGCGGCATTCACGGCAGGGGATGGGAATGACATAGCCGGTGCCGCCACAGGTGTCGCATGTCGTCACCGTCACCATATTGAAAATCGGCGCGCGCTGGCGGATCTCGCCGGTGCCGCCGCAGCGCGGGCAGCGCGCCGGTTCGGTGCCCGGTTCGGCGCCGGAACCATGGCACGCGGCGCAGGTTTCCAATCGGCGGAACTCGATCTCCTTGTCGGCGCCGAACACCGCTTCTTCAAAGGTCAGGCGCAGCGTGTAGCGCAAATCGGCGCCGCGCAATGGCCCACGGGCGCTGCGTCCCGCGCTCGCCCCCCCGAAAAAGGCGTCGAAGATCGAGCTGAATGGATCAACGCCGCTAAATGGATCGCCACCTATGCCGCCGAAACCGGGCGGGTTGTGGCCGAAGCGGTCGTACATCGCCCGCTTCTGCTCATCAGACAGTACCTCGTAGGCTTCGTTGATCTCTTTAAATTTCGCCTCAGCCTCAGGCGATTTATTAACATCGGGGTGGTACTGGCGGGCTAGCCGGCGAAATGCCTTCTTGATCTCGTCGGGCGTCGCGCTGCGACTCACCCCGAGCACCTCGTAGTAGTCACGTTTGGCTCCCGCTGTCATACGGTTTCCTCATTACGCACGCTGCCGGCCGGTGTCCCGATGCATACCGGCCCGCCATCGGACCTACTCTTCGACCTTTTCGCCATCAACGACGCCGGCAGCGCCATTAGGTGCGGCGGCTGTCACATGTTGCAATGCCACCGCCAATTCAGCGATCCGATTGCGAATCGCCTGCTCGTCATCGTCGGCGAGCACGCTGCGCAGGGCCATCGCCTTCTCTTCCACATTGCTGCGGAGCGCCGGGTCAAGATGTTCGCCGGCTTCACGCAGCGCTTTTTCGGCCGCGTACAACACGCTGTCGGCCTGATTGCGGGCCGCGATCAACGCGCGCCGCCGGCGATCTTCTTCGGCGTGCAGCTCGGCGTCGCGCACCATCTGCTCGATCTCGTCTTGCGAGAGGCCCGACGAAGCAGTGATCGTGATCCGCTGTTCTTTGCCGGTGGCCTTATCGCGCGCGCTCACACTCACGATGCCGTTGGCATCAATATCGAACGTTACCTCGATCTGCGGCACGCCGCGCGGCGCGGGTGGAATGCCTGACAGCTCGAAGCGGCCAAGGCTCTTGTTGTAACGCGCTTCGGCCCGCTCACCCTGCAAAACGTGAATCTCGACGCTGCTCTGATTGTCGCTGGCAGTCGAAAAGACTTGGCTCTTGCGGGTGGGAATGGTGGTATTGCGCTCGATGATCGGCGTCATCACGCCGCCGAGCGTCTCGATGCCGAGCGTCAGTGGTGTCACATCGAGCAGCAACACATCCTTCACCTCGCCGCCAAGCACGCCAGCTTGGATGGCCGCGCCAATCGCGACCACCTCGTCGGGGTTGACGCTGCGGTTCGGTTCTTTGCCAAAGAAATTGCGTACCGCCGCCTGAATGGCCGGCATCCGGGTTTGGCCGCCA
The DNA here is from genome assembly GCA_030550625.1 of Chloroflexota bacterium. Lineage (GTDB taxonomy): Bacteria > Chloroflexota > Chloroflexia > Chloroflexales > Chloroflexaceae > Chloroflexus. Next base: position 8,762 of record JAUQOZ010000127.1, on the reverse strand, counting down.
ACCAGAATAATCTCGTCAATCTGGTTAGGTTGGAGGCCGGCATCGCGCAGAGCTTGCCGCACCGGCCCCATACTGCGCTCGATCAGATCGGCGCAGAGCTGTTCGAGCTTGGCGCGGGTCAGGGTTGCGCTGAGGTGCTTGGGGCCGCTGGAATCGGCAGTGATGAAGGGCAAACTAATCTCAGTCTGCATCAGCGAGCTGAGCTCCATCTTTGCTTTCTCAGCCGCCTCTTTCAAACGTTGCAGGGCGACCCGATCATCGCGCAGATCAATGCCATGCTCTTTCTTGAATTCCTCAGCCAGCCAATCGATAATCCGCTGGTCGAAATCATCGCCGCCGAGATGGGTGTCGCCACTAGTCGCTTTAACCTCGACCACCCCTTCGCTCAGCTCAAGAATGCTGACATCAAAGGTGCCGCCGCCCATGTCATAGACGACCACCAATTCATCTTGGCCCTTCTTGTCAAGGCCGTAGGCCAGCGCGCTGGCAGTCGGCTCGTTGACAATGCGCAACACTTCAAGGCCAGCGATCTTGCCGGCATCTTTGGTCGCCTGCCGTTGGCTATCGTTAAAATAGGCCGGCACCGTAATCACTGCCTGCGTGACCGGCTCACCCAGATAGGCTTCCGCATCAGCCTTGAGCTTTTGTAGCACCATCGCCGAAATCTCCGGCGGGGCATACTCACGGCCTGCCATCAATACCCGCACATCACCATTCGGCGCCGCGGTGAGCTGGTACGGTACCAGATCTTTATCGCGTTGCACTGACGGCTCGGTGAATTTGCGCCCGATAAAGCGCTTGACCGAGAAGACCGTATTTTCGGGGTTGGTGACAGCTTGCCGGCGAGCGACTTGGCCGACCACCCGTTCGCCCGACTTCGTGATCGCCACGACCGAGGGGGTGAGGCGCGAGCCTTCAGCGTTGGGGATAACCACCACATCGCCGCCTTCGACGACTGCTACCACTGAGTTGGTTGTGCCTAAATCAATCCCAATGACCTTCGGCATGGAAAAACCTTTACAATATGCGATGACCCAGATTGTTATCGTGATGCTCGTGATGGCATAGAGAGCAGCGAGGTTTAACCCCGCCGGCACGGATGGGTGTACGGGCGGGTTTCAAACCCGCCCGTATGTAGATCCCGCCTTGCTCACCCTAATGCCGCCATCATCCGCGCCCGACCTTGACCATACTAGGCCGGATCACGCGATCGTGCAGCAGGTAGCCGCGCTGCAATTCGGCGATCACCTTGCCCTCTTGCCCTTCCGCCTCTTCGTAAATGACCGCCTCGTGCAGATTGGGGTCAAAATCTTGCCCCAACGCCTCGATCGGCTTCACGCCTTCGCTTTCGAGAATAGTACGCAACTTCTGGGCAATCAGTTGCGTCCCCTGCCACCACGGCGTGCCGGCGATCTCAGGCGGAATGTTGGCAATGGCGCGCTCGAAATCATCGAGCACCGGCAGCAGTTTGAGAATCAGCGCCGCGCCAGCGTTGCGGATCAGTTCAGCGCGTTCGGTATCGGTGCGGCGCTTGAAATTGCGATAATCGGCCACCGCCCGCATCCACTGATCCTTATATTCAGCCGCCTGCGCCTCAGCCTGTGCCAATCGGTTTTGCAGATCGGCAATCACCGCCGCCGGATCAGCCGGTGTCTCGACGGTGGCCGTTTCTGGCGTCGTCGCAGCGGCGCCATTGCCGGTCGTAGTGGTTGTGTCGGGTTTGACTTCTTCCGGGTTCGACATAGCTTCCTCGTTCATAGACAATATCTTATGCGCGCTGCTCATCTTGCGTATCGGTTGCGACATCAGAGGGGCGCGCATTGACGTTATAGAGTTCGGCCAGCAAATTGCTCATCAGTGACGCGATATAGCGCACAGTCGAGATCGAGCGCGGATAGGCCATCCGGGTGGGGCCAATCACGCCAAGCACGCCGGCAATCGCGCCTTCGACGCCATAGCGGGCAAGGATCACGCTGTAGTCACGCATCGCATCTTCGCCGTGCTCGCCGCCGATAATCACCTGCACGCCGCCGGAAGCGAGCGCCTGCGGGATCAGCGGGCTTAGACCGCGCCCACTCTTCAAGATCTCTAAGGTGCGGCGCATCCGTTCAATGGCGCGTTCGGCGTCATCGCGCCCGCTTGCCGGCAAAAACTCCGGTTGGCTGAGCATTTCGAGCAAGCCGTCGGAATAGATTTGCTCTTGCGCTTGCTCTTCAAACGCCTGCATAGCCCGCACTACCAGATCGACCAGCCCGCGCTCGAAATCGCTGAGCGGGATGCCGTTAAGGGTTGCCGTCGCCGCGAGCTCTTCGGCCCGGCTCAGAGTCGTGTCAGCCAATAAATCGCTCACGATGCCGGCGGCGCGGCGCAGATCCTCTGGCGTGCGGCCCGGCTCGATCGGCAGCGTCTGTTGCTTGACAATCCCGCCGTGGAAGACCATCACCGCCAACGCCATCGTCTCGTGGATCGCGATCAGCTCAAGGCTCTTGAAGCGGAGCTGCTCGGCGCGCGGCGCGGTTGCCACCGAGGCGTTGTGCGCGGTGCGCGCTAACACTGCGCAGGCCAGTTGCACCCACTGATCGAGCTCGCCGCGCACTTGATAAAATTGGTGGCGGATCATGCGCTGCTCGGCGGGTGACAGCGACGTGCGCTCCATGAGATTTTCAACGAAAAAGCGATAGCCGGCATCGGTCGGGATCCGCCCGCCCGACGTGTGCGGGTGGGTGAGAAAGCCCAACTCTTCGAGCGCAGCCATATCGTTGCGCACCGTCGCCGGCGAGACGGGCAGACGATATTTGCGCACTAACGTCTCGGATGCGACCGGCGTGGCCGTGTCAACAAACTCTTGGATGACCAGCTTGAGTATCGTCTGCCGGCGTTCGGTCAGAGGTCCGCTCATCGCTGTGTCCTGCCTCGCTGGTCGATGGTTAGCACTCGTGAGGCGAGAGTGCTAAGGCTTCTAACGTAAAAGGTTGGCGTGCATCTGATGCACGCCGATAAAGAGTATACCATAAGTTATGGCTGTTGTCACCCCCCCTATGCCCCCCACTCCCGCGCCAACGAACCCTCGTTATCGCCGAGCAGATGGCGGGTGGCTGGTGCATACCAAGCCGGCATCGTGCGTAACGCGATCGCGAGCGTTGCTAGATCAGTTGGATGTGTGATCCGGAACCAGAGCGGCAATTGGATGATGCGCACGCCGCGTTGGTGCATTTGTTCCATCCACGGCAGCAACCCGCCGCCGCTGAGCGGAATGTGGGCCGCTAAACTCGCTTGGCGCATGCCCAAGATATACCAACTGCCCCGATCGCATGGCCCGACCACCACATCATATCCGCTCTCGAGCAGGGTAAACGTATCGCGTATCCGCGTTTCTGGGATGTGCGGCGCGTCGCCGCTGATGATGATGAATGGCCCATCGATTGTTTCGGCGGTGATGTGGATGGTTGCGGTGACAATGGCGACAGCACCGGTGATGCGCATCACTAATGCCTGTGTATCAGCCAGAAACGCGCTTGACCACCAACTCGCTTCAATGCCGAAAGTCTCCTGCAGAGCGGCGGTGCGCTCGAGGATCAGGGTTGTGCGCTGCATGCGCTACTCCATTTGTGTTGTGCGCGAAATCGTACCTATTATAGAACGTCGTATCGGTCTGAACGGCAGAAACGGCGCCCTAAAGTTAAAAATTCGATGAATCTTTTCCGGTCGGAATGGTCTCAAAATGAAGCGATTATCACCGAAGGTTGCCTGAGTTTCATCTGAAGCGCTGCCTCGTAGCTTCTATACTGAACAGAGCAGGCAATAGTTTCCTGCGTACAGGTTAAGGAGGCAGCGATGGGATCACGGCGAGTGACGATTGATGGCAATGAAGCAGTTGCCAATGTTGCCTATCAACTGAGTGAAGTGATAGCGATCTATCCGATTACCCCTTCGACCCCAATGGGTGAGCAGGCCGATGCGATGGCCGCTGCCGGCAAGACCAATCTGTGGGGAGTCGTGCCAACGGTATACGAGATGCAGTCAGAAGGCGGCGCTGCCGGCGCGTTGCACGGCGCGATGCAGACGGGTGCGCTGATCACAACGTTCACCGCCTCGCAAGGGCTGCTCTTGATGATCCCCAACCTGTTTAAGATGGCCGCCGAGTTAACTCCCGGCGTGTTTCATGTCGCCGCGCGCGCGGTTGCTACGCAGGCGCTGTCGATTTTCGGTGATCAATCGGATGTGATGGCAGCCCGGATGACCGGCGTTGGCATGCTGGCCTCGGCTTCGGTGCAAGAGGCGCAAGATTTGGCCCTGATCGCGCATGCGAGTTCCTTAGCAGGAAAACTGCCTGTAATCCATTTCTTCGATGGTTTCCGTACCTCGCATGAGGTCAATTCGATTATTCTGCTCGAAGAAGATGAAATTCGGGCGATGATCAAAGATGAGTGGGTGCATGAGCAACGCGCCCATGCCCTCTCGCCTGAACATCCGGTAATCCGCGGTACGGCCCAGAATCCCGATGTCGCTTTTCAGGCCCGTGAGCGCATCCAGCCCATTATCGATGCTTTCCCCAGTGTGGTGCAAGCGCAGATGGATCGTTTCGCCGAGATTACTGGTCGTCGCTACCATCTGTTCGATTATTTTGGCGCTCCTGATGCCGATCGGGTCGTTGTGGTGATGGGATCAGGCGGCGAGACAGCGCGCGAGACGGCTTTCTACCTTAACCAGCAGGGCGAGAAGGTGGGTGTGGTGCAGGTGCGGCTCTTCCGGCCCTTTGCTGCCGAAGCCTTCCGCACGGTGTTGCCGCCAACGGTTAAGGCGATTGCCGTGCTTGACCGCACTAAAGAACCCGGCGCTTCCGGCGAGCCGCTCTTCCTTGATGTGGTCAATGCGCTGCGGGGGCAGCCGATCACGATTATCGGCGGACGTTACGGTCTTTCGTCGAAGGAGTTTACGCCGGGGATGGCGGCTGCCGTTTTTGCGGAATTGGCCAAAGACCAGCCCAAAGAGCATTTTACCGTTGGGATCACTGACGATGTGTCCAACAGTAGCCTGAGTTACGATCCTGACCTCTGCATCGATCCCCCCGGTACGGTGCGGTGTGTCTTCTGGGGCCTTGGCTCTGATGGTACTGTTGGTGCGAATAAGAATAGCATCAAGATTATCGGCGATAGCAGCGAAGGCGAAGCCGAACGTTATGCCCAAGGCTACTTCGTCTACGACTCGAAGAAGTCAGGATCGGTGACGATCTCGCACCTGCGTTTCGGCCCCTCGCCGCTGGCGACGCCGTACCTGATCGGCAAGGGCCAAGCCCAATTTGTCGCTTGTCACCACTTTAGCTTCCTCGAGCGGTTCGATGTCTTGCAATACGCTGCGCCCAATGGCGTCTTCTTGCTCAATAGCCCTTATGGCCCTGATCAGGTCTGGCATCAGTTGCCGACCGTCGTGCAACGCAAGATCCGCGAACTCAATCTGCGCTTCTATGTGATCGATGCTACTGCGGTTGCGAACGAAGTTGGCATGCGCGGGCGCATTAATACGGTGATGCAGACCTGCTTCTTCGCGATCAGCGGTGTGTTGCCGCGTGAAGACGCGATTGCGGCGATCAAGCAGTCGATTAAGAAGACGTATGGCCGCCGCGGTGAAGCCGTGGTCAAGCAGAATTGGGCCGCCGTCGATCGCACCCTCGACCGGCTCTACGAGGTGCCAATCCCGCCGCCGAGCGAAGATAACGGCTTGCCGATGCGCCCGCCAGTTGCGCCCAATGCGCCGGAGTTTGTGCGTGACGTGCTTGGCATGATGATCGCTGGTCGCGGCGATGAGCTGCCGGTCAGTGCCATCCCGCTCGATGGCTCTTTCCCCACTGGCACCACCAAGTGGGAGAAGCGCAATATTGCGCTTGAGATGCCGGTTTGGGATCCGAATATCTGCATTCAATGCAATAAGTGCGTTTTCGTCTGCCCGCACGCAACCATTCGGGCGAAAGTGTATCCCGAAGAGGCGCTGGCTGGCGCTCCCGAAGGCTTCCGCAGCGCACCGGCTCGCTTCAAAGAGTTCCCCGGCCAGCGCTATACGTTGCAGGTCGCGCCCGAAGACTGCACCGGCTGCGGTCTCTGCGTCGAGGCTTGCCCGGTCAAAGACAAGCGCGCGGTGGGGCGCAAGGCGATCAATATGCATCCGCAACCGCCCATCCGCACCCGCGAAGCCGAGTACTGGGACTTCTTCCTCAGCCTGCCCGATGTCGATCGCACTCTCATTCCGGCAGGCAGCGTCAAGCATACCCAGTTGTTTGTGCCGTTGATGGAATTCTCTGGCGCGTGCGCCGGCTGCGGCGAGACGCCCTACCTCAAGCTGCTTAGCCAGCTCTTTGGCGACCGGGCGATTATCGCTAACGCTACTGGTTGTTCGTCGATCTACGGCGGTAACTTGCCGACCACGCCGTGGACGACCAACGCCGAAGGGCGCGGGCCGGCGTGGTGCAACTCGCTGTTTGAGGATAACGCCGAGTTTGGTCTGGGGATGCGGTTGAGCATTGACCAGCAGCTCGAACATGCCCGCATGCTGCTCAACCGGCTGCGCCCCATCCTTGGCGCCGAGTTTGTCGAAGACCTGCTCCGCGCCGATCAGCATACCGAAGCCGGCATCCGTGAGCAGCGCGAGCGGGTGGCAATCCTCAAGCAGCGCCTGCGCGAGTTGCTGGCTGATAACCTGCCTGAAGCGGCCCAGATGCGTGACCTGCTGGCGCTGGCCGATGTGCTGATCAAACGCAGCATCTGGATCGTCGGCGGCGACGGCTGGGCTTACGACATCGGTTTCGGCGGTCTCGACCACGTATTTGCTTCTGGCCGCGATGTCAATATTCTCGTGCTCGATACCGAAGTTTACTCGAACACCGGCGGGCAGGCCAGCAAATCAACGCCGACCGGCGCAGTGGCCAAGTTTGCCGCCAGCGGCAAAGGCGGGGTCAAGAAAGATTTGGCCCAGATTGCGATGACGTATGGCGATGTATACGTGGCGCGGGTCGCGTTCGGGGCCGACGATGTGCAAACCTTGCGCGCCTTCCAAGAGGCCGAGGCTTATCCCGGCGTTTCGCTGATTATTGCCTACAGCCACTGCATTGCCCATGGCTACGATCTGCGCCGCGGGCTTGAACAGCAGCGGTTGGCGGTTGAATCGGGCATCTGGCCGCTCTACCGCTACAACCCGGCAATTCATGAAGGTTCGCCGCTGACCATTGACTCGAAGGCCCCCAGTATTGATCCCGAAGTCTATGTGCGCGGCGAGGGTCGCTTCCAGATGCTGCAACAAGCCAACCCGGCCCGCTACGAGCAATTACTCAATAACTTGCGCCGGCAAGTGGCGTTGAAGTGGGCGCATTTGCAATGGATGGCCAATGAGCTGGCTGCCGAGACGAAGGAGGGGCTGCGATGATTGATCTGAGCACGACATATCTGGGAATGCGGCTCCGATCGCCGCTGGTCGCTGCCGCATCACCCATTAGCCGTAACGTCGAGCTGGCCCGCCAACTCGAAGAGGCCGGGTTGGGCGCGATCGTGATGTACTCGCTCTTTGAAGAGCAGATCATTCACAACAGTCTCGAACTCGATCGGATGCTCAGCCATGGGGCCGAAAGCTTCGCCGAGGCGCTCAGCTATTTGCCCGAACACGGTGCGTACAGCGTTGGCCCCGAACGCTATCTCGAGCAGGTTGAGGCGCTGAAAAAGGCGCTGAGTATTCCGGTGATCGGCAGTCTCAACGGTGTCTCGGCAGGCGGCTGGGTGCATTACGCACGGCTCATCCAAGAGGCCGGGGCTGATGCTCTCGAACTGAATATCTATTTTGTGCCGATTGATACCAACCTCACCAGCTCCGAACTCGAAAACATCTACATCGATCTGGTGCGCGCGGTGCGCGCCGAGATCAACATCCCGCTGGCGGTGAAGATTGGCCCCTACTTCACCGCCCTCCCCAATTTCGCGTGGCGGTTGATGGAGGCCGGCGCGAATGCGTTGGTGCTGTTCAACCGATTTTACCAGCCTGATCTTGACCTTGAACAGCTCTCGGTGCGGCCCAATCTGCAACTGAGCACGTCGGCTGATCTGCGCTTGCCGTTGCGCTGGATTGCGCTGCTCTACGGGCGTATTCCGGTTGAGTTCGCCATCAGCAGTGGCGTGCATAGCGCTATCGATGCCCTCAAAGGGTTGATGGCGGGGGCGAGCGTCGCGACGATGGCTTCGGCGCTGCTGCGCGGGCGCGCCCCCGATATTGTGCGTAATGTGCTGCGCGATATGGAGTTGTGGCTGACCGAACACGAATACGAGTCGATCGAGCAGTTGCGCGGCAGTATGAGCCAGCGTGCGGTCGCCGAACCAGCGGCTTTCGAGCGGGCCAATTACATCCGCGTGCTGGAAGATTACCGGCCACCCTACGCTATCGGTAGCCATAACGACCTGACCGGTCGGATGTTGTACCCCTTCCTTGGTGATGAGGTGTGACGCGGTGCTGATACGCTGGAATGCGGCCCCCACCCTCGCTCCTCCCCCAGCGGGGGAGGGGAGTCGCACTCCTCCCCCGGAAGGGTGCTATCTACCCCCGCCCCCAGCCCTGCTCCCACGCCAGTGGGAGCGGGGCGCTGCTGCGTGCCGCTCCCGCCATGCCTTGCCCGCCATTGCGTAGCTCCCCCTCTCCCACCGTCAGGTGGGAGAGGGGGCCGGGGGGTGAGGGCCGGCCTGCTGGGATGTGCCCCCCCCCCCCCGCCCCCCCCCCCCCGGGGGGGGGGG
>JAUQOZ010000241.1 GCA_030550625.1 Chloroflexota bacterium | reverse complement strand
CCTCATGCATCCGGTGCGCATCCAGATCCTCGAGATTCTGCGCAGCGGCGAGGCGTGCGTCTGTCATATCGAAGCGACGCTCGGCCTGCGGCAAGCGTATGTCTCGCAACAACTGGCCGTATTACGGAAAGCTGGCCTGATTAGCGACCGCCGTGACGGGCCGAACATCTACTATCAGATCATCCGTCATGAGGTGCTCGATCTGCTCGATATGGCGCGCGCCGTGGTCGGTGAGGATGAACCGTGGCAGCCATTGCCGGCGGGATGTGCCTGCCCGCGTTGTACTACGACGATTGCCGTGAAAGAACTGGGAGTGCGACAATGATCAACGTGAAGGTGTTAGGTTCGGGCTGTGCCAATTGCCGCAAACTCGAAGAGCGGGTGCGCGCGGTGGTGCAAAAGCACCAGCTCGCGGCTGAGATTGAGAAGGTGACTGATTATGCGCAGATCATGCGTTGGAATGTGATGCGCACGCCGGGTTTGGTGGTTAATGAGGTGCTAGTTTCGGCTGGCCGCATCCCCTCAGAAGAGGAGATTGCCGGCTGGTTGAAGTGATATAGCTGTGAGCCGCGGGCGTGGTCGCCCGATCTTTTTTCGGGCAGATATGCAGTTTTTTGCATATTGTGTGCTCTTTTACCGTGGCTGCATGTAGTTCCCACACCCCAGCCCTCCCTCTCCGGGAGAGGGAGAAAGCGCCCCCTCCCCGTTTACGGAGAGGGGGTAGGGGGTGGATTCACGCTCTCTCTATCAAAGCAACCAATCATATCAGACAGAGGCATCCATCATGGCTCAAACCCTCTCGACCCCATCCCGCCGCACTTCCACCCAAGCGTGGTTTGTTGTTGTCATCGCCGCCATCGGCTGGTTGATCGCGTACAATCTCATCCAACCGCTGGCCAATTGGCTGACCTATCGGGTGATCGGGTTGGCCGAAGGCTCGCATTTGGGTGAGGCGGTCGCCTTTTTTCTCTACGATGTGCCGAAAATTCTCTTGCTGCTGAGCGGAATGATCTTTGTGATCAGCACGTTGCGCTCGTTCTTTAGCCCCGAACGCACCCGCGCCTTGCTCGGCGGCAAACGCGAGGGGATCGGCAACGTGCTGGCCGCCGCGCTCGGCGTGGTGACGCCGTTCTGCTCGTGCTCGGCAGTGCCGCTCTTTATCGGGTTTGTCGAGGCCGGCATTCCGCTCGGCGTGACCTTCTCGTTCCTGATCGCTGCGCCGATGGTGAACGAAGTTGCGCTAGTGATGCTGTTCGGGATGTTTGGCTGGCAGGTGGCGCTGCTCTACCTTGTGGCCGGGATGAGCGTGGCGATTGTGGCCGGTGTGATGATTGGCCGGCTGAAACTGGAACGGTACGTGGAAGGGTTTGTCTGGCAGATCAAGGGGGGCGGCGGCGCAGTCGCGATCGAGAACCCCACGTGGGCTGAGCGGTTTGCCGGCGCGTGGGAGAACACCCGCGAGATTGTCGGCAAGGTGTGGCTGTACGTGGTGATCGGGATTGCCATCGGGGCCGGCATTCACGGCTACGTGCCTGAAGATGCGTTGGCCGGCATCCTTGGCCGCGAGGCATGGTGGTCAGTGCCGGCAGGGGTAGTGCTGGGCGTGCCGCTCTACTCCAACGCTGCCGGCGTAATCCCGGTGGTGCAGGCGCTCATGGCCAAGGGAGCGGCGCTGGGTACGGTACTGGCCTTCATGATGGCGGTGGTGGCGCTCAGCTTGCCGGAACTGATCATTCTACGCCGGGTGCTGAAGCCGCAATTGATTGCGGTGTTCGTTGGCGTGGTCGCCAGCGGGATCGTGCTGGTCGGGTACCTGTTTAATCTGATCATGAGATAAGGCTTCAATAGCAAAGGGTTGGCGAGCGACTTTTGCAACTGTTGAGCATTTTTGGTTTCCACGCCAGTAGATCACATAACGAGGCGAGCCATGTTGTACCTCATCCTGACGGTGTTACTGTTTGGCCTATCATTTCTGTCGGGAATGATGGGGTTAGGGGTGGCGTTCATTGCCACGCCAGTGCTTGGCCTCTTTGGGTTCGAACTCAAGCACGAGATTATGCCGCTCTCGCTTTGGCTGAACGGCATCACCGCAATTGCGAGCGCAATCACGCTGGCGCGCAAGGGAATGGTGGATTGGCGCACGGCCATTCCCTTACTCATTATCACCACGATTGTGGCGCCGATCGGGGTCTGGTTGCTGCAATTTGTTCCCACGACCACCATCTGGTGGGTTTATGCCGGCGTGCTTTTCTTTTTAGCTTACCGTATGGCATTCTCGCCAGCGCAAAATGACAGCGCACCGCAACCAATCGACGACACGACCCGGATCAAAGCCGGCGCAGCTAGCGCCGCGATCGGCGTCTTCGCTGGCTTCCTCGGTGTCGGCCCCGGCTTTCTCATGATGCCGACACTGGTGCTGCTCGGCTATACGGCGCGCATTGCCGCCGCTACCAATGCAGTGATCGTCACCCTACCCTCCTTTTCAGCCTTTGCCACTCACCTGCTCGATGCCCGTTTCGACTGGCTGTTGCTCATCCTAACATCGATTTCAGCAGTACTAGGAGCACAGGCTGGCGCCGCGTTTATGGCCCAGCGGGTCAAGAGCCTGACCCTCACCCGCATCTTCGCAGCAGCTCTCATCTTGCTGGCTGTGCAACGAATCTGGTTGCTAGTGATGGGATAAATGTAGCGACCGATCACAAAAGAGTAGCAAGCCAGCCTCAGTGTGAAGCTAGCTCTTTGTGTTTGTATAAGCGGCGCAGCATTGTTGGCGCGGGGATTGTCATCTCCCCCTTCACCCCTCCCTCATCACCCAGCGCGGCCCGACCCACACCATCACCGCCATACCGATCAGCTCGACCAGCGCCTGCACTACGATCACCAGCGCCGTCGCCTCCCACCCCGGCGGCAGGCTGAGGGCCAGCGGCAGCACCACAAACGAGTTGCGAGTGCTGAAACTAAACAGTAACACCCTGCCGCGCCGTGCCGGCAAGCGGCCCAAGCCGGCTAGCAAGCGGGCCAACAACGTGGCAATCAGCAAGAAAGCGACAAACACCGGTGTCACCACCGGCAAGACCGCCAGCGCCGCCAACGCCGCCGGCGCCTGCGCAGTCGCAATGGCCCCGACCACCAGCGCCAGCAGCGGCACAGTCAGCGCGGCGCTGCGTTGCCGCCAAACCTGCCGTTCAGGCCGCGCTTCGAGCCAGCGTTCGCCGAGCAGCGCCACCACTAGCGGTACGAAGATGATCAGCAGCGCCGGCCAGAGATTCACACTAGCAACCAGATCGAGCGTTGCGGCGTCGAGCATCAGCCACAGGTAGAGCGGCAACAACGCGCCTTGGATGATCAGCAACAGCGGCGTTACTGCCAAAGCCCGCGCCGTATCGCCGCCGCCGAGATGGCAAAAGGCGATGAACCAATCGGTGCAAGGAACGAGCAACACCAGCGCCACCCCCAGCCGCAGCGCCGCTTCCGGCGGCAGCCAGTGCAGCAAGAGCCAGACCACCACCGGAATCACTACGAAATTACCGGCAAGCAACAGCGCCACTAGTTGCCGGTCAACCAACGCTTCGCGCAGATGCAACAGCGGAATTTGAAGGAAGGTGACGGTGAGCAGCAGAGCCAGCAACGGCCAGAGGGCTTGGTCGGCGATTGGCCCGATCATTGGCCATTGCTGGCCAACCACCAAACCGGCAGCGATCGTGATCAGGTAGATGAGGGCTTGGTAGCGTTCGAGACAAGAAACTGCCACAATAGCAGACTCCATACACTAGCAGGATGCGCCAAACTGCGCAATGACCGATAAGGCATTCTCGCACCCAACGTTCACTGCCAGTTACGAACTCTTTTTACTATACTGGCACCCAGTATGATATGCTCCTTTTGTCACAAAGAATCCTGTCGGTGAGACACTCGCCGCGAGGTGGCATCGCGGGTTTGCTTGGATGGCAATCCCACAAAGTATAGTTCGGGAGAGGCCAACATGGCGCAACGGCTCAGCTCTATCGTGATCTCCCTCTTATTCCTCTACGCATGCAATACAGCGCCAGCATCAGCGCCGATCATCCAGCTTAACGACTTGCAGCCGTTGCCGATGCCAACGCCGGTCACGTCACCGCCGCTGCGGGTATCGGTAGCGTCGGTGATTTCGCCCCAAGGCACGGTGCAGAGCTATCAGCCGCTGCTTGATTACCTCAGTATCCGGCTAGGCCGGCAAGTGGTGCTCGTGCAACGCCGCACATACACCGAAACCAACGATTTGATCGGAAGTAACGAGGTTGATGTTGCCTTTGTCTGCACTAGCGCCTACATCGATGGGCGCGATCGCTATGGCATGAGCTTGCTTGTGGCTCCACAGGTCAACGGTGAAACGACCTATCATTCATTGTTAATTGTACCAGCACATAGCCCTGCCCGCACAATGGCCGACCTGCACGGCAACGTCTTTGCTTTCACGGACCCCACATCATTTAGCGGGCGAGTCTACCCGACTGCACTGGTGCGTGAACTAGGGGCAGAACCGGAAACCTTTTTCCGTTATACCTTCTTTACGTATAGCCACGATAAAGCGATTGAAGCCGTCGCCAACGGATTGGCCGACGGCGCAGCGGTTGACAGCTTGGTGTTTAATTTTGCCGTAGCGCGCGACCCTGCGTTAGCCGATAAAGTCACTGTCATCCACACTTCACCGCCGTTTGGCATTCCGCCAGTGGTAGTAGGGCCGGGTGTGCGCCCCCAGTTGCGCGCCGAGTTGCAAAACATTTTCCTTGGCATGGCCGATGATCCATCGCCATTGGCTCAGACTGCCCTAGCGACGCTGGGTATCGATAAGTTTGTGATCATTGATGATGCGGCGTACGCCAGCGCGCGATTGTTGCGATCAAAAGTAGGACCACTATCGCCATGAATGCCGGGGCAACCAAACAACACTTATCGCGATGGACGAGCGCGGTCTGGAACGTGATCGGCGCAGTCAATATTCGCGCCAAGATTTTGGGCATTGTGTTAGGGCTGGTGGCGTTGATGGGGGTGGCCGCAACGATTGAAGTGCGGCTCTTGCTTGAACAAACCCTCACCAACCAAACCTATGAGAGATCGGTGGCAGTGGCGCGCGATGTGGCAGCCCGCGCGACCGATCTGGTATTGATGCGCGATTATTATGAACTGTTTCGCTTGCTGCGCGACACCCAAGCCAATAACCCTGATCTGCGCTATGCGTTTGTGATCGACTCTGATGGCACCATTATCGCCCATACCTTTGGCTCTGGCTTTCCTGTAGGCTTACGCGACGCTAATACCGTAACAGCTCACGAACACCATCGCAGTGTCTTGTTAACGACCGACGAAGGCGATGTGTGGGATACTGCGGTACCCATTTTCGACGGACGCGCCGGCATTGCTCGGGTTGGTTTGTCACTTGTTGCGCGTGAGCAGACGATAGCTGCGGTAACCGGTCAGTTGCTGATCACGACAATCATGGCAGCGGCGATGGGGATTACCGCTGCCGCGCTGCTGACTTGGATTCTCACCCGCCCGATCCTGCAATTGGTAGAGTTAGCCAAAGCAGTGGCCAACGGTGACTTTAGCCAACGCGCGCGGCGATGGGCCAACGATGAAATAGGAGCGTTGACCGATGCCTTTAATACGATGAGTGAGGCGCTGGCCCAAGTTGAACGCGAACGAGCCGAGCGTGAGCAGATGCGGTCACAGTATGTAACCCAAATCATCACCGCCCAAGAAGAGGAACGGAAGCGGATTGCCCGCGAACTTCATGACAGCACGAGCCAAGCGCTCACTTCATTGCTGGTAGGTCTGCGTTCACTAGCCGACCGCCACCGCTCACCTGAACTCAAGCAGCAAGTGGAGGATCTGCGCGGGATTGTCGGGCACGTGCTCAACGACTTGCACACGTTGGCCCGCCAATTACGGCCTAGCGTGCTCGATGATCTAGGCTTAGCGGCAGCCATCCAGCGTTACGTCGCCGATTGCCGCACCCGTAGCGGCCTGACCATCGATCTAGCCATGCCCGGTCTCAATAATGAACGCCTCGATTCAGCGCTGGAAACAGCACTGTACCGGATTGTCCAAGAGGCGTTAACGAACGTGATTCGGCATGCCCATGCGACAACAGCGAGCGTGGTCATCGAACGGCGCACTGACCGCGTGCGTGCCATTATCGAAGACGATGGCTGCGGATTCGATCCGGCCAGTCTGAGCGGCGATGGCCATCTAGGTTTAAACGGGATCCGCGAACGAGCCGCGCTATTAAATGGTCATCTGATTATTGAGTCTGCTCCCGGCCATGGCACTACGCTTTATGTCGAATTCCCCCTACCAGCACCCCCAGAGGAACGCTATGAGCAGCATTCTGTTGGTCGATGATCATGCTGTCTTGCGAGCCGGCTTGCGCTTGTTGCTCGACGCGCAACCGGATCTGCACGTCGCCGGTGAAGCCGAAGACTCGCGTGCGGCAGTAGCCCAAGCTGCCGCGTTGCAACCCGACTTAATCTTACTTGATCTGAGCCTAACCAACTGCAGCGGATTGGCTGCAATCCCCTCATTGCGCACTGCCGCCCCCCAAGCACGCATTCTCGTACTCACCATGCATGACGACGAAGGTTATGTACGGCAGGCATTGGCGGCTGGTGCGCATGGCTACGTTTTGAAGCGCGCTGCCGATGCTGAACTCATTGCCGCGATCCGCGCCGTCTTACGCGGTGAATTGTATATTCACCCTGCCCTCACTCGCCAATTACTCGAAGAGCTGTTGCCGCAAATGCCACCGGCTAGCCCGTGGGAGAGCCTCAGTGAACGCGAGCGTGAGGTGTTGGTGCTCGTGGCGCGTGGCTACACTGCGGCTGAAATTGCAACCCGGTTGAACCTTAGCCCCAAAACCGTTGAGACCTACCGCACTCGTGGCATGGAAAAGCTCGGCTTGCGTTCACGCGCTGCGCTAGTGCAGTTTGCGCTTGATCACAACTTGCTGACATCGACCTGAAACGCGCCCGCGCAACAGGTCTCTGAAGAATCAACAGGCTACCCGACAGGTGCGACTCGCTCACTCGTTGGCCCCACGTTTCCTTGTCAGGAAAATCCTGACACCCCCCCGAGAAATATCTCACTTTTCCTGCTATCGCTGTCACCGGCAACGACCTACAGTAAAAGCAGCGGCAACCGCTTAGGACAAGGAGTTTGGCCTATGTCTCGGCACCCAACAATTCCGTTAACCCCGGTGAGCCGGCGCAGCTTCCTTGGCGCGTTGGCCGCCGGAGCCGGCGCACTCGCCGCTGCCTGCGCCGAGGCAGCACCAGCGTCTGGCAGGACAACTAATACGATCGATGTCTTGACCCCTGAAGAGGCGCTGGTGGCGTACGAAGGCGAAATTGCCCGCTTACGAGCCGCCAAGCTGACCGGCACGCCAGTTGACCAGCTTGAACGAATGCGCGCCGATCTATTGCGCGCACTGACTAAGCCGGTCGCCGAACGGCGCTGGGTCATGGTGATCGATCTGCGCGCTTGCGTTGGCTGCCACGGCTGCACGATTGCCTGCGTCGCCGAAAACAAACTGCCTCCCGGCGTGGTCTATCGACCGGTGCTCGAAGAAGAGATTGGACAGTACCCTCATGTGACGCGCCGGTTCGTGCCGCGGCCCTGCATGCAGTGCGACAACCCGCCTTGCACCGGCGTCTGCCCAGTCTCGGCCACCTACACGAACGAGCACGGCGTGGTTGCCGTCGATTACGAGCAGTGCATTGGCTGCCGCGCGTGCATCGCCGCCTGCCCCTACGGCGCGCGCACGTTCGATTTTGGCTATACCTACACTGCCGATACTACCGATTCCGGGGTGGTGGTTGGCGCCGATCAAGCAGCTCGTTACGAACACGCCAGCACCTTTGAGTACGGCAAAGTACATGCGCGCAGCGATCTACACGGTTCGCCGGTCGGCAATGTGCGTAAGTGCCATTTCTGCATGCACCGCGTTCTCAACGGCCAATTGCCGGCTTGCGTAACAACATGCATCGGGCGAGCAACCTTCTTTGGCGATGCCAATGATCCAGACAGCCTTGTGAGCGAATTGATCGCGAAACCGAATGTCATGCGATTGAAAGAAGAGCTCGGCACTGAGCCGCGCGTCTATTATTTGCAGTGAGGAGCAGACCTATGCTGAAGCGACTCCTCTATTTGGCCGGCGCCCTTGGCCTGCTCATCGGCTTGTGGGGGTTGTACGACCGGTTCGCGTTTGGGCACATGCACGCTAACTACGGCTCGTATGTGGTGTGGGGGCTGTGGGTGGCGCTCTATATGTTTTTTGCCGGCGTGGCGACTGGCGCCTTTATGGTGGCGACGCTCGATCTCTTATTTGAATTGCCGCTCTTTCGCGGCAGTGGCCGGCTAGCGCTGTGGGGGTCACTAGTCACGATGCCGGCAGGTCTGCTCGCGATTGGCCTCGATCTCGGCCATATTGACCGGATCTGGAAAGTGTATCTCCAACCCAATGTTAACTCAGTGATGGCCCAATTGGTCTGGGGTTATTCGATCTTTCTCGCTATCGTCATCATCAGCCTTTGGCTGAGCTTGCGCCCCCAACCGTCACGCTGGCTGAAACCGGTGATGGTGGCGGGTCTCGTGCTCGCAATCTTTCTCAGCGGCGGCATTGGTGCGCTGCTCGGCGTGAATCAAAGCCGGGTAAGCTGGCATGTCAGCAATCTACCTACCCAATTCCCTGTGTTTAACCTGACCGCTGGCGTCGCGTTGCTACTGATCGCGATTGGCTGGTTTGGCCCGCTGCACGATCCGCGTCGCGCGCACCAGTTGCGTGCGCTGAGCTTGGCACTGGTCGTGCTGTTGTTGGTCAAAGGCTACTATCTCTGGAGCGACGTCTCGCAAGCGCTCTATCAGAATAGCAGCCACGGCGCAGCCGCAATCCATCTCGTGCTGTTCGGTCCCTACGGTTGGGCCTTCTGGCTACTGCAACTCGGGATCGGCATGCTTCTACCCCTGATCGTGTTAACGATGCCGGCAGGGCGTCACGGCTTCACTGCCGGCCTGATGGGGGTCTGCGTCTTGATCGGATTGGCCGTCGCCCGCGCCAACATCATCTTCCCGGCTCTCAGCTTGCCCGAACTGCAAGGTCTGGGTGACGCCTTCCATGGCCCGCACCTGAGCTTTACCTACAGCCCAAGCCTGATGGAATGGGCTGTCACTGCCGGTATTGTGGGGGCGGCAACAATTGGCTTCCTCTTCGGAACTGACCGCTTGCCACTCTTCCCGCCAGCTTCAGTAGCGACTGGAACGGCTGATTAGTAGAACGACCCATCGCCTGTGATCACGACAGGAGTATTGATATGAAACGACAACTCGCATCCACAACACCTACCGGCCACAGTCTTAGCCGGCGCGATTTCCTTAAAGTTTCGGCTTTACTCGGCGGCAGCGCCGCTCTCGCCGGTTGCGGCCCCCTCACCGCCCCGCAAGGCAAAGCGGCGCCGATCGATCTGCCCTTGGTTGATGCCGCCAACTCGATTCAGACTGTCTGCTTACAGTGCAATACTGGCTGCGGACTCAAGGTAAAGCTGATCGACGGCATTCCCGCTAAGCTCGAAGGCAATCCGTACAGCCCGTGGACGATGGAGCCACCCTTGCCGTACGACACGCCGATCAGCGCCAGCGGCCCTATTGACGGCGCGCTCTGCCCCAAAGGTCAGGCCGGGATCCAAACTGCCTACGATCCCTACCGGATTACCAAAGTGCTTAAGCGCAAACCGGGCACACCGCGCGGCGCCGGCCAATGGGTGACCATCGACTTCGATCAGGCGATTACCGAGATCGTTGAAGGCGGCGACCTGTTTGGCGAAGGGCCGGTCGAAGGTCTGCGCGCGCTCTATGCGTTGAAGGATGCCAAACTAGCCAAAGCGATGGCAGCGGCGGTCAATGCCATCCTCGCGGCCAAACCTGAAGACAAGCCAGCCATGATCGAGCAATTCAAGCGTGATTTTGCCGACCATCTCGAACTACTCATTGACCCTGATCATCCCGATCTAGGACCCAAGAACAATCAATTCGCCTTTATTTGGGGCCGCTTAAAGAACGGGCGCGGTGATCTTGTGCAGCGGTTTGTCAAGAGTGGCTTCGGCTCGGTCAACGCCAACGGCCATACCACCGTTTGCCAAGGTTCGCTCTACTTCACCGGCAAGGCTATGAGCGAACAGTTCGATCCGGCTACCGGTAAGTTCACCGGCGGTCAGAAATTCTATTGGCAGGCTGATTTAGGCAATGCCGAGTTTATCCTTTTTGCCGGCGCCAATCACTTCGAAGCCAATTACGGCCCGACCCCGCAAGCGCCGCGCATCACGCAGGGGGTGATTAACAGCCGTTTGCGTTACGCCGTGCTCGACCCACGTCTAAGCAAACTGGCCAGCAAGGCGTGGAAGTGGATCCCGATCAAACCGGGGACTGACGCTGCGTTCGCGATGGCAATGATCCGCTGGATGATCGAACAACAGCGCTACAATGCTACCTTCCTCGCTGCAGCCAATAAAGCTGCCGCTGCTGCAATCGGCGAACCAAGCTGGACGAATGCGGTCTGGCTGGTAAAGATCAAGGATGGTAAGCCGGGCAAGTTCCTGCGCGGCAGCGAGATAAACTTGACGACGGTTGTTGAACAGACCAATGCCGAGGGGAAAACGACAAAGAAGTATGTCACTGCCGATGGCGCCAGCTTCGACTTCGATCCCTTTGTCGCATTGGTTCATGGCACGCCGGCGCTGATTGACCCCAATAATCCCGAAGCGATGCCGGTAATGGGTGATCTCCTAGTCGACACCGAAATCAACGGCATTCACGTTAAGAGCGGTTTGCAAATTATTTACGAAGCGGCTAGCGCGCATACGATCGAAGAGTGGGCCGCTATAGCTGATGTCAAGCCAGAAGACATCATTGATGTCGCCCGTGAATTCACCAGCCACGGCACGCGGGCTGTAGCGGACATTCATCGCGGCCCGTCGCAACATACCAATGGCTTCTACACCAATTTCGCCTTCTACACTCTTAATGCTCTCATCGGCAACTTCGACCATCGCGGCGGCTTAATCAAAGCTACCACTTACGACCGGCTAGGCAGCAAGGCGAAAGGGCCGTTCCAAATTGACAAAATGACCAACGGCGCGAATGCACCGTTCGGCATTGACCTGCTGCGCACCAACACCGCCTACGAGAAATCAACGCTGTTTAATGGCTATCCGGCGCGCCGGCCATGGTTCCCGCTCGCCACCGATGTCTATCAGGAAGACGTGCCCTCGATGGGAGATGGGTATCCCTACCCAATCAAGGTCGCGATGTTCTATATGTCGGCCATCAACTATGCTTTGCCAGCCGCGCAGACGGTGATTGAGATACTGGCCGATCCTAAGAAGATCCCTCTTATCATCACCAGCGATATTATGGTCGGAGAAACCAGCGCCTACGCCGATTACATCTTCCCCGACTTGAGCTTCCTCGAGCGCTGGGAGTTCCACGGTTCGCATCCTAGCGTGCCATGGAAAGTGGAAAACATCCGCCAACCTGCCATCAGCCTGCCTAACTGGCCAACGGTCAAGGTCTTTGGCGAAACGATTCCGCTCAGCTTCGAGGCGCTGGTACTCGCCATCGCCGAACGGCTCGAACTGCCCGGCTTCGGCCCCAACGGCTTTGGTGAAGGCATCCCCTTCACCCGGCCCGAACATCTTTATCTGAAGTTGGCTGCCAATGTCGCCTTTGGTGAAAAAGAAGACGGCAGTGATGGCGTTCCACCAGCAGACGACGCTGAGCTTGAAGTCTTCCGCCACGCACGCCGCTTCCTGCCGCCAAGCGTGTTTGATGAGGCAACATGGCGCGCAGCGGTAGGCAATGATGAACAACTCTGGCGCCAAACGGTGTATGTGCTCAATCGCGGCGGACGCTATCAGGCGTATGAAAAAGGATGGAAGGGCGATCTAGCCGGCAATCCTTACGCCAAACAGATCAACCTCTACCAAGAGAAGACGGCGAGTACGATCGATTCAATGACCGGCAAGCATCTGCTCGGCTATCCTACCTACTTCCCCGCCGGCCTAGCCGCCGACAGCACGCCGATCGTTGACGAAGGCTACGATCTGCATCTGATCACTTATAAAGAGGCGATGATGGCTAAAGCGCGCGGTATTGCTGACTACTGGCTGCTGGCGCTCATGCCGGAAAACGCCATCTTGATCAACCGGATCGACGCCGAACGGCTCGGACTGCGCGATGGCGACCGGGTGCGCATCAGCTCGGCTAGCAACCCCGAAGGGGTGTGGGATCTGCGCAACGGCACACGCAAGCCAATGATCGGCAAGGTCAAGATCATCGAAGGCATCCGCCCCGGTGTCATCGCCTTCCCGCTTGGCTGGGGCCACTTCGCTAGCGGCGCCAGCGCGATGGTGATCGATGGCGTCACCATTCCAGCCGACCCGCGCCGCGCCGCTGGCGTCCATGCCAACGCCGCAATGCGCGTCGATCCAGTGCTCGGCAACGTCACGCTGAGCGATCTGGTTGGCGGTAGTGCTGTCTTCTACGACTCGAAGGTGAAACTCGAGAAAGTTGGATAACCTTCCGAATAACAGGCTGGTGAGCAGTGCAAGGGGCGCAGCAGCGATTGCTCTGCGCCCTCCTTATTCCTCCTATCGCCAAGCCCAACTGCTACCGGCAGAGCGAGCACTAAGCACCGAGATGACGATCGCTCTTACCAGAGGATACACCGATAAACAATTATCTGGTATCATCATACCTATATTCAGCCCGCCACCATCCGTTCAACGCGGACGTATACGGCAATATCAGGCGATACCCGTCTATACATGAGCGTGACCGGAGGTAAAGGGCATGAGATTCTGCTCAACGACACCCACGCTTTGGCAGTGATGAAGA